>JBAYUM010000161.1:0-4801 GCA_041675125.1 Candidatus Nanopelagicales bacterium
CCGGCTATCCACGGTGACTCGCTCTTGACCAGCGAGTACCGGTAGGCAGCGCGCTCGGCATCGCTGATGCTCACCGGATGAGCATTGCGGTGCAAGGGCAACATGAGTCTCCGCTGTCTTCAGATCCGGACGGCCATCATCCCACAGCCAGACCACCCTGGGCCTGCCGTGGGACGAGCGAACGAACTGGATGCTGTGCCGTCAGGCGAGCACGTCGAGATCGTCGAGGAAGCGCCTGCCGAAACTGATCAATTGAGCATCGGTCAGGGAGTCGATATCGCACCGAAGTTCACCGATCACCTTGTGGGCGAGATCTGGGTGATGTGATTCGAGATAGCCAGCGAAGACATGGCTGGCATTGGACTTCCCCTTGCCGTGCCCGAGAAGCAGAATGTCAGTGGCATCCTTCAGTGCTTGGGCAACGGCCTCCCAGTAAGCAGTATCCGAACTGCCCTGATGGAGCTTCTCGCCGCCGACCCGAGTGCTATGAACCTTGTGGAGCCCAAAAGGCGACACTCCAGAGACCCTCGTGCTCGTCTCGTCCGTGGAGGACGTGAGCAGCCACAACTGCGCCTGGTTGAAGTCGATCGCCGCGATCACTGGTGCTGCGCCGATACCGGCGTGATGCATGTTCTTGGTACGCATCGTGCGTCATCTCCTCTTGATTCACTCGTGCTTCTGAGTACATGATTGCCGAGTCCAGTTCCGCTGGACAGGGTCTTTCGCCCTCACGTTACCTCTCGTCATCCGGCGGTGGTGGCCAGTGTCGGATCGCAGGTCAACGGCCACTGCTGCCTTGGCTTGAGTGATACAGCTTGACTGTCGGTCCTGCGGGCTGCACATCGGCATATGGCGAGAGTTGATATCCGTTGGACATGACGTGCTTGCGCTTACTTTGCGGTGCAGGGGGTGCTGGCCGCTCGTTGAGCAGCCTGTCGCGTATCTGGTCCACTTCCCCTTCCCTCCATTGCCTGTCAAGAGCACCGAGCTCCCATGCTCCGGTTGCTCGGATGGAGACGCCACGTTCTCCTGTGCGGCGCACATGGCCGCGCACGATGAGCAGCCACGATTGAAAGACGGTGCTCGCATAAGGGGTCTGCGAATCCTCGAAGAAGGTTGCGTCAGCAGGTCCGGTGCCATCATCGAGGGTCAGGAAGACCACGCGCTTGCCGCTGCGGATGCCTGGGGTCTGGGTGGCCACCTTGACGCCGGCGATCAGGATCTCCCGTTCGGAGTGGCAGTCCAGCAGGTCCTTGGCAGGGGTGACGCCCAACTGCACCAGCATTGGTGCGTAGAAGTCCATGACGTGCTGGCTCACGTCGAGGCCCAGTAATTCCAGCTCCGTCTGCACGGCACTACCGGGTGTCATCTCGCGCCAGCCTGAGACGGGCACCTCATCGAGGTCGCCGCTGGTGTCCAGGCATAACTGTCCTGCACTGACCTGTTGAGGATGTCGGACCAATGTGTCGACATGCGTGAGGAGATCGATCCGACTGACTTGGGTACGCGGACGGGTGCGCCTACGGATGTCGATGCCATAGAGAGCATCGAATGCACCGAGGAGCACGAGGTGCTCAGCGATTGGCCTGCTGATCCCTGATCGATGCCAGGCATCCGAGAGCCCGGTGTAGGGCTGACCGCTGATGAGTCGTGCGACTTCCGCATCGCTGATGCCCTTCACTTCAGTGAATGGCACGCGTAGGGCCTCGCCGCCATGCGCTTCGACCACTCGGTAGGTGTCGCCTGACTGGTTGATGTCCAGGCCGAGTATCTGCACTCCGAAATTACGCGCATCTGCCATGAGCAGTCTCTTGGGATACATCCCGGGGTCATGGGTCAGGATCCCGGCGTAGAACGCCGCCGGATGATGCGTCTTGAGCCAAGCGGAGTGATACGTGGGCAGGGCGAATGCGGCTGCGTGGGCCTTGCAGAATCCGAAGGATGCGAAGGCATGCAGCACGGTCCATACCTGGTCGACTGTCGAGGATGCATAGCCGTGTTCCAGTGCGAGGGGACGGAACCAGTCGTATGCCTCTTCGATCCCCGCAGGTGTTTCCATCTTGCGTCGCACCTCGTCGGCATCGGCAAGTGTGCAGCCAGTCATCGCCGCCACGATGCGCATGACCTGCTCGTGAAAGATGACGACGCCTTCGGTCTCCTTGAGGATCTCTTGCAGGACGGGGTGAATGAAGTGCGGCGTGGTCCATCCGTGCAGGGACTGCAGGAACGGAGTGATCATGTCGCTCTTCATTGGTCCCGGACGGAAGAGCGAGATATCGGTGATGAGGTCACTGAAGGTCTTGGGGGAGAACTTGCCGATCAACTCCCGTTGGCCAGGTGACTCGATCTGAAAGCAGCCAAGGGTGTGCGTGGACTGGATCAGCTCGAAGGTTGCCGCGTCGTCCAGTGGCACGGTTGCAAGGTCAACTGGGGCCTCCTGGGTGCGCTTGATCTCGCTGAGGGCGAAGGCGATGGCTGATTGCATGCGCACCCCCAGGACATCGAGCTTGAGCAGGCCCATGTACTGCACGTCGTCCTTGTCGAACTGGCTCATCGGGTAGCCCGCTGCGCTGGCCTGCACGGGCGTGCGATCCAGCAGCGTCGCATTGGAGAGCAGAACCCCGCAGGGGTGCAGGGCCAGATGCCGCGGCAGGCCATCCAGGGCCTCGACCCGATCGAGGAAGGCATCGAGCCTGCCCTGTGCGGCAAGTGCTCCGAAGCGGCTGCTCCGCAGTTCGGGGAGATCCGCGAGAGCCGAGCGGGCATTGCGGGCTCGGATATGCGGGAAGGCCTTGGCGAAGCTGTCAATCTCGCCAGGATCCATCCCCAGGGCCGCCCCCACGTCGCGCACGGCCTGTCGCACCCGGTAGGTCTCCATCATCGACACGCAGGCGACGCGCGATGCCCCGAAGCGCTCGTAGATCAGGTCGTACACCTCGAGGCGACGTGCGGACTCCACGTCGATATCGATATCGGGGAGGACCTTGCGCATGGGGGAGAGGAATCGCTCGAACACCAGTCCATGCGCCAGCGGGTCGACATCGCTGATGCGCAGCAGGTAGTTGATCAGGCTGCCCGCACCGGAGCCGCGGGCAGCTACGCGCACCTGCTGCGCTCGGATGAGATCCACCACCTCGGCCACGGTGAGGAAGTAGCCGCCGAAGCCCAGCCTCTGCACGATGTGGAGCTCATCATCAAGGCGGTCCATGACCCTGCGCTGGTCCCGCATCAAGGGGTATCGCTGAGGGATGCCCTGCTCGCAGCGAGCCCGGAGGAGCGCTTGTGCCTGAGTCGCCTCATCCGCTTGCACGGATGCTCCGGTGAGGACATCGAGGGTGGGGACGAAGGTGGACTCCAATCCGAGATCACGCCTGCCGTCCAGCGAGCAGCTCTCCATCAGGGCCCATGTATCGCGATGCAGCAATGCCGGGGCCATGCCTGCCAGTTGCGCTATCTCCTGCACTCGCGCATCCAGGTCAGTGGGGGAGGCCAATGCGGCCTGGCCGTTGTTGGCGAGCAGGCGAAGGTCCTTGACCCGTCCCATGCGTCGGGTGGCATCGAGAATGTCGGCAGTGCGCGCATCCGCGGCATCGAGATAGCGGGCACTGTGGGTGAACACCACGCGCATGCCCTGGCTTCGTGCCCATTCCCACATGCGAGCGGCATGCAGGGCGGACCACGCCTGCTTGCGCGGGCGATTGTGGTTGCCGATGGCAACGGCGAGCCCAGGGCCGGTCACTGAACGCCAGTGCGTCAGTGTCTGTGCGGCAGCACGCAGGCGACCATGCAGCAGGTGCAGGCCAAGCTCTGAGTCAGGCCCGAGCAGGGCAACGACGCCGGAGTGATGGGCGAGCACATCGGCGGCTTCCAGCACAGGCGTGCCGTAACTCTCTACGTTGGCGTGCGCTGCTGAGATCAGATGGCACAGGGAAGCCCAGCCAGTGGCAGAGCCGAGTGCGAGAAACACGACACGCGGCAGTTCCTCGACCGTGTGAGCCTTCTGTCTGGTTGTCTCTCGACGCGCACGTGCAGAAGAGGGCGCGTCAGCGACAACAGGAACGACTGCAAGATCGACGCCGACGACAGGCCTGATGCCAGCGCTCTCGCAGGCCATCACCCATTGCACGGCACCGTAGACACCGTCGCGATCGGTCAGCGCGATGACCTTGTGTCCATCGGCGGCGGCGCGTTCTGCAATGCGTTGCGGTGTTGCCGTGCCATAGCGCAGGGAGTAGCTCGAGGTCACTCGAAGATGCGGCCAGGTCAACGACATGCGCATGGCCCAGCAACAGCAGATGCAGACGAGAACAGCATGGTGGTCTCCCGGGTCGCAGGCGTGTGCTCTCGACCCGAGCGACCCGATTCGACCACCTGGGCTTCGCCGGACCCGGGGTCGAGGCGAGCCCGGCAAAGCCGCAGGTCCTCGGGCCTGACCGCGAAGCAAGGCCCAAGAAGTATCGAACATATGTTCGAACAAGGGCACGGTAGCCACGATGACTGACAATCGTCAAGCCTGAGAGGGCGACCCCGCAAAGAATGACCGAGGGCTGGCCTACTCCCAGTCGAAGGCGATGGGCTCGATCAGGGCCGGGCCACTGGATCGCGACGAGTTCACCGCAGTCGAGACCGCATGGGCCTCCAGCACGGCTGGGGCCAGTTCATTGACATCCACCCGCTGGGCGTTGTCCAGCCACCAGTCCCACTGATGCGGCGGCACGATCACGGGCATGCGGTCATGAATTCTTGCCAGATCGGGTGTTGCTGCCCGGGTCAGCAGGGTGCAGGTGAGCAGCCAGGGCTC
>JBAYUM010000162.1:0-4748 GCA_041675125.1 Candidatus Nanopelagicales bacterium
AGTCGAGTCCGTTCTCGTATCCCATTGAGCGCACATCCGTGGTGGCGAAGTACGTGCCCTGCGGCCAGACCACGGCAAATCCGAGGTCTTCCAAGCCCTTGCACAGCAGGTCGCGCCTGCCTGCGAGATCGGCTCGGAATTCGGTGAAGTACTCGTCAGGGAGTTGCAGCCCCGTGAGCAGGGCCCACTGGAACGGTCCCCCGGAGACATAGGAGAGGTGCTGGCGCACTGTTCGCACGGCTGTGATGAGGTCCTGTGGTCCGCTGGCCCAACCGACCTTCCAGCCGGTGAAGGAGAAGGTCTTGCCGCCTGAGCCCACGGTGATCGTGCGCTCATGCATCCCGGGAAGGGTAGCGATGGGCACGTGCGCATTGGCATCGAACCACAGGTGCTCGTACGCCTCATCGGAGATCACGATCAGGTCATGCTTGATCGCCAGATCCGCAACGACCTGGAGCTCCTCTCGAGTGAACACCATGCCGGTCGGGTTGTGCGGCGAATTCAGCAGGATGACTCTCGTGCGCGAGGTGATGGCCTCGGCCAGTCGTTCGAGATTCGGGCGCAGGCCATCGACATTCATCGGAACGCCAACGCGAATGCCACGTGCCAGAGCGATCACCGCGTCATAGACATCGAACCAGGGCTCGAACACCACGACCTCGTCATCGGGCTCGATCAGTGCCAGCACTGAGGCGGCGATGGCCTCGGATGCTCCTGTGGTGACGACGACATCGGTGTCGGGGTCGAGCGAGATGCCGTAGAAGCGAGCCTGATGAGCCGTAATCGCCGATCGCAGTTGCGGCAGACCGTTCACGGGTGGGTACTGATTGCCCCGGCCGTCGTTGATCGCCGCGATGGCCGCGTTCTTCAATGCCTCGGGTCCATCGGTATCAGGGAAGCCCTGACCCAGATTCACGGCACCAAGCTCGGTGGCCAGCCTGGACATCTCTCCGAAGATGGAGGTGGTGTGCGGCCCCATGCGTGCCACGAGTGGTGGTCGACGTCGGGCCATGGGCAGGACGCTAGCGCCTATGCCGTGATGTGCAGCAGTCGCTCTGGTCCGCGGGTGGTGCCGAGTTCATTGCGGGCTGTCACGGCACAGGCGTAGTCAGCACGGGCCAGGTGCCGGAGGGTGGCTCGATCGCCCTTGATCTTCGCGCTGCGCCCGGGTCCGCCGGCCAGCGGCAGGCACGAGATGCGCGTCGCCTTGAGTTCGCTGCCGTTGCCTTTGGACCGTGCTACGACGAATGCTGCTCGCTTGCCCGAGACCGACAGGCTCTTGATGCGAACGGCATCGGGAACTGCGAGCGGCACGACGGTGAATGACCCACTGGCACTTGAGGTTCCGGTTGAACTCGTGGCCGTCGCCGACACGCTGTAGGCGGATCCATTGGTCAGACCGGTGATGTCGCACGAGGCTGCCAGGCCATTGCCGATCGGAGCCGCAGTGCACAGCTTGGGCTCGAAGCCGGTTGCGTCGGCAATGCTCGCCGTGAAGGTGGTGAACATGGAGTTCTGTGCATTGGCGGGGAAGGTGATGCGCACACGCTCATTGAGCGGGGTCACCTGCGCATCCGGTGGGGCGAGTCCGCCGAGCGCCCCGGTGGATCGCAGGAAGTCGCTCATTGCCGTGACCTTCGTGTAGACCCCTGGATGGCGAGTTGCACAGTTCAGGCCCAAGCTGACGACGCCGACCAGTCGTGCTGCAGTTCCGTCTCCGGACACCAAGGGGCTGCCCGAGTCGCCTCGGCAGCTGTCGATGATCGCACCTGTGGCGCTCACGCCGATGGCGCAGAGCATGGTGAGCGGATTGGCCTCCCCGACGTTGTAGCCGAGGAAGGTCAGGCCGTTGAAGTTGTAGTTCTGACCCTGGCCGCAGGTTCCCGCAGGCAGCACGATCAAGTCGCCGGTGCGAAAGGTGTCGGGAAAGGAGTTGCCGAAATTGCTGATCGCGCCCCATCCGGCAACCTGGACCCTCGTCCCGGGTGCGTCCGCCGCAGTGGCATCGGTCGCCTGCGCGGGAGTGATGGTGGCCAGGTCGGCCTGCGCAGCGGAGAGTGTCAGCACGGCGAGGTCGTCATCGCCCGTCTTGATGGAATATCCCGGATGCACGGTGATGGCGGTGACGGTGACCACCCGAAGGGAGGGGTCCTGCAATGACCGTCCCAGGCCGATGAGCACCGCGGCCGGCTGCGTGAGAGCTCCTGACTGCTGATCGACTACGCAATGAGCAGCGGTGACCACAGTGGTCGGGGTGGTGAGCGAACCACCGCAGAACTGGGCCTGGAAGGCGCTCTGGGCCTTGTATCTCGAGGTGTCGAGCAAGGCCGCCAGATAGCTGAAGGTGCCGGGGTTCGACGGTGAGCCGTTGATGATCGCCGGTCTTGCCGTGACGGCCGCATGAGCCGGTGCTGCGAGGGTGAAACCCAGGATCGTGACGATTGACACGATCCAGAGTCTTCGCATGGTTCTACGGTACGTCGGCATCTCCGTGTGACGCATAGCGGCCTACTAAGGTTGCATCGTGCCTTCAGAATCCTGGGAAAAGCTTCGCCAACTCATCATTGACCGCGCTGTGGTGCGTGGAAAGGTGATCCTTTCGAGCGGCAAGGAGGCCGACTACTACGTCGACCTGCGCCGCGTGACCCTGGATGGACAGGCCGCCCCATTGGTGGGTGCGGTGATGCGAGAGCTCACCGCTGATCTGAAGTACTCGGCTGTTGGCGGGCTCACGCTCGGAGCTGACCCCGTGGCCGCGGCAATGCTGCACGATGCCGCACGTAACGGCGAGGTGCTCAATGCCTTCGTCGTTCGCAAGGCGGAGAAGGCGCATGGGCTGCAGCGTCGCATCGAAGGCCCTGATGTCGATGGTGCCGACGTGCTGGCTGTCGAGGACACTTCGACCACCGGCGGCTCAGTGCTCACCGCAGTCGAGGCCCTTGACGAAGTCGGGGCGAGGACGGTTGCCGTGGCTGTGATCGTCGATCGTGGGGCCGGCCCGGCGATCATCGAACGCGGATATGAATACCGCGCTGCTTACACGCTTGCCGATCTCGGCCTGGAGTAGGACGGCGCGAGCAGGGCCCTACACCCGTTGGCGACGATGGCGGATGTATTCGAACACCATTGGCAGGACGCTGATCAGGACGATCAGGATGAGCACCTTCTCGAGATTGGCTGAGACCCAGGCGTTCGTTCCCAGGTAGTAGCCGGCGATGGTGATGCCACCTGCCCAAAGTGCTCCGCCGATGGCGCTGTAGATGAAGTACTGGCGGAAGTCCATTCGGCCGATGCCGGCCACGGCAGTGATGAAGGTGCGAACAATCGGCACGAATCGAGCCATGACGATCGCCCGAGCGCCGTACTTGTCGAAGAAGGCATGGGTCTTGTCGACGTACTCGCGCCTGAACAGCCGCGAATCCGGTTTCCTGAACAGCGCTGGTCCGGATTTCTTGCCGATCCAGTAGCCAGTGATGTTGCCGGCGATCGCCGCGATCATCAGCAGCACAGTTGCCACGCCGAGGTTGAGATGAATCGAGCCCTGGGCGATGAACAGCCCGGTGATGAACAGGAGGGAGTCGCCGGGCAGGAAGAAGCCCAGCAGGATCCCGCACTCGGCGAAGATGATGCCGAGCACGACCCAGAAGGCCACGTCTCCGAGATTCGTGAGCAACTCCTGCGGGTTCAGCCAGCTTGGTCCCAATGCCTGCACGGAGACGGCAGCCGTCATCACAAGATTCACGACCGCAGGCTATCGTCGCAGCTGTGGATCTCCATGAATCCTCGGTGGGAGTTGGACCACATTCCCTTCCGTGGCCCGACGATCCGCGACTTGATCCCGAGTTGCTGGCGACCGGCGACCGGCGCAATGTGATTGACGAGTTTCGCTATTGGCGCCTTGATGCCATCGTCTCCGAACTGGACCGACGCCGCCATGGCTTCCATGTGGCCATCGAGAACCTGCAGCACGACTTCAACATCGGCTCGGTCGTTCGCACGGCGAATGCGTTTCTGGCCGCCGAGATCCATATCGTCGGCAGGAAGCGCTGGAATCGGCGTGGTGCCATGGTGACGGATCGATACCAGCATGTGCGCCATCACGCAGACGCCAATGCGCTGCGGATCTGGGCCCAGTCTCGGCAGCTTCCGATTCTCGGCTTCGACAATGTCCAGGGATCGGTTCCCCTGGAGACCACGAATCTGCCCGAGGCGTGCATCCTGCTCTTCGGCCAGGAGGGCTCCGGCCTGAGCGATGAGGCGCGAGCCAATTGCGACGCCTTGCTCGCCATCGCCCAGTACGGCTCGACACGATCGATCAATGTCGGCGCCGCTGCGGCCATTGCCATGCACTCGTGGATCCAGCAGCATCAGTGGCCCACGGCGTAGGTCATGTCCGCGCGACGGCTGCCAACGGATTCCGTGCTGAGCATCGCGGCCTATCGCAGGTTGCTCGTCTCGCGGTTCATCAGCAACCTCGGCAACGGCATGGCACCTATCGCGCTTGCCTTCGGCGTACTCGCGCTGCCTGGCACCGATGCCACGTCGCTCAGCATCGTCCTTGCTGCGCAGGCCATCCCTGTCGTCCTGGTCCTGCCTATCGGCGGGGTGATCGCAGACCGGTTCGGCAGGGCCCGGGTCATCTTCATGTCGGACACCGTGCTCGGCCTGGTCGTGATGACGATTGCAGTGCTGTTCCTGACCGGCACTGCCACCGTTCTGTGGCTCGCTGTGCTTGGGGCTGTCACTGG
>JBAYUM010000163.1:0-4720 GCA_041675125.1 Candidatus Nanopelagicales bacterium
CCGATTGTCAGGTAGTGCTCGCAGGAGGAGAAGACCGTGCCGTCGATGAAGTCGACGCGCTGACCGTCATGCGACCTGTCAGAGGTGATGGTGGTGATAGCCGCCGTCAGTGCTTCTGCAGTGTCGAATCGCAGATGCCGCAAGTGGACATACGGTTGAACGGGCTCCAGCTCGATCCTGATGCGCAGTGCATAGCCGAGTGATCCATAGGAATTCGGAAAGCCGGAGAACAGGTCACGGTGTGGATCATCAGTGCGCCCTGAGATGGTCAGTATCTCTCCAGCGCCGGTGAGGACATCCATCTCAAGAACTGACTCATGCGGCGCGCCCTCTCGGAAGCTGGCAGCTTCGATCCCCATCCCGGTGACTGCTCCACCCAGGGTGATGGTTCGCAATTGCGGAACGCACATGGGCATGAAGCCGCGCGGAAGGGTTGCGGCCACCAGATGCTCATAGGTCGTCATGCCCAGGACGTCGGCGGTGCGCGCCCGCGTATCGATGTCGAGCACTCCGTCGAAGCAAGCGACATCGAGGCCGGGGGCAGTCAGGGCAGCGCGGGGTCGAAAGAGATTGGATGTGCGCTTGGCAAGGCGAACCGTGGTGCCCTGCGGGATGGACGCGTACTGGCGTGAGATCTCGTCAAGGAGCGATGCGTACCGTCGAGTTGCCTCAGGAGTCAACACATCAACACACGCTAGCGGTTCGGGGCGCACCGGGCCAAGACATCGAGTAGTGGATGATGGGTGCATGAAACTGTCCCGCTGGCTGCCGCCCATCCTGGGCATCGCGGTATTCCTGGTCACGCTCGTCGGACTTGGGCTTGTCGTCGGGGACTGGACCTCGAGGAATCTCGAGATGCGCGCACTTGTCGGATCGGTCGAGGATTCCGAATCGGCTATGAAGTGGACTGACGATCAGATCCAGAGCATCATCACGGAGTACGGGTCCAATGGAAAGCTCAACGAAGCCCAGAAGACCAAGGCCTGGAATGCCTTGTCAGAGGCCGCCTACGCCGGGGAATTCGCGATCACGGCCTCGGGGGATGTCGTCGCAGGAGTGACCGTTCTTCCGTGGCACGGCGATATCAAGCGCGCCCAGGATGCCTACGTCGCGCACAATGCAGCCTGGCAGGACTATATGAAGGCCGCCGTTGACGATCCCACGGTGCTGTTCAAGACGCAGCCGGAGATCAACAGCACCTTCGACAAGGCACAGCCGTTGATGGAGAAGGCGGTGCCCATCCCTGCGCTCTTCGATCTCAAGGCACGTGTCGCCGCCATCTTCGCGCCGCAGCCAGGCTCGGGTTCATCGCCAGGTGGGCCAACTCAGGAAGTCGGCTTCCTGCCTGTTCGACTGACGAGGTAGGCCGTCTCGTCAGTCCGTGGCCGTCGTTGACGCAGTGACGGCTCTGCCAGAGTAGGCCGATGCATTCGGTGTTCACCTGGTTCGCGGCTTCGGCTGCGATCGCGCTCGTCATTGCCGCATTCGCGCGACAGCGTGGCTGGAGCATGTCCCTGCCCGTCATGGGCACAGGCGTGATCTTCGGCCTGCTGCCTGTTGGACCTGATGCTCCGCCTGAGCCAGGGCTTGTCCTGCTGGTGATTCTCGCGCCATTGGTCTTCGGTGAGGCGCTGGGCTCCTCATACCTCGATATTGCCCGGGTCAGAAGGGAAGTGCTGTACCTGGCTGTGGGCCTGGTGCTCCTGACCACTGCAGTCGTCGGATTCCTGAGTTCATGGTTGGTGGGCATGCCCATCGCGCTCGGCTGCGCACTCGGTGCCGTCCTCGCGCCGACGGATGCAGTTGCGGTGAGTTCGATCGCGCGCAAGGTCGGCCTGCCGCGCTGGGCAGTCTCGATCCTCGAGGGCGAGAGCCTGGTCAACGACGGCTCGGGCCTGACGGCCCTGCGCGTCGCGGTGGTGGCAGCAACAGCTGGAAGCATCACCGTGATCGAGGTCGGGTTGGTCTTCGTGCTCGCGGTTCTCGTCGGCGTCGGCGTCGGGCTCGCGGGTGGCTGGCTGCTCTCGTTCGTGATCGCCAAGAGCAACGACTCGGTGGCTGCCAACAGCATCACGCTGATTGCGCCGTTCATCCTCTACTACCTGGCCGAGCATTTCGAAGGCTCCGGAATCCTGGCAGTCGTCGTTGCCGCCCTGTTCGTCGCACACTCGCAGACTTCAGACTCCCGGCAGGTCAGTCGCATCGATGGGGTGTCGCTCTGGCGGCATGTGACGTTCGTGCTGAAGGCGATGGCATTCTTCCTGGTCGGGCTGGAACTGCCCGACACCTTCGATGTCCTGGAACCTCATGAGCGCCTTCAGGTAGCGATTCTGGCGGCCATCATCGTGGTCGCTCTCATCGCAACCAGACTCTTCTTCATCACGGGGATGATGTGGCTGCGCAAGGCTCGTCAACCCGATGAATGGCGGGTGGCCTTTGTCGGTGCGTGGTCAGGTGCCCGCGGACCGGTCTCAGGCATGGCGGCTTTCTCGATTCCGCTCACCATGGATTCCGGTGAGGCATTGCCGTTCAGGAACCTCATCCTCGCGACGACTTTCGGGGTCATCGTGATCACCCTCGTGCTGTCGTCGACGATGGGCCCCCTCGCGCGCCTGCTGAAACTGCCTGAGGCTGATGAAACAGAGCTGATCCGCCATGTCGAGACTGCACTCGTCCTTGCCGCCGCCGCGCAGCTCAATGACGCAGTCGAGCAGTCCACCCTCCAGGGCCAGTCGATAGCAAGCGAGGTGGTTGAGCCGCTGCAGCAGGCCATCGACCTGCGGCTTGCTGCCTTGGACGACGAGCAGGGCCTGGCGGTGCAGGGCAGCATCACTGAACGATCAGACCTGGCGCGGCTCATGCTGCATGCGGAGCAGGAGGAACTCCTGCGCATTCGAACCGATGAGGGGCTCCCTGACTCGATCGTGCGACCGATGCTCGAGCAACTGGAGATCCGGCGCCTGTCACTTGAGACGAATACGGACCTCGATCGGGGCTGACTGTGCTAGTCGATCAGAATGCCATGCGTCGGGAGGGACTCCGTGGTTCGACCCTGAGGGGTGCTTGCACTGACGGTGAAGCGGTAGTTGCCGCGCTTGAGCTTGGCGGCACAGTTCATCGATACGGCGGGCTTGGTGATGCGGCAGGCGACCTTTCCGGATTGATCGATGACGCGATAGCCCGACACGACTGGATACCGCAGTGCCGAAATCGTGAATCGCACCAGCCCATTGACCCGTTGCACACTCGGTGGCTCAGGACGCACAGGTGATGCTTCAGGAACGGTCTCTGCGTCACCCTCGCCCTGCGAATTCATGCTGCGAATCGTGAGGTCGCTCTTGGCGGCAAAGGTGCAGTAAGGCTGGGTCGAGGTGCAAAGAGTCGTTCCGCTTGCATCACGCACCTCGAAGGAGGTGACGGTCTCAGGTGAGATGCGTGGCATCGCCCACCACACGGTCTCGGTGTCGCCAATCCTCGTTGCGATGATCTCTTGCGGGGCACTGGGGATTGTCGGGTAGCCGGCTGCCGTCAGAGCAGGGTTGAGCACCTCCAGGTAGGTCATTGCCGCAAAGGCCTCAGCCGTGCGTGGTTGACCCGTGCAGTTGCCACCGGCTATGTCCCCCAGCAGGAGCGTGCTTGTCGGCGTTGAGACGAATTGCGGAGCCCCACTGTCGCCCGGGCAGGTGTCAACGCCGTTAATCGGATTCGACCATGTCGTCCATCCATTCGTGCCTCGCCGGTCAGTCTGAACTTCGGCCAGTTGGAAGCCTGCCGTGCGCGGAAGTGACGGCGTCGTATCGCTCGGGCTGGTGATGCCGTAGCCGATGATCGTTGTCTCGTGCTGCGATCTGGCCCATGCAGCGATCTCGGTGCGATCGGCCAGGCGGGTGAACGACGACTGGGCGAGGTCTGCGTCAAGGGTGATGGCGGCGATGTCATTGCCCACGACGACCTTTGACGTCTCTGCGTACTGCTGGCCGAGATATGCGCCCGTGACCCGCACAGGAGCCGCGCCCACCGGACCGGACGCATAGACCGCGACGCTGCCCACCCCAGGCGGCATCACGAAGATGCGATTGCTGGTTGCGGCAACACTCGATCCGGTGTCTGTCAGGCAATGGGCGGCGGTGAGGAGCACCCGAGGCTTCCAGACGGCTGCGCTGCACAGTTCATAGGTACTCGTTCCCAGCACGATGAGCTGGGTGGCGAAGGCCTCGCCTGGAACCGGCGTGCCGCGCATCAATGTCGGCGCGGCAGTGGCCGGGGCGGCAATCGCGCACAGGCCCACCAGGACGAGCAGGATGCGTCGCACCTTCGTGGTCACGCCGTGAGCATAAGCGTGGCTGTCGTTAGACCCTGCCAATTGGGCCAAAGGTCCCTATGTGATGCGGCTGGGCTTGGGTGACCATGTGATGGCTAGCGGCGAGGAGTGGACCCGCCGACATGGGAGGTACATCATGGGAAAGATCTGGGCGAACTCCGGTGACTCTCATTTTGTCGAGCCCGACGACCTTTTCCAGACGCGTCTGCCGAAGGATCTGGCCGAGCGCATGCCGCGCAGTGTCAAGGACGCTGATGGCCTGTGGGAGACCGTCTATGTCGATGGTCAGGAGTTCCGCCGCCGGATGCCCAAGCCGGGAAGCGGCGCAATGACCGACGCTGAGTTCGCCGATGAGAATCGTCGGCCACCGGGCGCTGAGAACATCCCGCTGCGCCTGGA
>JBAYUM010000164.1:0-4703 GCA_041675125.1 Candidatus Nanopelagicales bacterium
CACGGCCATCATGCGGATGCATGCGCGGTCCATAGGTATTGAACAGCCGTACGACCTTGATCTGCAGGCTGTGCTGGCGGTAATAGTCGAAGAAGAGGGTTTCAGCGGCTCGTTTGCCCTCGTCATAGCAGGCTCGCGGACCGATCGGATTCACATTGCCCCAGTAGTCCTCGGTCTGGGGGTGCACGAGCGGATCGCCATAGACCTCCGAAGTAGAGGTCAGCAGGATCTTCGCATTGGTGCGCTTGGCCAGGCCCAGCATGTTGATCGAGCCGTGGACTGCAGTCTTGGTGGTCTGCACGGGATCCCGCTGGTAGTGGATCGGTGATGCTGGGCAAGCGAGGTGGTAGATCTCGTCGACCTCCACGTACAGCGGGAAGGTCACGTCATGGCGCATCACCTCGAAGCGTGGATTGCCCAGCAGATGCGCGATGTTGTCCTTGGTTGACGAGTAGTAGTTGTCAACGCAAAGAACGTCGTAGCCGTCGTTCAACAGCCGCTCGCACAAGTGCGAGCCGATGAAGCCTGCCCCGCCGGTCACCAGCGCACGCCCCTTGGCGATCGTCACGATTTTCTCCCTCGACGCTGCTTACGGTACCTGTCCGCTTGATCGAGCATTCCCCGCCAGGTCGCCCTGAAGTGATGCTTGCGCGTCCATCGATCAGCCTTGTGGTCGAGCTCGACCCCGATCGGCTCGGTCGGCAGCGACATCGCCGTGACCGGCTGCAGTTCATTGCGATCCTCGACCGTGTGCGTCGCAGTCTCGCCGAAGCCGATGTTCTCGATCAGGTTCACATTGCTCGTGGCCGTGAGCTGATGCGACACCATGCTGGCGAGCACCAGCTGGCCGTCCCAGGTATCGACCTCCTTGCGCGCAAGCAGCTCGAAGGTGCTGGCCCAGTAGACCGAGGCCGGGAGCGAGCGCCCGGAGCGGGCCCACAGTTTGGTCGGCGGGAGCTGATGCCGCCACCCGGCGATATCGAGCTGGTGCTGCTGCCACGAGCGTCGCCAGGTCGCCCAGCCCCAGATATGCGGCACCTGGGAGAACCGATACGCCTGCTGCGGATGGCTCAACGCCTCTGCTGGAACGAAGTTGCAGCCCGAGATCGCAAACACCCGCTCGTCGTGCTCGTAACGATCGAGCAGCTCGGTGCAATACGGGAAGAAGGTGGGGTGCGGGATGATGTCGTCCTCGAGAATGATGCCGCGCTCGACCTGCGAGAAGAACCAGGAGATTGCGGTCGAGACTCCCAATCCGCAGCCCAGGTTCTCGTCCTGGTAATTGGTCCTGACCTCACAGGGCCAGTCGATGCTCGCTACCAGCCTGCGGCACTCCAGCACCTTGTCGGCCTCGCCCGGGCGAGAGGTGCGCGGGCCGTCGATCGACACATAGATGTTCGAGGGCTGCACCTCGCGCAGGCGCATCAACAGGATGCGCAGGTGATCAGGGCGGTTGAAGGCCATGATCAGCACTGGCTCAGTTGTCACGGTGCTCCCGGAGCTGCTCGATCTCCTCCTGCAGGAGGGCCACCTCCTCGGCGAGCCTGCGGATGCGCATCTCGTGCCGGCTCAGCTCGTAGCTCAACTGCACGCTGACGAGCACCAGCAGCACCACCGTGACGAAGAACAGCAGGTTGACCGGTGTTGCCACGCCGACGCTGCGCGCCAGCCAGTCCAGTGCACCGGGCACAACCGCGAAGAACAGCGCTGCGCCGGAGAAGAACAGCCAGAGCACTGCGTACTTCTCGCGAAGCGCACCCCTGCGCAGCAAGCTGAAGACGAAGACGAAGGTGATGATGGCGGTCAGTCCCGCAAGGACATTTGCGGTCACGCGACATCGCTCCTTGGGGTCTTCTTCGATTTGGCTGTCGTCGCGATGATCGCGAGAGTGGCCCGGCCCAGGTACAGCGCGGACCAGATGGCGTTCTTGCTGGGCCGGCCGGCCTGACGGAAGTACATGGTGACCGGGGTCTCGTGGATCGTCAGTCCATGGCGAATGGCGATGGCCAGCGAGCCGACCGTGTCGCCCAGGTAGTCGGCCGGGTATTCGACGGCGAACAGGTCGATGGCCCGCGGACCTGCGCTGCGAAAGCCCGAGGTCGGATCGGAGATCGTGCGTCGATTCATTCTGCTCAGCGACTTGGAGAGCAGCACCATCGCCCAGCGGCGCGGTCCGCCGACGAAGTACATGGAGTTCGGATGGAACCGTGTTCCGACGACCACATCCGCCTCGGCCAGGCCGTCGAGCACCCGATCGAGGTCGGCGGGGTCATGCTGACCATCCGCATCGACCTGGACCATGGCGGTGTAGCCCTCGCGCTTGGCGTACAGGAACGCCGTTCGCATTGCGCCGCCGACGCCCACATTGAACGGTAGGGAGACCACGGCAGCGCCTGCCTCCAGGGCCACCTTGGCAGTGTCATCGCTTGAGCCGTCATTGACCACCAGGATGTCAGCGTCGGGGCGGTGCTCCTGCACCTTGGCGATCACCTCGGCGATCGACTCCTGCTCGTTCCAGGCCGGGATGGCCACGAGCGTGTGCTTCGCCGTCATGGGGAGCAACGGTAGTCCACGGCTACTTCGAGGCCGGGCGATCCACGGCCGTGCGCGCCCACATGAACAGGCCGATCACCCAGATCCCCGTGGCGATGGCCGTGATGACATTGACCGGGATCAGGGGCAGCCCGAGTAGCGGGTTCCACTTGATCGGCAGCGTTCCCTCGATGAGCGGATGCTCCTGACCGGCGATGTAGCGCTGGATATTGGTCCAGTAGGCCACCATCGCACTCACCGAGAGCAGGGCTCCCATGACGATCGCGGGTGCCTTGGGCAGGGTGAGGCGACGGGCCGGATTCGAGCTCAGGCCCGCCGTTGCGACGAGCACGGTCAGCAGCGGCAGGATGTAGCGGGGCTGCACGAGCTCGCCGACATTGAGGTGCTGGGACTGCAGATAGGCCAGCGGCACGAGGACCAGCGCGCTTGCCGCGATGGACATGGCCACGATCTGGCGGGTATTGGCCTGGGCGAGGCCGCGGTACAGCAGGGCCCCGAGGATCAGCACGCCGATGAAGGTCACGATCGCCGGCATATTGGTGTCGAACCAGCCGAGCGAGCCACCCACGATGCCCTGGAAGAGCTGCGGGAGCTCGGTGATGTTGGTGAGCAGCAGCCCGATGCCTGAATCCGCCTCGCCAGCGGCCGAGGTGCCCCCACCCGTGCCCAGCAGCGCGGCCGACGAGACGGTGAAGTACAGCACGATCGCCACGAGGCACAGCACCCCAAGAGTGATGATTCGCGCGCGCTGGAGCCAGGCCTTGCGCCATCCGTAGAGCGTCAGGACGACGATGCTGGTGAGCACGATGTAGGCATTGGCATCCACCCGGCTGCTCATCGCCAGTCCGGCACTGAGCACCGTTCCGGTCGCAAGCAGGATCCCTCGGCGGTCGAAACGCCTCCCGGTGCCCAGATCATGGTCATCGTCGGGCTTGGTCCACTGGAGCCAGGACAGCGCGAAGGCCCAGAAGCCCGCGATGCCCATGATCGTCCACGAACTGGGGTTGGTCGAGGCTGTGACGAAGATGCCCAGTGGGATGAAGGTGGCGGGAATGGCCAGGGCTGCAGCCGATGCGATGCCCTTGGGAGTCAGGCGCATGATCGCCGCGAGCAGCAAGGCAGCGATGAGCGCATTGGCCAGTCGCATGGACACGACGGACCGCTCGAGCTTTGGCCCGACGAAGACCGACATCGCCTTGTAGAAGACCGGTGGGTACAGGCCCTGGATGTCGTTGACCCGCTCAGTCCAGATCATCGTGGTGTCGTTCTTGGTGGCCCACTGGCACTTGGCCGTGATGTCGCTCATCCAGCGGAAGCAGTCTGACGCATCGACCACATTGCGCGGAACCTTGCGGGTGTTCGGCACGGCCGGATCGACCTCGCAGACGCCGGCACGCTCGCCCTGCCCGCACCAGATCGAGCTCAGGTGATAGTCATCGTCGGGCGCTGAGCCCACGGGAGAGGTGACTGCCCAGCCCGCACACATGATGAAGAAGGCAATCGGCAGCAACCACCACGCCCTTTGCCTCATTAGCGCATCCTATGAAGAAATCCTCGACAATCTCACCGCGGCCGAGCGCGGCCTGATCGACCCGTCCGTACCATTGCCCGCAACCCGAGTTCCGGAGGCCCGTGTGCAATCGTTCCAACTAGGTGACCGAGTGGTCGGCCCAGACCAGCCCACCTACTTCATCGCCGATATCGCAGCGAATCACGATGGCGACCTCGATCGTGCTCTGGCACTGATGACCCTGGCCAAGGACGCCGGCGCCGACTGCGCCAAGTTCCAGCACTTCCGGGCGGCCCATATCGTCTCCGACTACGGATTCAAGGCCCTCGGCGGGCAGCAGGATCACCAGGCCGCCTGGACCAAGTCCGTGTTCGAGGTCTACGACGATGCTGCCGTCTCATGGGACTGGACCGCAGTGCTCGCGGCTCATGCGAAGCAGATCGGGATCGAGTTCATGTCCGCCCCGTACGACCTCGAGGCCGTCGCGCACCTCGATCCTTTCCTGAATGCCTTCAAGGTCGGATCGGGCGACATCAACTGGCTTGAGGAGCTGCAGGTCATCGCTGACCTGGGCAAGCCTGTCCTGATCGCAGCAGGGGCCGCCTCGATCGAGGACGTGGAGCGCGCAATGGACCTCCTG
>JBAYUM010000165.1:0-4654 GCA_041675125.1 Candidatus Nanopelagicales bacterium
ACCAGGGCAGCTGCCGATGCATCAGCCTCGATGTCCACCTCAGTGAATGGCACGCCTGCCCGTGCCAGCTGTGCCTTGAGTCGCTGGCAGTAGCCGCACCACTGCGTGCTGTACATGATCAGGCCTTGTACACCCATGTCGTCTCCCATTCACCATCGGTTCTCGGTGAGGGAACCCCGTCTGGGTGGGGCGATATTCCGCACACTTCGGATTCACCTGACGAATCGCTGGTTCAATGGCTTCCCCGCATGCCTCCGGTCACCGGTGCGAGGTCCTCATCGCGCGACAGTTGGATCAGCGCCTGCACATCGATGACCTGGATCCTGCCTCGCCGCAGCCGCACGAGCTCGCGTTGGCGCAAGTCACCGAGCACCTTGGTTGTGGTCTCACGGGTCGTGCCAACAAGGTCTGCCAGCTGCTCGTGGGTCAGGCGAACCTCTCCACCATCAACTCTCGCCAGAGTCGCCAAGGCCGACGCGATCCGAGCCGGCACTGACATCAGCACGGTGTCCCCCAGGCGCCGCTCGAGGTCGAGCACACGGGCACCGAGCACCTCAGCGATGCGGGCGGCGACGCGTGAGTCGGCCAGGAGCAGCCCGTTGACATCACTTCGACTCATGATGCATACGACGCTGGCGTCCAGTGCCTCCGCGTAGGTGTCGTCGAGATGCTGGCCCATCGCCAGCATCGCCCCGAAGATCTGCCCCGGCTCGATGATGGCCGTGGTCAGGCTTCGTCCATCGGGCGCCAAGCGGTAGAGGCGCACACGACCCTTCTTCAGGATGAACAGCACCTCATTTGCCTGATTCGGCGAGATCAGCAGCGATCCAGCGGAGACTTCCTTCATCTGGGCCGACTGGGCGATCCCCTCGACCTCGGCAACGCCCAAGTCCCGGAAGATGTCAACCTCAGACAGACGCCAGACTTTGTCGGGAAGCGTCCAACCAGATGCTCCCGATCGCAACGCGTCAGCTTCCACTCAGCTCCAGCCCCTTCAGCAAGTCCGCGAGGCGCCGCGGCTCCGGGTTTCCCAGAGAGACAACGCGCCCCTCGACGAGGTAGGTCGGTGTCCCGATCAGGGTAATCCCCTCCGGCACAGGAGACTCATCGATGTCGACGACCGTCACGATGAGCCCAGGCACCAAGGCTGCGATCACTGCCAGCACCTGCGGCGTTCGCGCACATGCACCGCAGTGCCCTGCGACGAGCACCGTGAGGTGTGGGGCCTGAGTGCAGGCCCCACACCGCTCGTCACTTGGCGGCATGGACTACTGAACCCTGCCTTACCCAAGCCGCAGTGATCAGGCCCAGAATGGCCCCGAAGATCATGTGTCCCATCAGTGACTGCCAGGCCATGGTGTCGAACTGGAAGGTGGGCATCCCCAGCTTGGCGGGCATGAGCAGCAGCGCTCCCAGAACCCACCACATGACGCCATACATGATGCCCAGAACGGCGAAGCCTGCGTAACCAGCGCGCAATCGCGCGACGATCACCCCGAAGGCCACGCCAAGTGCCATGGAGATCGCCATGTGCGCGACCCAGCCGATCACCACCGAATCGCTCCCGACCAGCATCGCGATCTTGGGCATGAACGACATCATCTGCATCAACATCCCGAAGGCCATGCCACCGACGATCCCGCCGACAAGACCGCCGACAGCTCCTCGGGCGACCACCACTGTCGAAGCCTGGTTCTGCGTCTTCGTTGCCACTGTCGCAGCCATCTGTTTCCCTTCGTACGTGCGCCGCATCTCGACGCTCGACTGAAGGTAGGCGCGAGTACACACGGACTTCTGTGTGCTGGCTTACGTTCGACGAAATGCCTGCAGGCCGTGGATTCCCCGATGCGAATGACGAATACGACTTACGATCACTGCATGACCTCGATGCTGTATCTCAGCTCAAGTGGACTCGCGGATGACCGCGCATTGCTCACTGCATCATCTGACAAGGCCCGGGCCCTAGTGGTGCTCAATGCCCTCGACGGAACCAGCGCCCGGCGCCAGGAAGCGTTCGATCACGAAGCGGCCGGACTGGCATCGCTCGGATATGAATGCCAGGAGCTCGACCTGCGCGACCACTTTGGCGATGCCGAGAATCTGGCCGCCGCACTCGCTCAGGCCCAACTCGTCTGGGTGGCTGGCGGCAACACCTTCGTCCTTGCCCGAGCCACAGCACTGTCTGGCTTCGACACTGCTGTCACACAGGTCAGAGCGAATCAGGAGCTCACCTACGCCGGTTATTCGGCCGGCGCATGCCTTGCCGGCCCAGACCTTCAAGGAATCGAGTTCATGGACGACGCCATGTTCGTTCCTGATGGCTATTCGACGGACGTTGAGACGCGCACACTGCGCTTGATCGACGTGCGCATCGTGCCGCACTGGAAGTCGAAGTCCCCAGAATCGTCCGGCGCGTCACATGCAGCAAAGTTCCTGAAGAAGGCACGCCTGCAGTTTCGCTGTCTCAAGGACGGCGAAACCTATGTCGTCGGAGTGAGCTCCTCGAACTCCGGAGCTGACGAACTCGCCATGCGGATGGCCACCATGCCGCACCTGCACTGCTGACCCCAGCGGGACTGTCATTGGAGTGTCTCAATTCGCAAGTCGTGATGGACACCTCTGCTCCAGTGGGAGAAGGTGAACTATGCAGATTCCAAAGGCCACAGACGAGACGAAAGACCAGTTCCGCGCACTGGTCCCCGACGCACCGGGTATCGAAGTGAAAGCGATGTTCGGAAATCTCGGCGCATTCGTGAACGGCAACATGTTCGCTGGTCTCTTCGGTAGCAGCATCGGCGTCAAGCTCCTCGACCCGCCGAGTCGAGAAGAACTCGCCGCGATTGAAGGCACGGGTCCGTTCGGCCCGCTGGATCGTCCGATGGGCGGCTACGTCTCGCTCCTTGCTCATTGGGCTTCGACACCGACAATGACCGCGGCATGGGTTGAGCGTGCGATGCTTGAGGTCGGCATCCTGCCACCGAAGAAGGCCAAGGCGAAGAAGTGATGGAGGCTCCATGACCGAGATTCGTGAAGTCACGTGCGCATGCGGCGCGTTCCAGGTCCGAGGCACTTTGGATGAAGTGCTGCCGCTCGTACAGGCGCATGGACGCGATGTGCACAACATGGACGTGACCGCTGACCAAGTACTCGCCATGTCCGTCGTGGTCACTAGCTGAGAGAGTCTTCCGCTTCATGGCAAACTCGACGAACCCCGGCCTGGATGTCGACGGAGCAGTCCAGGCCGAAGTGTTCGTGCTATGGCTTGACGACGCGACGCCGCGACTGACGGGGCCCTGCGGAGCTGAGCCGTGGTACTTGGAGATAGGCGCGCAGCAAGATCCACTCGACGTTGTCGCTGCCGCGACCCGAAGGGTGGTCGGGGAACCAGTCGTAGTTCATTCGACGTCGTGGCGCACCGATCGCGGTGGCGTCGTCCTCAGTTTCGTCGCCGTCATCGACGCCGCAGTTGTTCGATCTCTTGCCGCTATCCCAGTGGAGCGGCGCGATCTTGCACGCAGCGGAGCAACCACTGCTCCCGAGAGCATCGCCTACCAGCAGGTCCTCGAGCATGGGCTGCGTCACCTGGCTTGGCTCGTGCAGGACGACGAATTGGTCGCAGAGCGACTCTCAGGAGGATGGTCGGCGGTTCTTGCTGGCTACCTGCCCGAACCATTCCGAAACCTGCACTAGCCCATACACGCTGAAAGAAGTTTCGTGTAGTTCCGTGACACAACGGACCATGAGACTGAGCCAGGCCTATACAGCCCCATGTCGTGGTTGGATGCAACGAATGGTCGAGCTGACTTGGCAGGACCTCGTTGACCTGGAGGGCATCCATGAATGATCGCAGTGACATCGCTGCCGCTACGGCCAAGCGATTATTCGGCGTCGACCTGGACCTCGCACCCCGCCCGGGAGAACTCGAGGCAGCAGCCGACATGCGGCGGATCTTCTCCGAGCACGCATTCACTGACAGTTGGACGCGAACGGCCCTCGATGACCAGACCCGGAGCTTGATCACCATCGCGATCCTGTCCACGCTGGGTGCGACCACCGAACTGCGGCTGCATGTGCACGGCGCACTCACCCTCGGGGTCTCGCCCGCTCAAATCGCCGAGGCCTGCCTCCATCTTGGGGTTTACGCAGGCGTTCCCCGCGCAAATGCCGCATGGTCGCTAGCGCGGGAGGTCATCGAATCGCGCACCCAGCAGGACGACTGATGCGGACCACTCCCGCACCTTCGCCATGGCACAATTCCTTTGCAGAAGGGCTGGTCAAGGAGCTGAGCAAACTCGAGGCAGTTCCTGTTGACCAATGAGCCGGTCCTCTTCAGAATGCCACCCACGGCGAGAACCACACGATGCAAGGATGAATACATGGATCTGCAGGTACGGGACAAGGGATATCTACTGGTCGGCGGCACTGCTGGCATGGGACTTGCCGGGGCCCGTGCGCTGGCTGCCGACGGCGCCTCCATCGTCGTCGTCGGTCGCGATCAGGCGCGCGCTGAGCGCGCCGCTGCGGAACTCAGCGCTGCCGGAGCGACCAAGGCCCTAGGTCTGGCCTTCGACGTTTCGAAGCAAGGCGACGCGGCGCTCGCGGTGGAGCGCAGCGTGGAGTTCCTGGGCCGACTCGACGGCGTAGCCGTCACCAC
>JBAYUM010000166.1:0-4627 GCA_041675125.1 Candidatus Nanopelagicales bacterium
CCCGCGCCCGGCCCCCGAGCGACTGACGCGCACCCCAGCACGGTCATTGATGCAGCGCAGCAGGTCCGCCTGCGCCGCCCGCGCCCGGCATCCGATGCAAGTGCGCTCCGGGCTCATTCTTCGGCGGGCGGGTTTGCGCTCTCGTCAGCAGGCGCAGTGTCAGGACGAATGTCGATGCGCCAGCCGGTGAGCCGGGCTGCCAATCGGGCATTCTGTCCTTCCTTGCCGATCGCCAGGGAGAGCTGGTAGTCCGGCACGGTCACCCGGGCCGCACGCGCAACAGGATCCACGATCATCACTGAGGTGACCTGGGCTGGTGAGAGCGCGTGAGCAATGAGCTCGGCGGGATCGTCACTGAAGTCGACGATGTCGATCTTCTCGCCGTGCAACTCGGCCATGACGGCACGAACCCGCTGCCCCATCGGCCCGATGCAGGCGCCCTTGGCATTGACCCCGGGGACAGTCGATCGCACGGCGAGCTTGGTGCGGTGACCGGCCTCGCGGGACATGCCACCGATCTCCACGGTGCCGTCGGCTATCTCCGGCACTTCGAGGGCGAACAGGGCGCGCACCAGATTCGGATGCGAGCGCGACACGGTCACGACTGGCCCCTTGAATCCCTTGCGCACGCCGACCACCAGGCACTTCAGGCGGCTGCCGTGGCTGTAGTCCTCACCGGGAACCTGCTCCTCCGGTGGCAGGTTCGCCTCGATCCTGCCGATGTCGACCCGGATCATCCGTGGATTCGAGGTCTGCTGCACGAGTCCGGACACCAGATCGCCCTCACGTCCGCTGAACTCCACCAGGGTTGCGTCGCCCTCCGCCTCACGAAGCCGACCCAGCAGCACCTGCCGGGCAGTGGTCGCTGCAATGCGCCCGAAACCGTCGGGAGTGTCCTCGTACTCGCGCACGACCATGCCGTCCTCGCCCACCTCGGAGGCGTAGACGACGACATGACCCGTCTTTCGATCGAGTTCAACACGCGCACGCTCAGTCGAGCCGGGAGTGCGGTGATAGGCGACGAGCATCGCCTGCTCGATCGAGTCGACGACGAGGTCCAGTGACAGGCCCTTCTCGCGCACAAGAGCCTTCAATGCGCCAACATCAATGTCCATCCTCGGCTCCTTCATCTTCAGTTGTGTGTGCTCGGGTCGCATCGTCATCGCCTGTCGATCGGTTGAACTCAACCTGCACCAGGCCGCGCTTGAGGTCTCCTAGAGCGATCACGCGCTGCGTCACCTTCTTGCCCTCAGTGACATCAAGGCTCACGGCCTCTTCCGTCACCGCGATGATGCGGCCGGTCACCGAGCTGCCATCGACAAGGGTCGCCTCAACGAGTCGATCCAAGGACCGGCGCCAGTGCTTGAGCTCGGTCAGCGGACGATCGATCCCGGGCGAGGTGACTTCCAGCACGAAGGTGCCGGCGAACTCGCTGTTCAAGGGCTCGCTGTCGAGCACCGCTGAGATGTGCCGGCTGACATCGGCCACCAGATCGAGATCAACGCCACCATCGCGGTCGATCACCACGCGAACGATCTCGCGCCGTCCGGCCACCTGAATCTGCATGTCCTCAAGATCTGCACCGGCACTTCGAACAATGGGCTCAATACCTGCGCGGATTGCGCTCACCGACGCGGCCATGGTGCCTCCCAAGCGATTCAGTTGTCATGAAGCCTTCGATCGGATCCTACCCGGGCATGCCATTGTTGGCCCGTGCCCGTATCCCCTCGCCTGGCGCACAGGCTGCCATTGACCGGATTGTCGCTGTTGGCGGCTGCGGCCCTGACGCTTGCCGCGTGCGGCTCGACCGATACCCCTGCTGCGACAGGCAATGCGACCCGATCGACATCAAGCAGCACGGGGTCCCAAGAGCCGCTGGAGCAGGCGATTGCCGGCATGGATGCCGCCGTATACGCCTACGGGATCATCGGCGCCAACCTGAGCGGGGCCCAGCAGCGAAGGGCCGAGACGGCCATTGCCACCCTCGACCGGCAACGTGCAGTCTTCGAAGCTGCTCTGGGCCATACGGTCAACGAGGCCGCGGTGGCCTACGCACTGCCCGGTCCGGTGACCGATGGCGCTTCAGCCAGGTCGATGGCAGAACTCATCGAGATGAAGCTCATCCCCTATTTCGACGCAGTGGCACGCACTTCAACGGGAGCGACGCAGCGAGCCGCAAGCACGGCAGCCAGCAAGGCGGCCAACCGCGCGCAGTTCTGGAGCGCGGATGGCACCGCTTCGCCGGGTGCTACCGCCTAGACCCTGCAGAGCTCAGCGAGATCACGCACGGCATCCGCGAGTGCAACATCGCGACGCTCCCCCGAACGGCGATCCTTGACCTCGATGAATCCTTCAGCCAGCCGCTTCCCGACGATGACGATCGTCGGGATGCCGATGAGCTCGGAATCATTGAACTTCACCCCGGGAGACACCGACGTGCGATCGTCATAGAGCACGCGAACGCCTGCCGCTTCCAATTCCAGGGCAAGCCGCTCGGCGGCCTCGAAGAGCGAAGCATCCTTGCCAGCCGCAACCAGGTGGATGTCGGCAGGGGCCACCTCGCGCGGCCAGATCAGGCCCTTGTCGTCATGGGACTGCTCAGCTATCGCTGCCACTGCCCGCGAGACACCGATGCCGTAGGAGCCCATCGTCACGGTGATGAGCTCACCATGCTCATCAAGGACTTTGAGACCGACTGCCTCGGCATACTTGCGACCGAGCTGGAAGATGTGGCCGATCTCGATGCCGCGCTCGATCTCGAATCCGGACCCGCAATTCGGGCAGGCATCCCCGGCACGCACCTCGGCCACGTCGATCTGGCCGTCTGCGGTGAAATCGCGACCAGCGACGTAGTCGTAGAAATGACGGGATGGCTCATCGGCGCCGGTGATCCAGCGGCTTCCGTCAATCACTCGGGGATCGACGAGGTAGCGCACGCCTGACGCTGACTGCTCACCGAGCGCTGACGGCCCGATGTATCCCTTGACCAGCGACGCAAATCGCTCGAAGTCGGCATCCTCGAACGGGCGAGCCTCACTCGGGTGCAGCAGGGCCTCGAGGCGCTTCGGGTCGATCTCGCGATCGCCGGGCACTCCGATCGCCAGAGGCGTCGCCGTGCCGTCAGGAGCAGTGATCATGAACAGCACGTTCTTCAGCGTGTCAGCACCCGACCAAGGACGATCAGCGCGTGCGAAATCGCGATTGGAGTACGAGACGAGCGCTTCGATCGTTCCCGACGAAGGCGTCTGCTCGACATGCGCAGCAGGCACGGAGCCGGCATCGATTGCGGCCGGTGCGACAGTGACCACTGCCTCGACATTCGCGGAGTACCCGCATGAGGGACAGTGCACGAAACTGTCCTCGCCGACCGGAGTCGGTGCCAGGAACTCCTCGCTCGCCGAGCCACCCATGGCTCCGGACATGGCCGACACGATGACGAATTCGAGGCCGAGCCGGGTGAACGTGGAGATGTACGCGGCGCGGTGCCTGTCATAGGACACCTGCAGGCCCGCATCGTCGATGTCGAAGGAGTACGAATCCTTCATGACGAACTCACGCCCGCGAAGAATCCCTGCGCGCGGCCTTGCCTCATCGCGGAACTTGCTCTGGATCTGGTACAGCGAGACAGGAAGGTCCTTGTAGGACGAGTACTCCCCCTTGACCAGCAGGGTGAACATCTCCTCGTGCGTGGGACCGAGCAGGTAGTCAGCACCCTTGCGATCCTGGAGCCGGAACAGCGTCTCGCCGTATTCAGTCCAGCGGTTAGTCAACTCATAGGGCTCGCGTGGCAGCAGGGCCGGGAAGTGCACCTCCTGGAATCCTGCAGCATTCATCTCGGACCGAACGATGTGCTCGACATTGCGGTAGACCTCGTAGCCCAAGGGCAGCCAGGTGAACACGCCGGGGGCGACACGGCGAATGAAGCCCGCCCGCACCAGCAGCTTGTGGCTTGGCACCTCAGCATCGGCCGGGTCCTCGCGAAGGGTTCGAAGAAAGAGTGTCGACATCCGGAGCATTGGCGCAGCCTACCGAGCAGCGTTGATGCACCCCGACGCTAGAACAGGACCGTCGCGAAGGTGCCGACCTGCTCGAAGCCGACAGCCAGATAGGCCTTGCGCGCTGGAGTGTTGAAACTGTTCACGTAGAGCGACACCGTGGGAGCCAGGCTGGCCCGCGCATATGCCACGACCGCTGCCATTGCAGGGATCGAGATTCCACGACCGCGCAGGTTCCGCGCCACCCAGACGCCCTGCACCTGGCACACGAACGGACTGACCGCTCCCACCTCGGCCTTGAACTCGACTTCGCCGTCGCACACGCGCCCAAATGCCCGACCCACCCGAATGATGTCGGCGACGCGGGCCCGGTACGGCAGCGTGTTGCCCCCGACTATCGGCGAGACTCCGATCTCCTCGGTGAACATGTCGATGGAGGCAGGCAGATACGCATCCAGCTCGTCGATGACGATGCGCCGCACGGCTGGATCCGGATCCACCTTGCCGTCATTGGTGATCGACATCAGTGGCTGCTCATCACGCACTGCGCGCGCAGGCCCCCAGGCGGGCTCCAGGAAGCGCCACAGATCAAGGACCTCCTCGGCTCGGCCGAGCATCGACGAAGCCCGTCG
>JBAYUM010000167.1:0-4603 GCA_041675125.1 Candidatus Nanopelagicales bacterium
ATGCGTGCAACCGTCGGCTCGCTGGCATCGCAGTACGGCAAGGCCGTCGTGCTCGCCCAGATCGCCTACCCGAGCGTGCGTGGTGGCGTGACGGGCAGCGTCGGTGTCTTCGATCCGGGCATCCAGCTCTGGAATGCCTACGATCCGGCTGCAGTGCTCGATCTGCAGGGGCAGGCCATGGCGTTCGAGGCGGTCTTCGCCGCAGTCGCGCAGACCCCTGCCGTCGTCGGCACCTACCCGTTCACCTATTGGCCCGATGTCTTCCCGCAGTCCAAGGAGTACGACGTCCGCGACAAGCCTGCTGCGGGCATCATGCGCGGCTGGTACGCCTCAGTGCGTTGACGCCGCGGGAAGCGGTTTCGCGTGCTCTGCGGGTGCCATGACAACTAGGCTCGCGGTGTGCTCCAGGTGTGCGGCGTGTCCCACTCGTTCGCCGAGCGGCGAGTTCTCGACGACGTGTCGTTCGATGTCCCGTCCGGTGTGCTGACCGGGCTGCTCGGGCCCAATGGCGCGGGCAAGACCACCTTGATGAGAGTCATGTTCGGGGTGATCGATGCCATCGCGGGTGAGACCCGTTGGGAGGGCCGTTCGGTCACCACTGCCGACCGTCGCCGCTGGGGGTACATGCCCCAGGAGCGCGGTCTGTACCCCGCGATGCCCGCGGGCGAGCAGTTGGTGTTCCTGGCACGACTGCATGGTGTGGGTCGTGCCGATGCCACGAGGTCGGCGCGTTCCCTCATGGAAGAGCTCGGGCTTGCCGACCGGTGGTCGGATCGACCAGACAAGCTGTCAGGCGGCATGCAGCAGCGCCTTCAGCTGGCGGCGGCGCTGGTGCACGACCCCGAGGTGATCGTGCTGGACGAGCCGTTTGCCGGACTGGACCCGGTGGCGGTCGCGGAGTTGTCGGCGACTCTGGTGGAGCGGGTTCACGCTGGCCGTACTGTGGTGTTCTCCAGTCACCAGCTCGACCTGGTCCAGGACCTGTGCGAGTCGATCGTCATGCTGGATGTCGGGCGTACCGTGCTGGAGGGTCGCGTGGCCGACCTGAGGGCGTCATCTGGTCGCAGGCAGTTGCGCCTGACGATCACCGGTACCGACCGCACCTGGCTTGCCGCCTTCCCCGAGGTCACCGTCGTCGAGGATCGCGCGGACGACCTGCGGTTGGACCTGCCCCAGGGGACCGATCCGCTGGCGGTTCTCGATGCCGCCCGTGCGGTTGGGCTTGTCTCGGACTTCGGACTGGACCTTCCGACGCTGTCGCAGTTGTTCATGGCCGCTGCCGGAGCGATGGCGGAGGTGGCGTGATGCCGGGATGGGCTTGGTGGGAGGGCACGCGGCTCGTCGCCGGCCGGAGCCTGGCTGACGGGGCTCGCTCGCGCACGGTGCGGATCACCACCCTGATCCTGCTCGTCGTCGGGCTCGCAGTCGTATTCGTACCGCGACTGATCGGCGGCGGCGAGCCGACCTACACCCTGGCCACGGTTGGCCAAGCGTCCGCACTCGTCCAGTCCCAACTCAATGCCGCCGGCAAGGCGGCCGGGTTCAATGTCGAGTACCTGTCGTTTGCCGGTGGCCCGGGGATGGTGGCGGCGATTCGCGAGGGCGATGCGACCGTTGGCCTTGCCGACGAGACGATGTACGTGCGTACGGACGCGCCAGGCGCCTTCACCGTGCTGGTCGCGCAAACGGTCGTCGCCCAGGAGCGCGTGAGCATGCTGCACGAGGCGGGGCTGACTGCCGACCAGATCAGCGCGGTGACCTCCATTGCCCCACCCGAGCAGGTTCAGGTGGGGCCGGTGCAGGACGAGAGCCGTGCTGGCGTCGGCATCATCGTCGGGATCGTCCTCTACCTGGCGATCGTGTTCAGTGGAAACATCATCGCGATGAACGTTGGAGTGGAGAAATCCACGCGAATCGCGGAGGTTCTCCTGGCTGTGCTGCGGCCCAGCCAGATCCTGGTCGGCAATGTCCTGGGGATCGGCCTGCAGACACTGGCCCAGCTCCTGGTGCTGACCGTGCCGATCCTCGCCGCGATGACTGTGACGGATGGGCTTGACCTGCCCAATGTCGCAGCCGGGGACATCGCTCTTGCCGTGGTGTGGTTCATCCTCGGCTTCTTCATGTACGCGTTCCTGTTCGCCGCGACGGCCGCATTGGTGGACAAGGCGACCGAGGTCGGATCGGCCACCATGCCGGTCACGATGATCCTGATCCTGGCCTATCTCAGCGGCATCGTCGTCGTGCAGCAGGACCCTGCGTCCCCACTGAGCGTGACGTTGTCGATGTTCCCGTTGACATCGCCGATGGCCATGCCCATTCGGTGGTCCTCTGGGCTAGCCCCCGGGTGGCAGTTGGCCGCGAGCATGCTCCTTGCCGCCGCAGCCGCGGCTCTGCTCGCCTGGCTGGGGTCCAGCGTGTACCGCCGTGCCCTGGTGATCACGGGCCGCCGTCTGAAGCTGCGCGAAGTGCTGTCGGCCCCGTAGTCAGAATCCTGCAGCGCCCCGCCCATCGGCGTCCTGCCAGCCCAGTTGGCCGTGAAAGGCAAAACCCCTGCCGGGAAGCCCTGGCAGGGGTTTTGCAAGTCGGAGGCCCTTGCTCCTGCAAGGACTCCTTGGCGGTGGCGGTGGGATTTGAACCCACGGTGAGTTTCCCCACACGCGCTTTCGAGGCGCGCTCCTTTGGCCGCTCGGACACGCCACCGCGGAAGAGGGTACAAGCACAAATGAGGGCACCTGTCGGTGCCCTCATCGAATGTGGCGGAGGATAGGGGATTTGAACCCCTGAGGGGTTTCCCCCAACCCGCTTTCCAAGCGAGCGCCATAGGCCACTAGGCGAATCCTCCGTGGAGGAGGTTACAAGTGACCAATGCATGCAGGACCGGCGCCTGCCGTATCCTTGCCGCGACCCCTCGTGCGGCGTCATCTCGCTGAACCCCCCCAGGGCCGGAAGGCAGCAAGGGCAGGTGAGCTCTGGCGGGTGTGCGAGGGGTCCCTGCTTGGCTGCGACCGGCAATAGAGTGACCTCCGTGTCAATGGCCCTGTATCGCACCTACCGACCGGCGAAGCTGTCCGAGGTCGTCGGCCAGGAGCATGTCACCGGACCGCTCCATCGAGCTCTTGAGCACAATCGCACGCACCATGCCTACCTGTTCGCCGGGCCTCGCGGGTGCGGCAAGACCTCGACCGCCCGCATCATGGCTCGATCGCTCAACTGCGAGCAGGGTCCGACTCCTGATCCGTGCGGGGTGTGCCAGAGCTGCGTGGACCTTGCGCCGAACGGTCCGGGCTCGATCGATGTCATCGAGCTCGACGCGGCAAGTCACGGTGGCGTCGAGGACACCCGAGACCTGCGCGAGCGCGCGATGTTCGCGCCTGTGTCCTCGCGCTACAAGGTCTACATCATCGACGAGGCCCATATGGTCACCTCCGCTGGCTTCAATGCTCTGCTGAAACTGGTCGAGGAGCCACCACCGCATGTGCGGTTCATCTTCGCCACGACCGAGGCCGACAAGGTGCTGCCGACCATTCGCTCACGCACCCACAACTACACCTTCCGCCTGGTGTCGGCCCGTGAGCTGCAGACGCATCTGGCCAAGATCTGCGAGCAGGAGGGCGTGCCTGCCGATGCCAATGCGCTGGCGCTCATCGCTCGGGCCGGTGCCGGAAGCGTGCGTGACAGCCTGTCGGTCCTTGGCCAGGTGATCGCCGGCGCAGGGGATGACGGAGTGACCTACGCCGACACCGTGATGCAGCTTGGCATGACCGACATGACGCTGCTCGATGAAACGGTCGATGCGCTGATCGCTCGTGATGGTGCGGCACTCTTCGGCACCATCGAGAAGGTGATGGACGCAGGCCATGAACCACGGCGCTTCGTCAGTGACCTGCTTGAGCGGCTGCGCGATCTCATCGTGCTGCAGCATGTGCCAGGCGCTGCGGCAACCGCACTGATCGATGGTCCTGATGAGCAGATCGCGCGTGAGCTCGAGCAGTCCACGATCATTGGCGAGGCAGAGCTCTCGCGCGCTGCAGATGTGGTGAGTGAGGCGCTCAGTGAGCTCAAGGGTGCAACCGCACCCCGACTGCAGCTCGAATTGATGTGCGCCCGGCTGCTGCTGCCTGCCATCGATGCCGATGAACGTGGGCTGCGCGCCCGACTCGATCAGCTGGAGCGCCGCATGGCCACGGCGGCGGCTGAGGTCGCGATCGGGGCGCAGGCAGCGAGCGTTGCAGCGCCGCCTGTCGCGCGTCGTCTCTCCGACATAGCGCCGTCCACCGCCGACAGCGCGCCGATGACTGCTCCGTCCACCGCGCTGCCTGTCGTGACCGAGACTGAACTCGACGAGCAGACCGCGCCTGAGCCCAAGAGCGCTCCTGCTCCTGTCGAACCAGCTGCAGCCCAGGTGACTGCCAGGACAGCACCCCCGCCGCCTCCCCGACCCAAGCCCGTCGCGGCCAGTGAGCCTGCCCAACCTGCGCCGCCGGCCGCTTCCAGCAGCGAGCCCGTGCTGTCGGATTTCGTGACGATGTGGCCCGCGGTCATGGAGGCCACGAAGACCTATTCACGCGTTGCCTGGATGCTCTTCAACGCCTCCGCGCCGCTC
>JBAYUM010000168.1:0-4589 GCA_041675125.1 Candidatus Nanopelagicales bacterium
CCGAACGTGAGTTCTATGAGCACTCCAATGCTGCGGTCCATCGAGGCGCGCACGCGCTGGCCGAGGCTGCGACCGATGCCTACGAGTCGGCACGACTGGCCATTGCGGGATTCGTCGGTGCCCGACCCGAGGACCTCGTCTTCACCAAGAACGCCACTGAGAGCCTCAACCTGGTCGCGTATGCCTTCTCGAATGCCACCGACCTGGCCCGGTGGAATGCCGACGAGGTTGATCCGAGATTCGTGCTCAAGCCTGGTGACTCCATTGTCGTCACCGAGATGGAGCACCATGCCAATCTGGTGCCATGGCAGGAGGTGTGCCGCAAGACGGGCGCCACCTTGCGGTGGCTGCCGATCACCGATGAGGGTCGTCTCGATCTGTCGCATATCGATACGTTGATCGACGGCACGACAAAGGTCGTGAGTGTCGTGCACCAGTCGAACATCCTGGGCACGGTCAATCCGGTGCGCGCGATCATGGATCGTGCCCATGCAGTCGGTGCGATCGGCGTGATCGATGCCTGCCAGTCCGTTCCGCACATGCCGGTTGACGTTAAGGAGCTCGGCGCTGATCTCATGGCCTGGAGCGGTCACAAGATGCTCGGACCGACAGGGATCGGCTGTCTTTGGGGGACCGCTGAACTGCTGGATGCCATGCCCCCGTTCCTCACGGGTGGCTCGATGATCCGGACGGTCGAGATGGAACGCAGCACCTTTGCCCCTGCGCCCCAGAAGTTCGAGGCGGGCACCCCGATGGTGGCCCAGGCTGTCGGCCTTGCTGCCGGCGTGCGCTATCTCGAGGCGATCGGCATGGCCGATGTGGCCGCGCATGAGCATCGCCTCGCGCAGTATGCGATCACCGCCCTGCACGCGCTGCCAGGCGTGCGGATCATCGGTCCCGACAATGCAGTCGACCGCGGCAGCGCCATCTCCTTCGTGGTTGACGGCGTGCACCCGCATGACGTCGGGCAGGTGCTCGACAGCAGGGGAGTGGCAGTGCGAGTGGGCCATCACTGTGCCTGGCCCACCTGCCGGCGCTTCCAGGTGCCGGCGACCACCAGGATCTCGCCATACATCTACAACGACACTGCGGATATTGATGAGGCGATCGCAGGCATTCAGGCTGCTCAAGCGTTCTTTGGAGTGAAGTGATGGATCTCCAAGCGCTGTATCAGGACATCATCCTTGACCATTACAAGCATCCGAGGGGCCGCGGACTCCTCGAACATCCCCTCGGAAGTGCCTTTCACGTCAATCCGACCTGTGGCGATGAGATCACGATGCAGGTGGCACGCGATAATGAGGGCGGCCTTCATATCGGGTATGACGGCCAGGGCTGTTCCATCTCGCAGGCGAGTGCAAGCGTGCTGGTCGAACTGCTCGAGGGCCAGTCCATCGAGGTGAGCGAGAGCGTGCGTAAGGCATTCGTCGAGCTCATGCACGCGCAGGGGGCCGGGGAGCCTGACGAGGAGGTCCTCGGCGACGCCGTGGCATTCGCAGGCGTCGCGAAGTTCCCGGCTCGCGTGAAGTGCGCGCTGCTGGCCTGGATGGCACTTCAGGACGCAGAGATTCAGGCCGGTTTACTGACGACAGGAGAGCAGCCATGAGCGCCGCAACAGAGGATGACGTACTGGAGGCGATGCGCGATGTGGTCGATCCAGAACTCGGCATCAACGTGGTGGATCTGGGTCTCGTCTACGGAGTGAGCGTGGACGACACCAATATCGCCACTGTCGACATGACCCTCACGTCTGCCGCCTGCCCATTGACCGATGTCATCGAGGACCAGACTCGCGCGGCATTGAGCGCCGTCGTCGACGACTTCAGAATCAACTGGGTGTGGATGCCACCATGGGGCCCGGACAAGATCACTGACGATGGACGCGACATGCTGCGTTCCCTCGGCTTCAACGTATGATCAGCGGCGAATGATTGTTGCTACAGATGTTGAGTTACGTGCCGGTGCCCAACTCCTACTGTCACAGGCCTCGTTTCGCGTGGGTCGAGGTGACCGCGTAGGTCTGGTCGGACGCAACGGAGCAGGCAAGACCACTCTCACCAAGGCGCTGGCAGGCGAGACCCTGCCGACCCAGGGCGCCATCACCGCGACAGGCTCGGTCGGCTACCTGCCACAGGACCCGCGCTCTGGTGATCCCGATGAGCTTGCGCGAGATCGAATCCTGAGCGCCCGAGGCCTGCAGGACGTGCTGCGGCGCATGCAGGAGACCTCCATGCAGATGGACACCACGGATCCCGATGAACGCGACCGGATCGTGGCCAGGTACGCCCGGGCAGAGGCGGAGTTCGAGGCCCTGGGCGGCTATGCCGTCGAATCGCAGGCGGCTTCGATCGCCGCGTCCGTAGGACTCGACGATCGCATCCTCGGCCAGCCGCTTGGCACCCTCTCCGGCGGCCAGCGCCGTCGCGTCGAGCTCGCTCGCATCCTGTTCAGCGGGGCTGAGGTACTCCTGCTCGACGAGCCGACCAACCATCTGGATGCCGACTCGATCAGGTGGCTTCGCAAGTTCCTGGCCTCCTATGACGGCGGCTTCATCGTGATCAGCCATGACACCGACCTGCTGGCCGACACGGTCAACAAGGTGTGGCACCTCGATGCCAATCGCCGCGAGCTCGACATCTACACCATGGGCTGGGACGCCTACCAGACTGCGCGTGAGACAGACGAGCGTCGGCGCAAGCGCGAGCGCCGCAATGCCGAGCAGCAGGCCGAGACGCTCAAGTTCCAGGCCAACAGGATGCGCGCGAAGGCGTCCAAGGCGACTGCTGCCCAGAACATGCTGCGTCGTGCTGAGGCACTGCTCGAGGGTGTCGAGGGCGCGCGCGTGTCCGACAAGGTGGCCAAGTTGCGATTCCCGACCCCCAAGCCATGCGGTCGCGTGCCCCTGACAGCACGGGGACTCTCGCGCACCTACGGATCCCTCGAGGTGTTCACTGACGTCGATCTCGCGATCGACCGCGGTTCGCGGGTCGTGATCCTCGGCCTCAATGGCGCGGGGAAGACCACCTTGCTGCGCATCCTGGCGCAGGTGGACCCGCCCAACACTGGGGAGGTGCTGCCCGGGCATGGCGCCGTGGTCGGCTACTACGCACAGGAGCATGAGACCCTCGATCCCACGGCAACAGTGCTCGAGATGATGCGCCGCAATGCTCCTGATCTCGATGACACCAAGCAGCGCACTGTGCTCGGCTCCTTCCTGTTCAGTGGTGATGACGTCGACAAGCCGACGGCTGTGCTCTCCGGCGGTGAGAAGACCAGGCTCGCCCTCGCCTGCCTGGTCGTCTCCGGTGCCAATGTCCTGCTGCTCGATGAGCCGACGAACAACCTCGATCCCGCAAGTCGGGAAGAGGTGCTGACCGCCCTGCGTTCCTATGAGGGAGCCGTGGTGCTGGTGACGCACGATCCCGGTGCTGTGTTCGCCCTGGACCCGGAGCGGGTGCTGCTGCTGCCCGATGGCGATGAGGATCATTGGAACGCCGACTATGCCGATCTTGTCGAACTGGCATAGGAAATGAGGATGCATGAGTAATCACAGCGTCTGGATGACCATGCGGTCGATGTCGAGCGATCGTGACGTCGTCAAGCGCACGCTCAGACCGGGTCTTGTGCGACGGATCCTGGGGTATGCACGCCCGTATCGCATGATCGTGTTCGCGCTGCTGATCACGCTCGTCATCGGATCAGTCCTCACGGTGGCTCAGCCCTTGCTGTTCCGTCGCATCATCGACAAGGGCGTCTCAGTCGGCGACTCGTCAGTTGTCACCTACACGGCGCTGATCATCGCCGGGTTGGCGTTCCTCGATGCTGCCCTGGGGCTCCTTGGCCGCTGGTTCTCCTCGCGCATCGGCGAGGGACTGATCTACGACCTGCGCACCGAGGTCTTCGATCATGTACAGCGGCAGTCGATCGCGTTCTTCACGCGGGCGCAGACAGGTGCACTGATCTCGCGACTCAACAGCGATGTCATCGGTGCCCAGCAGGCCTTCACATCGACGCTCAGTGGCGTCATCGGCAACATGATCTCGCTGAGCATCGTGCTGGTCACGATGTTCCTGCTGTCCTGGCAGGTCACGCTGTCGGCGCTGGTCCTCGTGCCGCTCTTCCTGCTGCCGGCCCGATGGATGGGTCGCAAGCTGCAGGCGCTCACCCGCGAGCAGATGAAGCTCAACGCCGACATGAGCAATCAGATGTCCGAGCGATTCAACGTGTCAGGCGCGCTCCTCGTGAAGCTCTTCGGTCGCCCGGACGAGGAGGCAGGCAGCTTCTCAGGGAAGGCAGTACGAGTCCGTGACATCGGCATCAAGATGGCCATGGCCAACCGCTGGTTCTTCTCGGCGCTCACCCTGACCGCCGCGCTGGCCACGGCAGTCGCCTACGGACTTGGCGGCAATCTCGTCATCAGCGGCGTGATCACCCTGGGCACTCTCCTGGCCCTGGTCGGCCTGCTGGCCCAGCTCTATGGGCCGCTCACGGCACTGTCGAACGTCCGCGTCGACATCATGACTGCCCTCGTCTCGTTCGAGCGCGTGTTCGAGGTCCTGGACCTCACCCCATCGGTTCGCGATCCAGAG
>JBAYUM010000169.1:0-4577 GCA_041675125.1 Candidatus Nanopelagicales bacterium
CGGCGCAGGCCCGCAGGATTGCGGGTGAACTCGACTGCGGTGGCATCGGCCAGGGCCTCGCGCTTTCGCGAGATCGCCGCTCGCAGGAGCAGGGCTGCGAGGGGGGCCAGCAGCAGGATGACAATGGCCACGATCTGGGCGATGGGATTGTTGCTGTCGCGACGACCGCCGAAGAAGGCCATGCGTGCACCCATGTCGGCAAGGATCGCCAGCAGGCCCGCAGTAGTGGCCGCAACCGCCATCACCAGGGTGTCGCGATTGCCGACATGCGCCATCTCATGCGCTGCCACGCCCTGCAACTGCTCGCGATCCATCACGCGAAGGATGCCTGAGGTGAAGGCGATGACCGCATGCTCGGGGTCGCGACCGGTCGCGAATGCATTCGGCGCTGGATCATCGACGATGGCGACCTTGGGCATCGGCAGCCCGGCGGCCATGGTCACCTCTTCGACGATGTTGTACAGCTGCGGCGCATCCTCGTGGCTGATGACCTTCGCATGCGTCATCGTCAGCACGAGGGTGTCGGATTTCCAGTACGCGGTCCACACGCCCACGAGTGAGAGCCCCACGGCCATGGGCACCAGCCAATAGGTCTGCATGTTCAGGATTGCGCCGATCGCCCAGACGAGCGCGACGACAGCGAAGAACATGAGCCCCAGGAGCAACCAGGTCTTGCGTTGGTTTGCAGATTGCTGGGCCCGAAACGAGACCGCCACAGTTACTCGAAGGAGACAGTGGGCGCGTTGCGATCTGAAGCTTCAGGAACCTCGTAGAACTCGCGCTTGACCACCTTGGCCATGCCGACGAAGAACTTGGTGGGAATCGTGACGATCGCGGTGTTCAGCGTGCGAACCGAGTCGTTGTAGAACTGACGAGCGAAGGCGACCTTGTTCTCGGTTGCCGACAACTCCTCCTGCAATGCCATGAAGTTCGACGACGCCTTCAGATCTGGGTAGGCCTCAGCGACTGCGAGGAGGCCGCGCAGCGCCTGGGTCAGCATGCCATCGCCCTCGGCCACCTGGGCCACGCCATTGGCGTGCTCGGCGAATGCACGAGCCTGGGTCACCTTCTCGAAGGTGCCGCTCTCGTGCGCCGCATAGCCCTTGACGGTGCTGACCAGATTGGGGATCAAGTCCGAGCGGCGCTTGAGCTGCACCTCGATCTGGGCGAAGGCCTCATCGACCGCGACATTCTCACGAACCAGCCGGTTGTAGAGGGAGATGACATAGACGACCAGAAGTACGACGACAACGGCGAGAACAATCCAAATCCACATACCAGCACTCTACCTTCCATTTGCCCACGGAAGTGCATACGCGAAGGTGCGAAAGCGGTTAGACCGCCTGGCCCTCGTCGAGCTCGGCCAACTGCTCGACCCGGGCCTCGTGGCGACCGCCGTCGAACGGAGTGGTCAGGAAGACCTCCAGGGCTGCGATGGCGACTGCCGGCTCCGTGGATCGCTCGCCGAAGCATGCGACGTTGGCATTGTTGTGACGCCGGGTCATCTCGGCATCCTGGTTGTCACGGATGACCCCGCCGCGAACTCCGGCAACCTTGTTCGCCGCCATGCAGATGCCTTGTCCGCTCCCGCAGACGGCCACGCCGAACTCCGCCTTGCCGGCAGCCACCGCTCGGCCCACCTCGGCGCCGTAATGGGGGTAGTCGACGCGATCCTCGGAGTAGGTGCCCAGGTCGAGCACCTCGTAGTCGTGGGACTGCAGCCACCCGCGCAACTGCTCCTTGAGCAGGAAGCCCGCATGGTCTGAGCCAATCGCGATGATCATGCACTCACAGTAATGGTGAGCCGAGCTGCGGCATCGGTGCAGGTGTGGTGATGCTCAAGGCTCCTCGGGTGATCGTGACCCCATTCGACGTGATGCTGACGGGCACCTGCTCATCCCCTGTTCGCGGCACGAACACCGTGACCAGCGCCTGCTGCATGCCCTGCTGCGGAATGGCGATCTGGCGGTTGATCACCTGCGTTGGCAGCTTCTGGCCCCAGGCACCGGTGTACCAGCCGATATTGCTGCCAGGCCTGGCCTTGTCGATCACCCAGGCATCGACCCCGGCCTTCACCACGTCCAGGTGCTTATCGCCCTTGGTGAGCACCAGCGTGCTGCCTTCGTATCCGCTGTCGACACCAGGAGCCACCTGCCAGCGCTGCCAGGTGAAACGGCCCTTGGCCTTCTTGACCGGAACCGCGTTGACGTAGTCGGTGACGATCATCGCGTCCACGCTGCGCACGTACTGCGTGCATCGCACCAGGGTGACGGTCTTCCAGGTGTTGTCCTGCACGCAGGAGGTGTCATTGCCGCCGGTTGCCCAATCACTGGCGCCAACGATCTTCTTCACTCCCGACCAGCGCGTGCGAGCGACCTTGCCGACGGTCAACGCGGAATGAGCGGCACGGGTCTTCAAGTAGGCGCGCAGCTTGTCGCTGTTCTCATAGCGATAGGGCCCCGGATCGCCGATCCACTCCGTTCCCCGCGAGTAGAGGGTCAGGCCCGTGCCATCGTCATGCGTGTGCGCAGTGGCAGGGCGCGATGAGCTGAAGCGCAGTGAGTAGAAGGTGTCCGGCATGCCCGGCTGGGGCTGCCAGCCGGCACGGCCGAAGATGTAACCGCCGTCGAAGTTCGAGTAGATCGGTGCCGGTGGCGTGCCCGATTTGCCTGCGGTGCGAACCCATTCGGCCTGGCCGTCAGAGGCACCGAAGGAGCCGCGAAGGGACTCGTTGACGCTGTCGCCGAGGGATTCGACCAGGAAGTCCGGGCGAATCGCCTGGGAGACGAAGTCATAGAGCCTGTTGCGCAAGGTCGGCACCGGGTCCGCCGGCATGCCGCACGTTGCGGCGGCAGCCTCGACATCGTGCAAGAGCCTCTCGATATAGACGGCATAGCTCGGCGAGCCTTCGACGTCACTGCCGTCGGGCAGGATCACGCCATTGGCGATCGACACGAGATTGCTCCACGCCTTGTCGCGTGACGGCCAATCAGCACTCCAGCAGAAGGCCGCCAATGCGCCGGTCTGGCGGATCAGGTCGGTGTTGTTCACTCCGACAGCAACCGGCACCGCACCGGCATTCGACTTGACCATCGTGCGTGCGTCCTGCAGCGCTGCTGCGGCGATCGTCGGGTCATTCAGGGTCTGCGCCGCACAGACGAGTGTCTGGGTTCGCAGTCCGCCGTAGATCGAGCTGTCGACCCAGGTTGCGCGTTTGCCCTGATGATCAGCGATCCAGTAGAGCATCAACTGGCGGAACCGATCGACCATGGCCTGGTTCTGCACCTGCACACCGCGGAAGAGCAGCGGCAGTGCCCAGTTGAGCGAATTCACGTGGCGATCACCTGAGGTGTCCGAGGTTGCCTGTGGCTTCCAGTCAGGGTGCTCGGTCAAGTGGTACGTGCCGCCCTTGCCGAAGTTGATGGTGCCTTGGGTGAGCAGTTGCTGGGCGGCAACGCGCTCGGTCGCGGGTGCCTGCGGGAAGAGCGTTCGACACCAGCTGCCCAACGCGGTCGGCATCGCGATAGGCGGTGCCACCGGCACTGCGGTATCAGAGGGGCTGGGAGCAGGGGTTGCGGCGGCCGTGGGCGACGGCGAGGAAGAGGGAGCGTCCTCCGCACTGGCCGGAAGCGCAGCCATGAGCAAGGCGATCACGGCAACTCCAGCCGATGTCGCGACTCCCAGGCGCTTTCCCGCTTTGGCTCCAGACATTCAGCCATCATCACCCATGGCTGCCCAAATCGGTCAATCCCGACTCGTTGATTCGTTATCAATTCGTGAGGTGGGCTGGGCGACCCGATCTGGAACCCAGGTCGGTCGCCTCAGACGATCCGGCGAAAGCCCGCGGCCGCACGATCGCGGATGGGCGCAGTCACCCCAGACAGCAGGTTCATGCCCCATCCGCGAGTCGGCGCACTCAGGACTTCGCGACGGTCAGGTTGACCGGCAGGGTCACCGTGTCACCACCGCGCGAGACCGTGAGCTGCACCCGATCGCCCGGTGCGAACGATCGGACCGTCACGATCAACTGCGTGCCATCCGAGATCGCTGTGCCATTGACCTTGGTGACGATGTCGCCGATCTTGACCCCAGCCGCATCCGCAGCTCCACCACTGGTGACCGAGGAGACCTTGGCACCAGGGCCTTCGAAGGCCATGTCGAGCTGCACGCCGATCACAGGGGTCTTGGCAGATCCGGTCTTGATGATCTCGTCGGCGATGCGCTTGGCAGTATCGATGGGGATGGCGAAGCCAAGTCCGATGGAACCGGCCTGGCTCTCACCTGTGGCCATCGAGGCGATCGCGGAGTCAACGCCGATCACCGCACCATTGCCGTCGACGAGCGGGCCTCCTGAATTACCGGGATTGATGGCAGCGTCGGTCTGGATGGCGTTGATGAACGACTGCTCTCCCTCACCTCCGGCAGTGACCGGACGATTCAGGGCACTGACGATCCCCGAGGTCACCGTTCCCTGCAGTCCAAGTGGCGAGCCAAGAGCGATGACCGAGTCGCCGACGCGCAGCGCTGAGGACTTGCCCAGTGGCACTGTCGGCAGGTTGCCCTTGTCCACCTTGACC
>JBAYUM010000170.1:0-4564 GCA_041675125.1 Candidatus Nanopelagicales bacterium
CCGGCCCTCGGCCGGTTCTACCTGAAAGGACGCCACCATGGCGAAGTTGAGCACCGATGATCTGCTTGAAGCATTCAAGGAGATGACCCTTCTCGAGCTCTCGGAGTTCGTGAAGCTGTTCGAAGAGACCTTTGATGTGACCGCAGCGGCTCCCGTTGCCGTTGCAGCAGCAGCCCCGGCTGCAGGCGGCGGCGACGCCGGCGCGGCAGCAGAGCAGGATGAGTTCGATGTCATCCTCGAAGCAGGCGGCGACAACAAGATCCCCGTGATCAAGGAAGTTCGTGCCCTCACGAGCCTGGGTCTGAAGGAAGCCAAGGATCTGGTCGAAGCAGCACCGAAGGCCGTCCTGGAGAAGGTCAACAAGGAGACCGCTGAGAAGGCGAAGGCACAGCTCGAAGCTGCCGGAGCAACCGTCTCGGTCAAGTAGTTCCTGCACGCATCTGAAGGGGTGGGCCGTCTGGCCCACCCCTTCGCTGTCGTTTCGGGGTGATTTTCCACAGGAAATGAAGAAAAACTGCCGTTGTGCTTGACCTTTTGCCTATGTGGGTCCATTCTCAGCAGCGCAGTCCCGTGCGCCAGAGTGGTTACCGAGGACCAGCCCGAGCGGGTCGATGAGCCTTGAGCTGTCGAACATCGCACCTTCGGGACTGGAATCGAGGGTGATCGCCCATGGGGGCGGGGTCGACAGCGGCTTGCCCCTCGGGTATGCTGCCGCTTTGCGCTGCCATTCATTGCAAACATAACCGGATGTCCGAGAAGTCCGCTTCTTGACGTTCCGGAGCGTTCGCATTGATTCAGGGTTGCGCAAGCTGGTACTAGCGCCTTGTGGAAGGAACTGCTTTGGCCCCCACGCGTACGTCCAACGTCACGCCGCTTTCCCCCGATTTGCATCGGTCCTCGTTCGCCAAGATCCGCGAGCCGCTGGCTGCGCCGGATCTGCTCACCCTGCAGACCGCCAGTTTCGACTGGCTGCTCGGCAGCGCGGCCTGGCTGGAGCGCATCCGCGAGGCAGTCGCCTCCGGGAACTCCGAGATCCCGCAGGCCTCAGGCCTGACCGAGATCTTCGAGGAGATCAGCCCGATCGAGGACTTCGCCGGTGCCATGTCGCTGTCGTTCCGCGATCACCGCTTCGAGCCGCCGAAGTACACCGTCGACCAGTGCAAGGAGAAGGACTTCACCTACTCCGCGCCCCTGTTCGTGACTGCTGAGTTCATGAACAACGAGACGGGTGAGATCAAGTCCCAGACCGTGTTCATGGGCGACTTCCCGCTCATGACCAACAAGGGCACCTTCATCATCAACGGCACCGAGCGCGTGGTCGTGTCGCAGATCGTCCGCTCACCAGGCGTCTACTTCGACCGCTCGGTCGACAAGGCAACCGACAAGGACGTCTTTGCCACCAAGATCATCCCGAGCCGTGGCGCCTGGCTCGAGTTCGAGATCGACAAGAAGGATCTCGTCGCAGTCCGCGTCGACCGCAAGCGCAAGCAGCCGGTCACCGTGCTGCTGAAGGCACTGGGCATGACCACCGAGCAGATCGTCGAGCGTTTCGGCAAGTACGAGACCTTCATGGCAACGCTCGAGAAGGATCACATTGCCACGCAGGAGGACGCCCTCCTGGACATCTACCGCAAGCTGCGCCCGGGCGAACCACCAACGCTGGAGAACGCGCGCAACCTGCTCGACAACTTCTACTTCAACCCGAAGCGCTATGACCTGGCCAAGGTTGGTCGTTACAAGATCAACAAGAAGCTGGGCCTTGACCTGCCGTTGACGCAGAATGTGCTCACCCTCGAGGACATCGTCCAGACCATCGAGTACCTGGTGTGCCTGCACGCCAGCGAAACCGTGATCGAGGGTCCGCGTGGCGAGGTGCGCGTCGAGACCGACGACATCGACCACTTCGGCAACCGTCGCCTGCGCACCGTCGGCGAGCTGATCCAGAATCAGATCCGCACCGGCCTGTCGCGCATGGAGCGTGTCGTGCGCGAGCGCATGACCACGCAGGATGTCGAGGCCATCACGCCGCAGACCCTGATCAACATCCGTCCGGTCGTTGCGTCGATCAAGGAGTTCTTCGGAACCTCTCAGCTGTCCCAGTTCATGGACCAGACCAACCCACTCGCCGGCCTGACGCACAAGCGTCGCCTGTCTGCGCTCGGACCAGGTGGTCTCTCACGTGAGCGCGCAGGCTTCGAAGTCCGCGACGTGCACCCCTCGCACTACGGCCGCATGTGCCCGATCGAGACCCCAGAAGGCCCGAACATCGGCCTGATCGGCTCATTGGCCACCTACGGGCGTGTCAATGCCTTCGGATTCATCGAGACGCCGTATCGCAAGGTCGTCAATGGCCGAGTGCTCGACGAGGTCGACTACCTGACTGCCGATGAAGAGGATCTGCACGTGGTGGCCCAGGCCAACACGACGATCGACGGCAACGGCAAGATGCTGGACGACCGCGTTCTCGTGCGTCGCAAGGGCGGCGAGGTCGACTACATCCTTCCCGGCGACGTCGACTACATGGATGTCTCGCCACGTCAGCTGTGGTCGGTTGCCACCGCGATGATCCCGTTCCTCGAGCATGACGATGCGAACCGGGCGCTGATGGGCTCGAACATGCAGCGTCAGGCCGTGCCATTGCTCCGTGCAGAGGCACCGCTCGTGGGCACCGGCATGGAGTTCCGTGCCGCCTACGACGCGGGCGACATCGTCACGGCGCAGGCAGCTGGTGTGGTCACCGAGGTGTCGGCTGATGCAGTCACGATCATGCAGGACAACGGCGAGTACATGACCTACCGCATGGAGAAGTTCCACCGCTCCAACCAGGGCACGTGCTACAACCAGCGCCCGATCGTGAGCGCGAATGATCGCATCGAGGTCGGCCAGATCCTGGCCGACGGTCCCTCGACCGATCTTGGCGAGATGGCTCTCGGAAAGAACCTGCTCGTGGCATTCATGTCATGGGAAGGCCACAACTATGAGGACGCCATCATCCTGAACCAGCGCCTCGTGCAAGACGACGTGCTCTCCTCGATCCACATCGAGGAGCATGAAGTCGATGCGCGCGACACCAAGCTCGGGCCAGAGGAGATCACCCGCGACATCCCCAACGTTGCCGAGGAAGTGCTGGCCGATCTCGATGATCGCGGCATCATTCGCATCGGTGCCGATGTCGTTCCTGGCGACATCCTGGTCGGCAAGGTCACGCCGAAGGGCGAGACCGAGCTCACGCCTGAGGAGCGCCTGCTTCGCGCGATCTTCGGCGAGAAGGCTCGCGAGGTTCGCGACACCTCCCTCAAGGTTCCGCACGGTGAGTCCGGCAAGGTCATCGACATCCGCGTCTTCGATCGCGATGAGGGTGATGAACTCCCACCAGGCGTCAACCGCCTCGTGCGCGTCTACATCGCTCAGAAACGCAAGATCACCGAGGGCGACAAGCTCGCTGGTCGTCACGGCAACAAGGGCGTCATCGCCAAGATCCTGCCTGCTGAGGACATGCCGTTCCTCGAGGACGGAACTCCGGTCGATGTCGTCCTGAACCCCCTTGGTGTTCCCGGACGCATGAACGTCGGTCAGATCCTCGAGACGCACCTTGGCTGGGCGGCTGCCGCTGGTTGGAAGATCGATCCGGCCGACGCGCGTGCCAAGAACCTTCCTGAGGTCGTGCACCAGGCCTCGCGACGCACCAAGGTCGCGACCCCTGTGTTCGACGGCGCTCGTGAGGATGAGCTCGCGCTCGTGCTCGAGTCGACCCTGCCAACCGACGATGGGTTCACCCTGGTCGGCGCAGACGGCAAGGCGAACCTGTTCGACGGACGCAGTGGTGAGCCTTACCCAGGTCGGGTGACGGTTGGCTACATCTACATCCTGAAGCTCCTGCACCTGGTCGACGACAAGATCCACGCTCGCTCAACCGGTCCGTACAGCATGATCACCCAGCAGCCATTGGGTGGCAAGGCTCAGTTCGGCGGCCAGCGCTTCGGTGAGATGGAAGTGTGGGCACTCGAGGCATATGGCGCCGCCTATGCACTTCAGGAGCTCCTCACCATCAAGTCTGACGACGTGCTCGGTCGCGTGAAGGTGTACGAGGCCATCGTCAAGGGCGAGAACGTTCCTGAACCCGGTATCCCCGAGTCATTCAAGGTTCTCGTCAAGGAAATGCAGTCGCTGTGTCTCAACGTCGAGGTGCTGTCCAGCAATGGCCAGGCCATCGAGCTGCGCGACACCGATGACGATGTCTTCCGCACCGCCGAAGAACTCGGCATCGACCTGTCACGCCCAGAGCGCAGCAGCGTTGAAGAGCTCTAGAACGTTGAGAGCGATCACTAGCCAACTTCCCGCACACGAACGAAGGACACATCAGTGCTAGACGTCAACTTCTTCGACGAATTACGCATCGGCCTGGCCACCGCGGACGACATCCGCACGTGGTCCTACGGCGAGGTGAAGAAGCCAGAAACGATCAACTACCGCACGCTCAAGCCAGAGAAGGACGGCCTGTTCTGCGAGAAGATCTTCGGACCTACTCGCGACTGGGAGTGCTACTGCGGCAAGTACAAGCGCG
>JBAYUM010000171.1:0-4562 GCA_041675125.1 Candidatus Nanopelagicales bacterium
CATGGCAAGTGAGCCGATCTGCAGCAGCAGCGCGAGCACCAGCGTGATGACGCCGAAGGGCCCGATATCCGACTTGCGCGCAATGGCCAGGGCCTGTTGCGCTGGCTGCCCACTGCCGAGGGCATCGGCGGTGTCTGCCAGGCCATCCAGGTGGAGGGCCCGCGTACCCCAGGCGAGCAGCGTGATCGTGATCGTGGCCAGGAGCAGCGCGGACAGCTGCGTCGACACGGCGAGCAGCGCAAGCCCGCACACCAGGGCGAGCACCATGCCGACGATCGGAGCCAAGGCCATAGCCCTGCCGGCTGTGGTTCGCGTGATCGATGACGGCGCAGGAACCGGGACCCTGGTGAAGGTCCCGATGGCCAACTTCAGCGCATCACCCATCGCGGTCGCTGACGCCGGCCTCGTCGAAGGTGGCCATCTCGCCCAGGATCGCGATGGCTGACTGCAGGATCGGCAGCGCCAGAACGGCGCCGGTGCCCTCCCCGAGGCGCAGCTCGTAGTCGAGCAGTGGATCGAGATCGAGGTGATGCAAGGCGGCGCGATGCGCTGGTTCGGTCGACTGATGTCCAGCCATCCACCACTGCTTGGCTCGGATGTCGAGGCGATCGGCGACCATGGCGCAGGCACCGGAGATGGTCCCGTCGAGGATCACCGGAGTCGTGCGGATCGCGGCCTGCAGGATGAAGCCGGTCATCGCTGCGAAGTCAGCGCCGGCAACGGTCGCCAGCAGTGCAATCGGCTCGCCCAGCACTGGCCTGCCTCGCCGCATGGCGTCGCGGACCGCAGCGCACTTGCGCATCCAGGTCGCGTCATCGATGCCTGTTCCAAGCCCAGTCACCTTCGACGCGTCAAGGTTTGTCAGCAGGCCGATCAATACGGCGGCGGGAGTCGTATTGCCGATTCCCATGTCACCAGGAATGAGCAGGTCTGCACCTCGGTCGATCTCCTCGTCTGCGATTCGACGACCGAGCTCGAATGCCCGCTGGGCTTCATCGAGGGTCAGGGCGTCCTCGCGATCGATCGAGCCGCTGCCGCGACGGATGCGATGCTCGGCCACCTTTGGCGCGATGTCGGCGAGGTACGAGAGATCAGCGTCGACACTGACGTCGATGACGCGAACACTCGCATTGGCCTGGCGGGCAAGCACATTGACGGCTGCGCCGCCACTGACGAAGTTGAGCACCATCTGCGCAGTGACCTCTGGGGGGTAGGCAGAGGTCGACGCCGTTCGCGCAACTCCGTGATCGCCCGCGAAGATCACCACGGTGGGCTGCTTGAACAGCGCTGGTGGGCATGTGCCCTGCACTGCTGCAGCCCAGGCGCTCAGAGGCTCAAGACGTCCGAGGGCGCCAGTCGGCTTGGTCAGGCGTAACTGTCGCGCGTACGCGGCTTCGCGCATCTGCTCGTTCGGCGATGAGACACGTGGCAGATCGGTCATTGATGTTCCTTTGCGATGAGGTGGGATACGGCTGCGAGTGGAAGCACCTGCCCGGCGACCATGAAGTAGGCCTGGCTGCAGGCATCCGCAAGCTTGGTGTTGGCGATGCCGAGGAGATCGCGAAAGAGTCGTCCTGAAGCGGTCTCAGGAACAACCCCCTGCCCCACCTCATTGCTGACGATGATGAGTTCCACCCCAGCGGTGCGAACCGCTGCGGCGAGTTCATCGATGGCATGGTGCGCTTGCGTAGTGGCGAGTGATCGCAGGCCCTCGTCCTCGTTCCATGCATCCGCGGCATCGAGCACATGCGTCAGCCACAGGCTGACGCAGTCGATGAGCAGCAATCCTGAAGTGCAGTTGGTGATGATGCCGATCAGGTCGGAGCTCTCCAGCGTGCGCCAGTGCTGTGGGCGCCTCGACTGATGAGCCTGCACGCGTTCCAGCCATTCGCTGTCACCTGGTCGCTCACCTCCGGTGGCCACATAGGTGACCTCCCGGCTGTGCGAAGCCAGGGACTCGGCGAATGCGGACTTGCCTGAACGAGCGCCGCCGACGATGAGGGTGCGCGATTTCTGCGTCGTGCGGGTGTCGATGACCGTGCCGTCGTCGACGATGCGTGCTTGATGTGGGGCAAGGGCCAGGCTGAGTTGATCTGCAGGTGGATTGTGGTGACTGAGATGGATGGCTACGACATCGCTTGCTGCGGTGATGGCGCCAACCCGACGCAGGTCCGCCAACGTTGCCGGCAATGTCGACAAGTCAAGATGCCCGGTCTTGTGCAAGACATGCTGACCGAAGGTCTCTTCGATCAGCACCAGATCGAAGTTTCGTTCTCGAACGGAATCGAGGCAGGAGTCCGACAGCGGGCCGGTGTCTGATGCGTACAGCAGACGGTCACCGTCGGTAGCAGTGATGTCGTAGAGCACCGCCTCATCGGCGAAGACATCGCCATTTCCGTGCGCATGCGAAGCGGGAAGCACGCGCACTCCCACCTTGCCACGGCTGGTTGCGGCGACGAAGTGATCGCCCGGCTCGATCACGTGGAAGACGACAGGTGCCTTGTCGGTCACCCAATGCTCGAAGCGGGTGATGGCATGCCGTGGGCCCCAGATGTGCAGAGTGTCGAGGGTTCTGATCCAAGAGCGCCACAGCAGGAAATCCGGGGCCAGGTGATCGGGATGCCCATGGGTGAACAGGACATGGCGCACCTTCTGCAAGGAGACCCCGAGACGGCTTGCAGCATTGCCCACGACCGGTCCGAAGTCGACCAGGATCTCCCCGTCAAGGAGTGCTGCACTCGGTGCGCGGGTCTGCCCTTGCCGTCGCGCCCTGTCGCAGGACTCGCACTCGCAGAAGGGATTGGGCCAGCCGTCGGCTGAGCCGGTGCCAAGCAGTTGGACTCTCAAGGCGCCACCGGATCGAAGACGGGAACAGCACCGAAATTGGCTCTGCGGGAAACCCGCCGCAGAGCAGTGAGGATGGTCGGCCCGGCGAAGATGACCAGGGTGACCGTGAGGACTGCTCGAGGAATGTCGTAGCCGAGGCTTGTCACCGAGGTGAAGTGCAGCCAGGCCATCACGTTCTGGTTCACGGGAGCGCCGGCTTGAAAGGCGATCGCATCGGGCAGTCCGGCAGTGAAAGGCCAGAACCAGAGGTTCAGCAACAGCCCGTAGGCAAGGGAGGCAAAGGCGCCATAGCACGCCAGCATCGCGATCTCCCTGCGGCCGGATGCACGCGGCAGCAGACCTGCTCCGAGTCCTACCCAGGCAGCGCCGAGCATCTGGAACGGAAGCCACGGACCGACGCCACCGGTGAGAAGTGCCGAGGAGAACAGCGAGACCGCCCCAAGACTGAACCCAAAGCCGGGACCGAGCGCGCGGCCGCCGAGAACGAGGATCACCCAAATGGGCTCAAGGCCCGCGGCCCCTCCACCCAGGGGACGCATCGCTGAGACGACAGCTGCCAGTACCCCGAGCAAGGCAACAGCCTTGGCGTCCATGCCGCCATCAGTGAACTGCGCGAGCACGACCGCCAGCAGCAACGGGATGACCACAGCGAAGAGCCACGGCGCGTCGTTCGCATGTGCCACAGCGGTTGACTCAGGGGAGGCGATGAGCGGCCAGCCGAAGGCAATGACGCCGATCAGCGAAGTCGCAGCGATGGCAATGAACGAGCGTCTGCCGATCCGCACGGCCGGTGTCATCATCCGACCGCATCTCCACTGATCGGTGCGTGGCTGCGCAGGAGCAATGGCCCGATGGTCGCGATCACATCGGACACTGTCAGCCACGGAAAGGGTGCGAGCACCTTGGCCACTTGGGGGGCGAACATCGGCGAAGCGACCACGACATCGGCAGTTGCTCCGTCTGCCACCACTTCGCCGTCGGCCAGGACGATCACGCGCGTTGCGACCTCCGCGGCGAGTTCGACGTCATGCGTTGCAAGCATGATGCCGTGGCCAGCCTGGGCCAGGTCGCGCAGCACATCGACAAGGCGCAGCTTCGTGGGGTAGTCGAGGCCTCGCGTCGGCTCGTCCAGCAGCAGCAGTGGGGGGCGCGGGGCAAGGACGACAGCGAGTGCAAGGAGCAGGCGCTGACCTTCGGAGAGATCCCTGGGATGCGTGCCGTCCACGATCTCGGGTGCGAGCAGGGCCAACAGCGCCCTGGTGGTCCCTGCCACCACCTTGGCATCACGGTCCGCCGCACGGCATTCGTCGGCAACGGTTGTTGCCTCGAGCAGGTCGCCGGGCGCCTGAGGTACCAGGCCGACAGAGTGAAGCAGTTCCGATCCCTTGAGCGAACGTGGATCCTTGTCCTGTGTCGTGATCGTCCCCGACGCGGCAATGCGCAGGCCCACCATGGCATTGAGCAGGGTGGACTTGCCGGCCCCATTGCGCCCCATGAGTGCGACAACCTCGCCGCGCCTGACCTTGAGGGAGACGTGGCGCAGGGCCGAATGCTGGCCATAGCGAACCGAGAGGTCCTTGGCCACCACGAGGGCTTCTTGCGAGGGATCCGGCGAGACCATGCGCAGAGGAGGCGGCTGGCCGACCAGAAGTTCGCGCAGCGGCCCGGCAGCCCGTCGCGCATCGCGCACCGTCAACGGCAGCGGATTCCAGCCG
>JBAYUM010000172.1:0-4537 GCA_041675125.1 Candidatus Nanopelagicales bacterium
CCCCCCAGGTGACGACCGGCAGTGTCAGGACGAAGACGAGCCATTGCCAGCCCCGGAATTGCAGGGCAGGCACCATGGAAAGAAGGAGCACTGGTAGGGCCAGGCCGAGCGAGATCCAGAAGTGCAGACGCATACTGCGAACCTCTGCGGCAGCCGCGTCCTCAAGGCTCACACCTGAGTCAGGTGCAACAGCGTCATACCCCGCATCACGAACGGCCTGCACCAGCTCCTCGACAGTGACCTGCGGCGGCATGGACACATGCGCTGACTCCGTCGCATAGTTCACCGAGGCCTGAACGCCGGGCAGGGTATTGAGACGGTTCTCGATGTGACGAGCACAAGCTGTGCATGTCATGCCGAGCACCGGTAGGTCGATTTCCTCAATCACGCTCATTGGCACCTGCTGATGGTGGGTTGGATTCGCCGCGTACCTGGCCCATTGAGCATACTTTCCCCCTTGACCTCGAAGGAGGAATCCGTGCCAGCCCTGAGCGAACATCAGCCGATCCGCACCTACAAGCCACGCCGTGGTCGGATCACCGCCCGGCAGGCCCGCGCCCTCGAACGCGATGATGCCCACCTCCTCATCCCGGATCATCAGTTCGACCTCACCCAGCTGTTCGGCGGGCTCGAGGTCATCTGCGAGATCGGCTTCGGCACTGGCATCACCACTGCCGCCATGGCCAAGGCACGCCCAGACCTGGGCTTCCTTGCCATTGACGTGCACACGCCAGGCATCGGAGACCTGATCGCACGCATTCGAGAAGAGCAATTGAGCAATATCTACGTCGTTGAGGGCGATGCCATCCAAGTGCTCGCTGAGTGCATCGCCCGCCAATCACTTCGTGGGGTGAGGAGCTTCTTTCCTGATCCCTGGCCGAAGGCTCGCCACCACAAGCGTCGGCTCGTCCAGCCCGAACGCGTTGAACTCATCGCCAGTCGGGTTCGCGAGAACGGCACCTGGGACATCGCGACCGATTGGCTGCCATATGCCGATCACATCGAGTCACTGATGACCCAAATGCCCCAATGGCATGGGGGAAAGGTGGCACGTCCCGACTGGCGACCCCTCACCCACTATGAGTCGCTGGGGCTCGACCAAGGCCGCGAGATCTCCGACTTTCGCTACGTGCGAACGCAAGTGCCCTGCATAACCCCTTGATCTAAGGCACCATGCTCGGCATGGCCAAACTTGCGAGCACCCCTCTCGACGTCTTCCCCCTCTGCCTTGGCGGCAATGTCTTCGGCTGGACCGCCGATGAAGAAGCCAGCTTCGCCATCCTCGACGCGTACGCGGCAGCAGGCGGGAATTTCATTGACACAGCCGACGCATACAACGGCTGGTTGCCAGGCCACGAGGGCGGCGAGTCGGAGGCCATCATCGGCAAGTGGATGAAGTCGCGCGGAAATCGCGATCAGATGATCATCGCCACAAAGGTCGGAAGCCTTGAGACCCGCAAGGGCCTGTCGGCGGCCAACATCCAGGCCGCGGTAGAGGACTCCCTCCGACGTCTGCAGACCGATCGCATCGACCTGTACTTCTCGCACCGCGATGACCCCGAGACTCCACAGCTGGAGACACTGACGGCTTACGACACGCTCGTGCGCGCAGGCAAGGTGCGCTGCATCGGTGCCTCCAACTTCAGCGCCGAGCGGCTCCAGGAGGCACTCGATATCAGCGCCGCGAACAATCTCGTCGCCTACTCCGTGCTGCAGAACGAGTACAACCTCATCAAGCGCAGCGAGTACGAGGGCGGGATACGCGACGTTGTGGCTAGGGCAGGGATGGCGCACGTGCCGTACTTCGGCCTGGCCAGTGGTTTCCTGACCGGTAAGTACCGGCCAGACGTCGAGGTCGAGAGCCAGCGCGCCCGTGGCATGCGCAGACTGCTCGACGACCGCGGTCTGGCAGTGCTGGCCGCGCTCGATGCGGTGGCGGCCAATCACGATGTCTCCGTATCATCCGTGGCCCTTGCCTGGCTGCTCGCTCAGCCGACGATCAGTGCACCGATCGCCAGCGCGCGCACCGTGGAACAGCTTTCCGACCTGCTTCCCATGGCGACGCTCGCACTCTCCGATGCAGAACTCGCGCAACTGACAGCAGCCTCTGCGGCGTGACCCTTCGCTCCTAGCAGTGAATCTCCTTCTGTAACGTCACTAGAATCGCCCTGTGAATGCCGCACTACCGCCACGTGACTTGACCGAGCCTGTACCTGTGGTGAATGCCGATTTCACGAATCGGCTGATGCTGCGGCGCATCGATCGCGACATCTTCACCGGGCACAGCCGTGCCGGCGGCCCGATGCGCACCTACGGCGGCCAGGTAGCGGCTCAATCGCTCATGGCGGCGGGCATGACCATCGACGATCCCGACCGTCACGTGCACTCGCTGCACGGGTACTTCCTGCGGCCGGGAAGAAGTGAGGAACGCATCACCTATCTTGTGGAGCGTCCTCGAGATGGCGGATCTTTCTCTTCCCGCATTGTGCGTGCAGTGCAGAACGGCGAGACGATCTTCATGATGACAGCGTCGTTCTCGGTCGAGGATTCAGGCCCCGAGCACCAGTTCGAGCAACCGCTGGCTCCTCCCCCCGAGGAGGGCACCACCGACCAGATGATGGAGCCCGAGCTGCCTCTTGGCGAGGACGGCTCAGAGCACAAGATGACCCGCAAGTGGATCGACTTGCGGCTGTTCGATCCAGACCAGCCGACGCCGATGAAGGATGGTCGCTACGAGCGCATGGCCTGGGTGCGGATTCGCCAGCAACTCCCGGACAATCCCCTGATTCAGGCCTGCGCGCTCACCTATCTCTCTGACCTCACCATGGTGCCGACTGCATTGAGCCCGAACATGCAGATGCGGGATCAATTGCAGATGGCCTCCATCGACCATGCCGTGTGGTTCCACGCACCCATTCGCACCGACCAGTGGCTGCTCTTCGCGCAGGACACTCCGGTTGCCCGTGGTGGCCATGGTCTTGCCCGAGGACTGTTCTATGAACCATCCGGAAAGCTCATCGCCTCGGTTGTCCAGGAGTCGCTGATTCGCACTGCGCGTAAGAGGAAGCCGGACTAGGCATCTGGTCGTTCGGGGGCAGTTGCACCAGGCTCAGCCGTCACCAGAAAGCGTCTTACGGCAGTCGAGGAATGAGTACCGGCACCTCAGCCAATGCACGCAAGGTGTCGTTCATGTGCGTGCATCCGTCGATGCCCGGCAGCTTCTCATTCACCGAGTCGCGGAAGTTGCGCAGCGGCTGACCCACCATTCGACCGACGGAGAGCGTGGCCATCGGGCACTCGTAGTGCGGCAGCACGCGAGGGTCAGCTGAGATTGAGATGACATTGCCGGTCAACGGATCGGCGGTAGCCGAGACCTCATACTCGTGCACGGCATGACGCTGACCCTCTGGTGACGTATACGAGTCCTGGAAGAAGGCCTCGATGCGTACGACACCATCCTCCATCCAAAGATCGATGCGGCGTGAACGACGGTGTGATGGGCCATCAGGGTTGGTCAGCACAGGCCAGGCCCAGGGATCATCGGGATTGTCGATCGATGGCACCGGCTTGGTCTCGCCCATGCCGTTATTGGTGCCATCGGGATTGAGCGCGGTGGAACCCGGTGCGAATCCAGCGCAGATGCCTTCCATCACTCGCTTGCCAATCAGCGGCTGCATCTTCTTCATCCGCTCCTCCATCTCTTCTGGCGTCTGCCAGAAGCGGAAGGCGACACTGCCAACGAGCGTGGCGCCTGACAGGTCATCCAGGAGCAGGTACAGCGGCGTTCCGGCCGCAACCTCGTCGGGAACGGCCTCGACGACGCGGCCGCGCGAGTTGCTGCCGCCTTGTGCGCCAGCGAGAGCCTTGAGCCCCTCACGTGGTGGCTGCGACTCCATCGCAACGATGCCACGGTCAGGCGCGACAGTCGCGAAGAGCACGTCCTCGGCCAGCACTATGGGCTCGCTGCCGTCAAGGGGAGTCATCAGGTCACGCGAGCGACCAATCACCTTGCGGTCGGCCTCCATCCCGTCAGGCCAGGTGCTGTCAATCGTCGACGTGCGACGAATGGAGCCTGGCCGACGCACAGGTGCGGCCACTGCCGGGCCTTTGGGCAGCAGTTCGAGAGGGACCACGATGGTCATAGGGATTCCCTTCAAAGGTCCGGTCTGTGCTCAGTACCGGCGATATACGGCGTACGTGCCAGTGTTGCCCATGAACGGACTCTCGGCAAGCACTCTGGCAAAATCCGTGCGCCTAGGCTTGGCCTGTGGCCACGGACGCAGCCAGGAAGCGCAGCACCTGGCTCACCCGCAACCTCGTCATCCTGACGCTGGTGTCACTCATGCAGGACACCGCGAGCGAACTCCTCTACCCGCTGCTGCCTCTCCTGCTGACTGGCATCCTCGCTGCACCCCCTGTCGTTCTGGGCGTCATCGAAGGAATCGCCGAGGCAGTTGCCGGCGTGACGAGGTATCTGGCAGGTCGATGGTCGGACAAGCGTGGCCGCAAGCCCTTCGTCGGGGCCGGCTACACGCTC
>JBAYUM010000173.1:0-4502 GCA_041675125.1 Candidatus Nanopelagicales bacterium
TGCCGTCCTGGCCGATGAGGAACTCGCAGGTGCCGGCATTGACATAGCCGGCCTCCTTCATGATCGCCTTGGAGGCCTCGTACAGGCGGGTCACCTGGTTGTCGGTGAGGAATGGCGCAGGTGCCTCCTCGACCAGCTTCTGGTGGCGACGCTGCAGTGAGCAGTCGCGGGTGGAGATGACCACGACATTGCCGTGCTGGTCGGCAAGGCACTGGGTCTCGACATGGCGCGGCTTGTCCAGGTAGCGCTCGACGAAGCACTCGCCGCGGCCGAAGGCCGCTGTGGCCTCGCGCACCGCTGACTCGAAGAGCTCGGGGATCTCATTGAGCTTGTAGGCGACCTTCAGGCCGCGACCACCGCCGCCGAAGGCAGCCTTGATCGCAACGGGAAGGCCGAACTCCTTGGCGAATGCGACAACCTCATTGGCGTTCTTGACCGGGTCTGCGGTGCCGGGCACCTGTGGGGCGCCGGCCTTCTGCGCGATGTGACGCGCTGACACCTTGTCGCCCAGTGACCGGATCGCCGCCGGCGGCGGTCCGATCCAGGTGAGTCCTGCATCGACCACTGCCTGTGCGAAGTCGGCGTTCTCGGAGAGGAAGCCATAGCCGGGGTGCACGGCGTCGGCGCCTGAGTCGGCGCAGGCCTTGAGGATCTTGTCGAAGACGAGATAGGACTCTGCGGCAGTCTCGCCGCCGAGGTTGTATGCCTCATCGGCCATGCGCACGTGCATCGCATTGCGGTCGGGTTCGGCGTACACGGCAACCGACCCCAGGCCAGCATCGCGGCAGGCGCGGATGACGCGGACGGCGATCTCGCCTCGGTTGGCAATCAGGACTTTGCGCACTTCGTTGGCCTCTTCCTCGCGCGTATGTTCAGGGGGCACTGTATCGACCAGCAGAGGTCTCGTGCTCACCGCCTGTTGGTCCTTCTCCATTGCTCTCAGCCGTCGTTGGGCAGACCGACCCAGAGGTCGGTCCAGGTGATTCCCAGACGTTGAAGGAGCAGGCGAAGCAGGGGGAGGGAGAGCCCGATGACATTCGAGGGATCTCCGATGATGCGTTCGACGAATGGGCCGCCGAGGGAGTCCAGGGTGAACCCTCCGGCAACCTGCAGCGGCTCGCCGGTGGCGATGTAGGCGTCGATCTCGACCTCGGTGGGGGTGGCGTGGAAGACCTCGCTGCTGGCCACATCACCCACCTCGATCCCGGTCGAGGGCTGGATCAGCCAGTGGCCGGTGCGCAGGAACCCGCTGCGGCCGGACATCTGCTGCCAGCGGGCCTTGGCGGCCTCCGGGGTCCCGGGCTTGCCGTGGGTCACGCCGTCGACATCGAGCACCGAGTCGCAGCCCACGATCACCACGTCGTCGACTGCTGAGAAGTGCTGGGCCACATCGCGGGCCTTGGCCTGTGCCAGGGCAAGGCACAACTGCTCAGGGGCGATGGGCGCGAGCGAGGCTGCAAGCGCCTCCTCGTCGACCCGGCTCACCACGATCTGCGGGGTGACACCGGCGTTGACCAGCAGTGAGCGTCGGGCAGGGGAGGCTGACGCCAGGACGATCGAGGTCACTGCCTAGTGGGCCATGGTCGACGCGCGCCAGGCGGTAGGGCCAGGACGCAGGGTCCTGATCAGCCCACGACTGCGGTCGTTCCAGTGCGACAGTCCCTTCGGCGGCTGCGTTGCCGGAGTGGCGCTGGCCACGATCGCGAGGATGGCAGCCAGCTCGGCATCAGTCGGGCTGCCGGAGATGACCCGCAGGACCGGGCGCTTGTCCTCGTGCTGCTCGGGGCTCACAGCGGGATGTTCCCGTGCTTGCGAGGTGCCCGATCTGCTCGCTTATTGCGCAGGGCACGAAGGGCGCGAATGATCACGACGCGAGTGTCATGGGGCTGGATCACCCGATCGACATAGCCGCGCTCGGCTGCGCGGTAGGGATTGGCCAGCGTCTCCTCGTACTCCTCGATGAGCTCTGCGCGCTTGGCGACGGGATCCGTGGCGTCGGCGAGCTCCTTGCGGTACAGGATGTTCGCTGCACCGCTTGCGCCCATGACCGCGATCTCCGCAGTGGGCCAGGCCAGGTTGAGGTCCGAGCCCAGGTGCTTGCTCGACATGACGATGTAGGCGCCGCCGTAGGCCTTGCGGGTGATGACGTTGATCATCGGCACGGTTGCCTCGGCATAGGCGTAGATCAGCTTGGCACCGCGTCGGATGATGCCATCCCATTCCTGATGGGTGCCCGGCAGGAAGCCTGGCGTGTCGGTGAGGCTGATGATCGGGATGTTGAAGGTGTCGCAGGTGCGGATGAAGCGCGCGGCCTTCTCGGATGCGGCGATGTCCAGGGTGCCGGCGAACTGCATCGGCTGGTTGGCGACGATGCCGACGCTGTGACCCTCGATGCGGCCGAATCCGCAGACGATGTTGGGTGCGAACAGTGCCTGGATCTCCAGGAACTCGCCGTCGTCGAGGATGTGGCCGATCACGCGGTGCATGTCATAGGGCTGATTGGGCGAATCCGGCACGAGCGAGTCGAGCTCGTAGTCGTCCTCGTTGAGCTCGAGGCTGACCTCGGTCTCGAAGATCGGCGCCTCCTCGAGGTTGTTGCTGGGCAGGTAGCTCAGCAGGGCGCGCAGGTAGTCGATGGCCTCCTCCTCATTGGGCGCCATGTGGTGCGCGACCCCGGACTTGGTGTTGTGCGCCTGGGCGCCGCCCAGGGCCTCCATCGCGACGTCCTCGCCGGTGACGGTCTTGATGACGTCGGGGCCGGTGATGAACATGTACGAGGTCTTCTCGACCATGATGGTGAAGTCGGTGATGGCCGGGGAGTACACCGCGCCACCGGCGCTCGGTCCCATGATCATCGAGATCTGCGGGATGACGCCGGAGGCGGCCACATTGCGCCGGAAGATCTCTCCGTACAGTGCGAGCGAGGCGACACCCTCTTGAATGCGTGCGCCGCCGGAGTCGTTCATGCCGATGACCGGGCAGCCGGTCTTCAGGGCCAGGTCCATGACCTTGACGATCTTCTCGCCGACCAGCTCGCCGAGCGAGCCGCCGAAGGTGGTGAAGTCCTGGGCGAAGACGCACACGGGGCGGCCGTCGACGGTGCCGTAGCCCGTGATGACGGCATCGCCCAGTGGGCGGGTGGCCTCCTGGCCGAAGTCGTGGGAGCGGTGGCGGGTCAGTGCATCGACCTGCTGGAAGGAGTGCTCGTCGAGGAGCATCTCGATGCGCTCCATCGCCGAGAGCTTGCCGCGCTTGTGCTGCTTGCCGATCGCCTCCTGCTGGCGGCGGGTGGTCTCTGCCTCGTAGTCGGCCAGAATCGCCCCTCGACCTGCGGTGGACTTGCGATCTGCGATGTTCTCTTCTTTTGCTGCGGCGCTCATTGGCCCTCCTCGCGCGTTACCTTAGTGGCGTGACTGATCACTATGTGCGCACTGCCCTGAACCTCGCCAGACTGGAGTCATGCCTCGCGGCTGCCGGATGGCCGGGCCCGATCCCGGCCATTCTCGACACCACGGAGTCGACCAATGCCGATGTCGCCCGGCTTGCTGCTAGCGGTGCGGCTGAAGGAGCCTGCATCGTGGCCGAGCATCAGCCGGCCGGTCGCGGACGTCAGTCACGGGACTGGGTGAGCCCACCCAATGCCGGGCTGTGGATGTCCGTGCTGGTGCGACCGCATGACATGCCCCGCGAGGCCTGGACCTGGCTGCCGCTGATCGCCGGCCTTGCCGCTGCCCAGGCGGTCGAGCAGGTCTCAGGGGTGCCGGCCCAGGTGAAGTGGCCCAATGACCTGGTCGTGGTCGAGGGCATGGGGACGCCGCGCAAGCTGGCCGGAGTCCTGAGCGAGGCCGTCGGTGACAACGCCGTGGTGATCGGCATCGGCATCAACGTGACCCTGACCAGGGACGAGCTGCCCATTGCCACAGGCACCTCCATCGCGCTCGAAGGCGGGTCCATCGATCGAGAGCTGCTGCTGGCCGCCGTGCTGACCAATCTGGCGGCGCGCCTGGCGCAATGGCGGGCACGCGACCACGCAGTCATCACCGACTACCGGGCCGCCTGCGTGACGATCGGCCGTGAGGTCGAGGCCACCTTGCCAGGTGATGAGATCGTGCGCGGAGTGGTCGTCGACGTCGATGACGAGGGTCATCTGCTCGTCGACGACGGCACCGACACGGTGATCATCACCGCTGGCGACGTCATTCATGCAACGATCTGACCGTGGCCTATCCAGCGAAGCTCCTTGCCCCGGGCGAATCGATCGTCTATGAACTCAAGCCGCACTGGCGCGGACTCATCGTCCCGTTCCTCGCATTCCTGATCGAGGTGTTCGTCTTCACCTCGCTGTACCTCTGGCGCGACTACACATGGTTCCGCTGGACCCTGGTGGTCGTCTTCGCGGTCGTCGCCGTCTGGGGATCGCTCATCCCACTCCTGCGCTGGATGACCACCCAGTACGTGTTCACCGATCGGCGCATCATCACGCGCCAGGGCCTGCTGACCAA
>JBAYUM010000174.1:0-4487 GCA_041675125.1 Candidatus Nanopelagicales bacterium
CATCCCAGGCTGCCGCCACAGCGCGCTCGATCTGCTCCTGGTCGGGAATCTGATGCGTCCCGACCGTGCAGCCATCGCCCGGGTGCGTGACATCAGCCACTTGGCCCTTCGTGCAGGGAAGACCCGCGATCCAGGAGGGCCAGAACTTGGGTTCGGGTGCGTTCATGGCCTAACGCTATGCCAACTCCTCGCGCAGCCCGAAGGGTTGTCCATGCGCCGTTTCCAGCAGATCCAGGAAGGGCACGGCGTCGAAGGCCTCCGGCCCCAGCACTCCTTCGCCCTGCCACACCCCGGTAGCGAGCAGTTCCAGTGCGGTCACTGGATTCAAAGCCGTCTGCCACACCACGGCCTGCACTCCGTACTCGCGCATCGTGAACTCATTGTCGGCGACGTGGTACAGGTACACCGACCGCGGCCGGCCATCGAGGCCCTTGCCCGTGACCAGGGTTCCCGCGCAGGTCTTGCCGTGCATCAAGTGCCCGATGGTCGCAGGATCAGGGAGGACTGCGCTGAGCATGTCTCGCGGACTCACGAAGACTCCTTTGACATCGACCGGCGCAGTGCTGTCGAGATTGAGCTTGTGCAGGACCTGCAGGATCCCGATGAACTCAGCACCGAGTCCGTACTTGAAGGTCACTCGCTTGCAGTCGATCCATCGTGGCACGAGCACGACCTCCTCGTGCTCGACGTTGACGCACTCGACGGGACCGATCCCGTCAGGAAACTCGAACACCTCCGACTCGCTGAATGGCGCAGTGGTGAACCAGCCGCGACCCTTCTCCCAGATCAATGGCGGGTTGAGGCATTCTTCGATGGTCGTCCAGATATTGAAGCTCGGTGCGAAGTCGTAGCCGTCGACCGTCAGATTCGCACCATCGCGAATGCCGATCTCATCGATCTCGCTGAACAGGTGATCTGCGGCGTATCGCGCGAACACATCGGCCAATCCAGGTTCGACTCCCATGCCGCACAATGCCAATTGACCGCGCTGCTTCCAGGCCTGCCCCTGGGCGAACTGCTCATCTCCCAGTTTCACGCCCGGCTCACTGAATGGACTGGACGCATTGGGTCGTGACAGGCTCATTGCGGTATCCAGGTAATGCGCTCCTGCCTGGGCGCATGCGTTGAAGATCGGCATCACGAACCGCGGATCGACCACATTCAGCACATGCGTGATCCTCTGCTCGGTGATGAGGTCGGCGAGCACCTGCTCGTCACTCGCATCGAGCGGCACCCCGGTGAACCGCGGATCGGCCAGACGGCCAACGAGCTCCTCGACTCGCTGAGCTGCGTAGTCGACGATCAGCCAGCTCTCGAAGAAATCACGACGCCGCGCGATCAGTGCGGCGGCGGTACCGACTCCACCGGCGCCAATTGCCAGTACTCGCACGGGTGCTCCTTCATTCTGGTCAGCGGGTGGCGAAAGCCCTGCGGCGACGCCATGCGACGAACTGCGCTCCAAGCACCACCAGCAATGCCGAGATGAACACGAGCGAGGCAAGGGCGTTGACCTGCGGCGGAATGCCGCGCTGCGCTGCTCCCCAGATGTAGATCGGGAAGGTGACGAGCGTGCCCGCATTGAAGAAGCTGATGATGAAGTCGTCGAAGGACAGTGAGAAGCCCAGCAGGGCTGCCCCGATGATGCCCGGCAGTACCAGCGGGAAGGTCACATAGCGGAACGTTGCCGACGGACTGGCGTAGAGATCCCGAGCTGCTTCCTCAAGGCGAGGGTCCATGCCCTGCAGCCGTGCCTTCACCGCCACCACCACGAACGAGATGATGAACATGATGTGCGCGATCATGACGGTGACGGATCCGAGTGGGAAGCTCATGTTGAGGAAGAGCGCCAGCAGGCTCGAGCCCATGACGACCTCGGGGGTCGCCATCGGCATGAAGATGAGCAGATTCGTCGAGGAGCGCCCGCGGAATCGGTAGCGCACCAGGGCGAAGGCGATCATCGTGCCGAGAATCGTGGCGATGACAGTGGTGATGAGACCGATCTGCACGCTGGTGACGAAGGATGAGCACACGCCTGGAACACCGCAGATCTGCTTCCAGGCATCGAGCGAGAACTCATTCCAGGTCAGGTTGAACTTGCCATCGGGGTTGTTGAAGCTGAAGGCGATCACGATCGCAATGGGGATGAACAGGTAGACCAGCACCATGATCGCGATGGCCCCGATGATGTGCTTGCGAATCCACTTCATCAGACGAGGTCCTCCGTTCCGGACCTGCGTATGTATGTCACGACGAGTACGAGGATCGCTGCCATCAGCGCAAACGAGAGGGCGCTCGCCGTCGGATAGTCACGGAACTCGATGAAGTTGGTCTGGATCACGTTGCCGATCATGCGGTCCTTGGTGGAGCCGAGAAGCTCCGCGTTGATGAAGTCCCCTGCAGCAGGGATGAAGGTGAGCAGGGTTCCGGCAACCACACCCGGCATGGACAACGGCCACGTCACCTTGCTGAACACCTGCACGGGCGACCCATAGAGATCGTTGCCGGCTTCGATGAGGCGGAAGTCGATCTTGTCGAGCGCCGCATAGAGCGGCAGCACCATGAACGGCAGGAAGTTGTACGTCAGACCGGCAACAACTGCAATGCCGGTATTGAGGATGCGTCCGTCGGGCAGCAGGTGCATCGCATTGAGGCTCGATGTGACGAAACCATCGTCGGCCAGGATGGTCTTCCAGGCATAGGTGCGCAGCAGGAATGATGCGAATGACGGTGCGACGACCAGCACCAGCATGAGCGAGCGCCAATTGCCCGCTTTGAACGCGATGAAGTAGGCCAGTGGGTAGGAGATGAGCAGGGCGAAGAAGGTGGCCAGGCCTGCATACAGGAACGAGCGGAGGAATTGCGGCCAGTACTCGACCAGTGCGTTGACGTAGTTGCTCACCTGGAACCCGGGCACGTAGGTGCCCGGTCGGACCGTCGACTCCTTCTGCAGGCTCGTCATGAACAAGGTGATGAGCGGGATGACGAAGAAGATGGAGAGCCAGGCGAGTCCCGGAATCAGGAGCACATAGGCGATGCCGGACTTTCGCCTGCCTGGCACATCGGCAGCAGGCGCAATCGCCGCAACGGGAAGCACGGGGGCCACGACTCAGGCCTCCGCATCGCGCTCGAGTTCGAGAACTGCGTGATCAAGCCCGGAGGTCAGTCCTTCAGCGGGATCGAGTCCGAACGTGTGATCAGGTGCCCAATGCAGCACGACCGGATCCCCTACAGCGCAACGATCGCCGACGATGGAGTTCTGCTCGAAGGCGATGATCTCCTGACCCCAGACTGTCTCGATGAGGTATTGGGTCGAGACACCCGTGTACGACACGTCAGTGACACGCCCGTGCAGCAGGTTCTGACCCGACGGTATTCGTGACTCGTCGACAGCATCGAGCACGGTGATCTTCTCCGGGCGCACCCCGACGACCACGGCGTTGCCGGGCGCCACATTGCGCCGGGCCGGCATCTTGAAGCGCACGCCGTTCGCGTCGACTTCGAGGACGTCCCCACTGGCGACGCGGGTGCCTGCGATCAGGTTGGACTGGCCGAGGAAGTTCGCGACGAAGATCGTGTGCGGGGTCTCATAGACATCAGCAGGATGACCGAGCTGCTCGATGCGACCGGCGTTCATCACGGCAACAGTGTCAGCCATCGTCATGGCCTCTTCCTGATCATGCGTCACGTGGACGAAGGTCGTGCCGACCTCCGACTGGATGCGCTTCAGCTCAATCTGCATCTGGCGACGCAATTTGAGGTCAAGGGCGCCCAAGGGCTCATCGAGCAGCAGCACATCGGGTCGATTGATCAAGGCCCGGGCCACCGCCACCCGCTGCTGCTGACCACCGGAGAGCTGGCTTGGCTTGCGACGGGCCAGGGAACTGAGCTCGACCAGTTCGAGCATCTGGTTGACCTGGGCATCGACCTGCTTGATTCCGCGCCGGCGCAGGCCGAATGCCACATTCTCGAAGATGTCCAGGTGCGGGAAGAGCGCATAGGACTGGAACACCGTGTTCACGGGTCGTTGGAATGCACGCAGTTCGGTGATGTCCTTCTCGCCGATGAAGACCTGCCCGGAGGTCGGCTCCTCCAGGCCTGCGACCATGCGCAAGGTGGTGGTCTTGCCGCAGCCGGAGGCGCCGAGCAGCGCGAAGAACGAGCCGGCAGGAATCGTGATGGTGAGATCGTCGACCGCCCTCTGATCGCCGAACTGCTTGGTCAGGTTGAGCAGGCGCAGATCCTCGACCTGCCGAGAGGCCCCCTCGGGCATCTCAGTTTCCGATCGCCTTCTGGAACTGACGCTGGTACTTCACGTCCTGCTCGGGGGTGAGGGTCATGAACACAAATGACTTGTCGAGGGTCTGGGTCGTAGGGAAGATCCACTGGTTGTCGACGAGTGCGGGATCCACCTTCGCCATGGCCTCCTGGGCGCCCTGCACGGGCGTGATGTACTGCACGTAGGCAGCGACCTTGGCGGCGACCTCGGG
>JBAYUM010000175.1:0-4477 GCA_041675125.1 Candidatus Nanopelagicales bacterium
CGACCAGAGTGGTGTGCTCAAGGCTCAGGACAAGGTCACCCTTCTTGATGAGACCCGCGCAACTGCACTCACTGCAGGCCTGAAGAACGCCAAGTTCACGGTGCAGTCGGTCGAGCAGAAGCCCACGCAGCGCAAGCCCTCTGCGCCGTTCACGACGTCGACGATGCAGCAGGAGGCATCGAATCGACTGCGATGGGGCGCCCAGCGCACCATGCGCATCGCACAGAGCCTGTACGAGAACGGCTACATCACCTATATGCGTACTGACTCGGTGAACCTGTCAGCGCAGGCACTGTCCGCAGCCCGTACCCAGGTGACTGAGCTGTACGGCCCTGAATATGTCGAGGGCACTCCGCGCACCTTCCCGAACAAGTCGAAGAACGCCCAAGAGGCGCATGAGGCCATTCGTCCTGCAGGTGATGCCTTCCGCACGCCGAATGAACTGCGCAATGAACTCAATGCCGATGAGTTCGCGCTCTATGACCTGGTCTGGAAGCGCACTGTCGCCTCGCAGATGGTCAATGCCCGTCTGGCAACAACCACGGCCAAGATCACCGGCACGGCCACTGGTGGCGCCGTAGCCGAGTTCACTGCCTCGGGCACTGTCGTGGTGTTCCCCGGCTTCTATGCAGCGCTCAAGGACATGCCTGAAGAGGGCGCGGACAGTGAGAACGAGCTGCCAGCACTGAGCGAGGGCCAGATCCTCGATGCCAAGGAATTGAATCCTGTCGGTCACACCACGACCCCGCCCTCGCGCTTCACCGAGGCCAAGCTGGTGCAGCGTCTTGAGGAGCTCGGCATCGGTCGCCCGTCGACCTACGCCTCGATCATGAGCACGATCGTCGATCGTGGCTATGTCTGGAAGAAGGGCTCCGCCCTGGTGCCGAGCTTCATCGCCTTCTCAGTGGTGCGCCTGCTCGAGCAGCACTTCGCCGAGCTCGTCGACTACGACTTCACCGCCAATATGGAGAACCTGCTCGACCTCATCGCCAGTGGCGAGGCGAACCGGGTCGACCAGCTCGAGGCCTTCTGGCGGGGTGGTCAGTCACTGGCTGGCCCGTTCCCGGGCATCAAGCCGCTCACTGAGGATCTCGGCGCGATCGATGCGCGTGGCATCGCCACCATGCCGATTGCCGGTACCGATGCCACCATTCGCGTCGGCCGTTACGGCGCGTATGTCGAGCGCGGTGAGGAGCGGGCGAACATTCCCGTCGATCTCGCCCCGGACGAACTCGATGCAGCCAAGGCCGAAGAGCTGCTCTCGCAGCCCACGGGCGATCGCGAACTCGGTGTTGACCCGCAGACCGGCCTCAACCTGCTCGCGAAGTCAGGGCGCTACGGACCGTATGTCACCGAGGTGCTGCCTGAGGGTTCACCGAAGTCGGCCAAGCCACGAACTGCCTCGCTCTTCACGGACATGAACCTCAATGAGGTCACCCTCGACGACGCTCTGCGTCTGCTGAGCCTGCCCCGTCTGGTCGGCGTTGATCCGACGACCAATGAGGAGATCACGGTCCAGAACGGTCGCTATGGCCCGTACCTCATGCGCGGCACCGACTCGCGTTCGATCGAGGGTGAAGCCCAGATCTTCACCATCACCCTCGAGCAGGCGCTCGCGCTGTATGCCCAGCCCAAGCAGCGTCGTGGACGCGGCCAGGCCGCTGGTCCCCTCCGCGAGATCGGTGCAGACCCGACCACGGGCATGCACATCGTCGTCCGCGATGGCCGCTTCGGTCCGTATGTCACCGACGGCGTGAGCAACGCCTCGCTGCGCACTGCTGATGATCCGATGACGATCTCGGTTGAGCGTGCCTCCGACCTGCTCTCGGAGCGACGCGCCAAGGAGGCTCTTGAGGGTCCGCCTGCGAAGAAGGCGGCAGCCCGCAAGGTCGTCAAGAAGGCGGCGGCGAAGAAGGCAGCGACCAAGAAGGCGGCTGATCGCAATCTCACCAAGCACACTGTGAAGAAGGCAGCGACCAAGAAGGCGGCGGCGAAGAGGGCTGTTGCGAAAAAGGTCGCGGTCGCGGAAGCCCACTAGCCATGTTCATCGTGCTCGAGGGGCCCGACGGTTCTGGCAAGTCGACGCAGACCCGGCTGCTCGTTGAGCATCTGCGTGGACTGGGCCGGGTGGTCGTGCAGACTCGCGAACCCGGTGGCACGCCAGCAGCAGAGGCGATTCGTGCTCTTGTACTGAACCCGCAGTACGCGGGGCTTGATCCCCGCACTGAGGCGCTGCTGTTTGCCGGCGCCCGGGCTGAGCACGTTTCGCACGTGATTCGACCGGCCCTGCAGCGCGGTGAGACTGTCGTGTGCGATCGCTATATCGACTCATCGATTGCCTACCAAGGGGTCGGACGCGACCTTGGCATCGATCGCATTCGCGAGCTGAGCCTTTGGGCCACCAATGACCTGGTCCCTGACTTGACGATCGTGCTCGACCTCAGTGCAGAACTCGGCCTCACGCGAGTGGGCGAGCGAGACCGGCTTGAGCTCGAGCCGCAGGAGTATCACGACCGGGTGCGCCTGGCCTTCGTCGAACTCGCCATTCGTGCGCCGGAGCGCTATCGCGTGGTCAGCGCTGCAGGATCGATCGAGGATGTCGCAGCTCGCATTCGAACTGCAGTCGAGGATTTCCTGACAGGGCCACCAGCATGAGCGCGCCGATCTGGAACGTGCTCATCGGTCAGGATGAAGTCGTTGCAAGACTGGATCGTGCGGTTCACGATGCCGAACTGATCACTCGTGGTGAATCAGGGCCGGCCATGACGCATGCCTGGCTGTTCACCGGCCCTCCTGGCTCTGGGCGTTCGAATGCGGCCACTGCATTCGCCGCAGCGCTGGTGTGTCCTGAGGGCGGATGCGACCAGTGCCAGGTCTGTCGCAATGCACCGACAGGCGGGCATCCCGATGTCGACATCGTGCGCCCGCAGGGACTCACCTACGGCGTCGACGATGCGCGAGAGCTCATCAAGCAGGCAGGCATGTCACCGACCAGCAGTCACTGGCATGTCGTTGTCGTGGAGGATGCCGATCGCCTGACCGAGCAAGCAGTGAACGTGCTGCTCAAGGCGATCGAGGAACCGCCGCCTCATACCGTGTGGGTGCTGTGCGCTCCGAGCACTGAGGATGTCCTGCCAACGATCCTCTCGCGCACCCGCCATGTGGTGCTGCGCACGCCCCCGACAGCAGTCGTGGCCGATGCGCTCACGCTGCGCTATGGCATTGACATCGCCCTTGCCTCATTCGCTGCGCGTGCCTCACAAGGCCATATCGGCCGTGCACGGGCGCTGGCAACCGATGAGCATGCTCGCTTGCGACGCCAGGAGGTGCTGCGCATTCCCATGCAGCTGCACGATCTGCCCGCCTGCTTCACCCACGCGCAGAACCTGCTCGAGGCCGCAACCCTCGACGCGAGCTCGATAACCGACCCGCTTGATGAGCACGAGGCCTCGCAACTGCGCAAGGCCTTCGGTGCGGACTCTGACATGCGCTTGAAGGGCCAGCTCAAGAGGTCGCTCGACAGTTCGGCCAAGCAGTTGGAGCAGAACCAGAAGCGAAGGCGCACGCGCACCGTGCGCGACCAGGTCGATCGGGCACTCGTCGACCTGCTCGGCCTGTATCGCGATGTGATGCTGATCCAGACTGATGCGAATGTCGTGTTGATCAACGACGAGATGCGCCCGCAGTTGTTCCAGCTCGCTGCCCAGAGCACCACGGAAGAGACCGGCAGGCGACTGCTGGCGATCAACTACACGCGCAAGCAGATCGAGTCGAATGTGACGCCGTTGATGGCTCTTGAAGCATTGATGGTCGAGCTCAAGGACCCGTGGGTCAGAGCAGCATCCTGACCTCGGGTTACCGTTTCATCATGCGTAAGGGCCGGCAGGGAATCATTGCGCTCGCCCTCACGCTCCTCGTCTCGAGTTGCTCCTTCGGCCAGCAAGGGGCCACGCCCGTTCCGCAGCCGACAGCGACGGCCCCAATTCCCACAGACCTGGAGTCCTTCTACGGCCAGCAGGCTCGTTGGACGGACTGCGGCGGCGCCCAGTGCGCGAATATCAGGGTGCCGCTCGACTACGACCATCCGCAGCTGGGGTCGCTGAACTTGGCCGTCACCAAAGTCCCTGCCAGTGGCGAATCCCTCGGAGCACTGTTCGTCAATCCCGGGGGACCGGGCGGCAGCGGCTTCGACTATGCCAGGGCAGCGACGAGTGAACTCTCGGCAAGCGTCACTGAGTACTACGACATCATCGGCGTCGATCCCCGTGGAGTTGCCAAGAGCGAACCTGTGACCTGCCTGACAGATGCGCAGCGCGATGAGCTCGCATCAGCCGATGTCGACTCGCAGACACCTGAAGGACTGAAGCACCTCGCCCAGGTGAGCGCTCTGCCGGGCAAGGGGTGCTCGCAGGAGGGGCGTCCGGAATTCGCCTCGATGGGAACCCCGAGTGTGGCCCGTGACTTCGACATCGTTCGC
>JBAYUM010000176.1:0-4472 GCA_041675125.1 Candidatus Nanopelagicales bacterium
CGCCCTTGAAGATCATGCCCTCCTCGCGGTACCAGTTCAGGATCGAGTCCATGGTGTCATCGACGCTGAGGATGAAGCAGGCGCTGACCTGCTGCGGGCTGTTGGTGCCGACGTTGAACCACACGGGTGAGTTGAAGCTGAACACCTGGTTGAGCAGCATGTGGGTGAGCTCGAGCTCGAACACCTCGGCGTCGGCATCGGTCCGGAAGTAACCGTGCTCCTTGCCCGCCTTGGTGTAGGTGAGCACCACTCTGTCGATGAGCTGCTTCAGGCTCCACTCGCGGCTCTCGGTGCCGACCGCGCCGCGGAAGTACTTCGTGGTGACGATGGTCGAGGCGTTGACGCTCCAGGTGTCCGGGAACTCGACGCCGCGCTGCTCGAACACGATCTCGCCGGTCTTCCAGTTGGTCTGCACGACATCGCGACGTTCCCACGTCACTTGGTCATAGGGGTGCGTACCAGCGGTGGTGTACAGACGATCGATGACAAGGCCTGGGTTACGGAGGGTGTTGTGAACAAAGCCCTCGTCAACTGAGGTCGGAGCATTCGTGGTGACCGACATGGGTGGTGCCTTTCTCTTGCTGCGGATAAGGACCGGGAAGCCTTTGTGGGGGAACTACTGGTTGGTGCTGGCGGTGCGGGGCTCTTGGCCAAGGGGTTCGCCCTCTGCGCGAAGCAGGGCGATCTCGGCCTCGAAATCGTCGAGGGTGTCAAAGGAGCGGTAGACGGACGCGAACCGCAGATAGGCCACTTCGTCGAGTTCACGCAGCGGACCGAGGATGGCCAGGCCAACCTCCTGAGCGGGCACTTCTGCTGAGCCTGAGGCGCGCAGGGTGTCTTCGACCCGTTGTGCCAGCAGGGCCAGGTCGTCATCGCTGACGGGTCGGCCCTGACAGGCCTTGCGCACACCGTTGACCACCTTCTGGCGACTGAAGGATTCGAGGGCTCCGGATCGCTTGACGATCAGGAGCACTGCGGTCTCGGCCGTGGTGAAACGGCGACCGCACTTGAGGCACTCGCGGCGCCGACGAATGGCCAGGCCCTCGTCGGCAGTGCGGGAGTCGACCACCCGGGAATCGTCTTCCTTGCAGAATGGACACCGCATCTGTGGTCACCTCCTTCACTCAAGTTCACTCTTGTCACATCTGTACCGCTACTGCTGCCGTCTTGGGGATTACCTGGGGAATCCTTGTGGACGACCTGTTGATGAAGTACCACAACCTGTGGAGGAAGCACACTGTTGCAACTACTACATCTAGGGGTCGAAACATTACTGTGCCCTAGGCCACTTTGCAAGAATCTGGCATCGACACGCCGTAATCAGATTTCGTCGAGGTCGCCAGATCTCGTCCACAAAGGTGCCTAGTGGCCTTTCATCCTGATGTCTACTACTCTAGACAGAGCGAGTGAAACGACGTTTGCTGCTGAAACAACTCGAGGCACTCGCTCACGAAGCCGGAGTCCTATTCGAATTCGCACGCCACAGCGGAGAGCACGACCTGTACTACTTCCACCGTCGTGCCGTCTGGATACCCCGGCACGTCGAGATCAACGAACTCACCGCTCGGGCCGAACTCAAGAAATGCGCCGCTTACCTGAAGGAGTTGGATTCATGAAGCCGAAATTCAAGGTGACCGCTACTCCTTATCAAGGATGGTGGGCCATCACGGTGCACGATGTGCTCGATTCCACCATTCATACCCAGGCCAGACGACTCGACCGCATTGAGCCCATGGCGCGCGACGCCATAGCCCTCGGCCTACAAGTGCCGACCGATGCATTCGACGTGGAAGTGTCCTTCGAGATTGATCCTCACCTGCAAGAGCTGATCGACGAAGCCAAGGCCGCAAGCCACAAGGCTCAGGACGCCCAACTCCAGGCAACACACAAGACCAAGTCAGCAGTTGAAATGCTGCATGAGCAAGGATTCAGCACAAGAGACGCAGGTGCGCTGATCGGCCTTTCGCCACAACGAATATCGCAACTTCTCGCGAAGTGATCCGCATGAAATATCGATAACAACCGTGCCTTCACTCTTGAGTTGTCGCGTCAGCGATGGAACCGACTAGCGAATGACGGGTACGACCACGGATTGACCGGGAATCACCACGGCGGAGCTCATGCCATTGAGGTCCTTGATGTCATTCACCGTGGCACGCGGATCGACATTGGGTGCGATGGCCTGGGCGATCGACCACAGCGACTCCCCCTGCTGCACCACGACGACTGCGGTGGCCGGACCCTGGCTGGCATCGGTGGCGTGGGCCAAGTTGCCGAAGACCATCATGGCGGTGAAGAGGGCGACGACTGCGGTGAGCAGCACGACCAGGCGACCGCGTCGGGTCAGATGCAGGCCCTTGGCTCCGGGGTTCGCGAGAGACTTCGAGCGCACCATCGGACGGGCCTGTGGGCTCGTCGCCTGACGTGCCGGCGAGGGTGTTGCCGAACGCGTTGAGGTGCGTGAAATCGATCGCGAGGACTTGCGCAGGGATGCAGTGGAGCGAGCTTGCGTGGCTTGAGCCAACGGGAGTGCGATCGCCATGGTCGTGCCTTTCTCTCGGGGAAGAACGCTTGTTCGAACATCTGTTCGATCGAACGCCTGTGCGATTTCTAGCAGAAACACCGGCGACACGTCCAGCACATTCGAACATGTGTTTGATTTCGGCGTGTCGCTTGGCTAACGTGAACCCTGTCGCGAGGGTCTGACAGTCAGGCATTTCGCAGGTGGAGGAACTGATGAGCGAGGTCGTGGAACTGCCAGACGGGCCGGCTGGAGACGACGGGCTGACCAAGCGGCAGCAGCAGATCCTCACGATGATCCGCGACTCCGTCGAAGACCGCGGCTATCCCCCGAGCGTGCGCGAGATCGGCGAGAGCGTGGGCCTGACCTCCCCCAGTTCGGTGGCCTATCAGCTCAAGAGCCTGGAGAAGCTGGGCTATCTGCGCCGCGATCCCAACCGCCCGCGCGCCATGGTGGTGGCTGATCCCCATGCCGAGATTGCGGCGAGTCCTGACGGCACCGGTCGTGACAGCTCTCGTGGCACTGCTCCGCTGCTGCGCGTGGTGTCCGATGATCCGACCGAGCAGGCAGACGAGTCCATCCGCTCGGGTGCTGCGTTGGTGCCGCTGGTCGGCCGCATTGCCGCCGGCGGACCGATCCTGGCCGAGCAGGAGATCGAAGCAGTCTTCCCTCTCCCCCGCGACCTGGTGGGCACAGGTGAGCTGTTCATGCTCAAGGTCAGCGGTGACTCGATGATCGATGCTGCCATCTGCGACGGCGACTGGGTCGTGGTGCGCAGCCAGGCAACTGCCGAGAACGGCGAGATCGTCGCTGCCCTGCTCGACAACGAGGCAACCGTGAAGACCCTGAAGCGTCGCGATGGCCATGTGTGGCTGATGCCGCACAACCCTGCCTATGCGCCGATCCTCGGCGACGAGGCGACGATCATGGGCAAGGTCGTCACGGTGCTGCGCAAGCTGTAACCGCAGTCGCACCCAACGATGGGTGCAGTAACTTCACTGTTGGCGTGCAACGAGTTTTCGTGCGGCAGCGAAAACACGTTGCAATGACTCCCCTACGCTAGGAGGCGTGCCCAACAGCCGCATCAAGTCCATGGACGCAGGTGAGAACTTTCGCGACTGGCGACTGCTCATCCCCATAGCGTTCATGCTGGTCGGTGCTGCCTTGGCCATGCGCATCCCCGACTTGGCGCCGATCGCCATGATCTGGGCACCGGTGATCTTCTCGGCGATCTTCCTGGGACCGCGTGTCGTCGGCGCACTTGCCGCCTTTGGCCTGGCGCTCTCGCTGATCACCGGCATAGTCACCGACGTGAGCCATGAAGTGACGTTCTGGATCCGCATCCTCTTCCTGATCGCGGTCAGCGTCTTCACGGTGCTGCTGGCTCGGCGTCGCTCATTGCGCGAGGTGAACCTCTGGAACCTGGCGACAACAGATGAGCTGACGGGCCTTGCGAACCGGCGCCTGCTCATCACGCGGCTCGAAGCGCAGTTAGCGGTGCGCGGGACCACGCACGACTCCGCAGTGATCTACACCGACCTCGATGACTTCAAGCGCATCAACGACTCCTTCGGCCATGCCATCGGCGACCAGATACTGGTGCTGGCAGCCGAGCGCCTTGGCACCTGCATCCGCAGTGCCGACACCCTGGCTCGCTTCGGTGGCGATGAGTTCGTGATCGCCATTCCGGTGGTCGATGGCGTCGAGGGATTGTCGGCGTTGTGCGAGCGGATGCTGGACGCATTCAAGGAGCCGTTGAAGGTCGGCATGGCGCGGCTCTCGCTCGGCATCACCCTCGGCGCAGCCATCATTGCGGCAAGCGAACTGACGAATCCACAGACGCTGATCGATGCAGCCGACAAGGCACTGGTCGAGGTCAAGCGCACCACTACGGGCAGCTACAAGATCATCGAGTGCGACTGATCCTGGTACTGCTGACCGCATCGGGCTA
>JBAYUM010000177.1:0-4428 GCA_041675125.1 Candidatus Nanopelagicales bacterium
CGACGGTCAGTCCGAACACGAGTCCCATGCTGCTGTTGTCGCCGGGTTCGCCATCACGACCCATCGCGCGCCACCAGATGGGGAAGAAGGTCTTGGGTCCGAACCAGATGAAGCCGACGACGAAGGCTGAGACAGTTGCCAGGACTACTGCAAGAACATTGATTTCAGGAAATGTCATCGCTGCTCCTTAGGAGTGATACTCGTGAGAGTAACGGCGCGCGGGCTGTTTGGGCCGCAGGCTCGTGCCTCCGACTGGCTGCCAAGCGCCTTGAACGCGCGGCTAGCGATAGCGAACGGTGGCCTGGCCCTGCATCTGGCGCAGCACGAGGTAGTCCGGCCCCTTGAGCGCTGTGCGCTCATGCGGACCGAAGCCTTGAACTGTGCCCTGTGCGCCGAGGGCTGCTGGCACATGGTGAATGCGCTCCAGGCCCTCCTTCATGCCCTCAGGGGTGTACACCGGCGCATAGGAGAGGCCGAGCACCACCAGGGTCGCTAAGTCGTAGAGGCAGCCGAAGGTGGTGTTGAAGGCGTCGAAGCCCCATCGGGCCTTGATCTCGGTGACGACGTGCTGGAGCACCTCGTTGTCCTCGTCGATCATGTCGACGAAGACCCACCCGCTCAGTACTTCCTTCTCCTCTGGTGTCTTGCTGTACCAGTGGAGCCCGGCGGTCGTGGTGAAGCGGGGGAGGTCCCATGAACTGCGCTGCATCTCCCGTGACATCTCCAGCAGCACTGCGCCGAATCCCAGGTAGACCAGGGCCTGCGGGTTCACCTTCTTGGCTGCGGCTACCTGTGCCGAGAGGTCAGTGGCGATCGGGGAGCACTTTGCATCGGCGAGGACCGTCACGCCCAGGCGGTCGCAGGCATCGATGAAGTACTCGAAGTACTCGTTGCCAACGGGTGACTTGTCGCGAATGACGGCGATCTCCGTGAGTCCCTTGGCAACGAGTGCGCGCACGATCGTCGGTCCGTCCTCATACAGAGCACCGAGCTGGTAGTGGAATCCGTACTCACCTCGTGACTTCGTCGTGCCTGGGAAGTTCAGCGTCGGCACGCAGTGCTCCTCGAAGAGATGCTTCACCGCGATGCAGTTGTCGGTCTTCGCTGGTCCGATGATGGCCAGCACGCCGGCATCGGCGAGCTCCAGCCAGGCCTCTTCGACCGCGTAGGCGGTTCCGTTGGGAAGGCCGGTTCCGAAGGCCTCGATCAACTCGATGGGTCGATCGATCTCCCCCCGCTCCAGTGCCTCGTCGAAGCGCAGTTGCAGGGCGCGTCCGAGGGACTGCTCGAACACCTCGCCTGCCGGGAACAGGCCCTCGTTGAGGAAGCCGATCTTGTGGGGCTGGATCGCTGGTGTCGTCATGCGTACATGATGGTCGAATCTCGCGAAGGTTTCTTGATGGATTGGAGGATTGTGGTGGCCAGGGCCAGGTCCGAACTGGCGACCGGCCGAGCTTCAATCGCCTCAAGCCCGTGTCATGAGTGTCACGAAGGCAATGGAACCGTCGGATCCTCTTGGAAGAGCCCGACTCGGTTGCCCTCGGTATCCCGGAAGAGGGCCATCCAGCCAGTGCCCGGGATTGGCATGCGCTCACTCAGGCGAGTGCCGCCAGTGCTCTCTATCGCGGCGAGGGTCTCATCGATATTCTCGACTGCGATGTAGAAGGTCAACCCCTGCGCAGCATCCTCGCGCTTGGTCAGGGCACCGCCGATTCCCTCGCCCGTACCTGCTGCTGTTCCCCAATACTCCATCGGACCCCATTGCTGAAACTCCCAGCCGAAGGTCGCCGAGTAGAACTCCGTGGCTCGCGCGCTGTCGTCTATCGGGATCTCGAAATGAACAACCTTGCCGGACATCTGGCCTCCTAGAGGGATGCGGATCTACGAAGAGTCTCACATGAGAACACCACAGTCGTCCGGTGTAACGCGTGCTTGCCATGCCTGTATAGGCGTCCTGGACGCTCAGCCCGCGCACGTGAGTGAGGCACCGCAGACTGTGTAGCCGATGATGATGTTTCCGGCGGTGATGACTGCGATCAGTGCGAACGCGGCGTAGCCCAGGTAGCGCCAGGGGGTAGGGGTGGATTCGGTGTCGGCTGGAGTGCCGCGAAACTGCGCCTCCCAGAACATCACGGCACCGAGGAGCGCCGCTGCGGCTGCGAAGGAGATGAAGCCCCACGTCGGCAGGTGCAGACCCATGAAGGGCGTCGATCCCCACGAGCTGATCGGCGGGTAGCTGGACACGACGTCGTAGAAGCAGATGACCATGCCCACGACCGCGAACAGCAGGCACAGCCCATAGTGCGCGACCCGCACCCCGAAGCGCACGTTCAGTAGCGCCCCGATGGCGATGCCCGTGAAGCAGATCCGGATCATGAGGCAGAACGGGCAGGGGGCCTCGTGGGTGCTGAACTCGAAGTACCAGGCGCCGGCGATCACCAGCGCCGCCACGATCGCGCCGAGTGCGTTCAGGCGCTGGGCGAGGTCGAGCGTGACCGGCCGGCGCATCACAGGCCCAGCCCCTCATTGCCCCATTGCATGCTGACGAACACCGCGAACACGCCCACCAGCAGCAGGAAGGCAAGAGCCAATGCCACCCTGCGTCGCGCACCGAGGAAGATCGCGGCGATCGCCACCAGCGCCACCATGAACAGCCAGATCATCGCGGTCCTCCTGGGTGCACGATCTTGTCGGCGACTTGATAGTCGCCAGGCCAGTTCTCGCCTTGCACGACGATGCCGTAGTGATGGCTCAAGCCGTTGCAAACATAGGGCAGACGCAGTGCTCCCTTGGCGTCGTAGCCGTCGCCGAGCTCGGACCCGTCACGCGTCCAGGTGACTCCCTGGACGTTGCCATCTGCCTTCCACGCCACGTCGATGTATGTCATGGATCCGTCGTTCGCAGTGCAGTCGGCGGCGTCCGGGATGGTCAGCGACGTGATGGCTGTCGTGTTGCCTGGAGGGTCGAGCCGCTGCGGGATCCCGGGGATGCTCGATGCCGGGCTCGGGGTGGAGGTGATGGCTGAAGGGTTGGGCAGCGCCGAGCAGCCGGCCAATCCTGCGGCCAATACGAGCAGCGATGCTGATCGCAGCCTCACGGATCCGCCCACGCTCAGACAGTAGCGGGAAGAGCCGCCTGCGGCCGTGAATGGCCGACGAATTCTCAGTCGGAACTCTCTGCAATTCGCGCAGCGGCCATGTCACGCAGCAACGTGACGTCGGGCTTCCAGTCGACCGGGACCTGGATCGTCTTCTTGTTGACCTTGTAGTCGGTCAATCGCGGAGCGAACTCCTCCAGAACGGCCTTGCTCCACGGCGCCATCAGGATGTGGTTGGTCAGCACCGTGACGCCGAAGATGTACTGGCCATCGAGCTTGAGCATGGGCTGGTTCCAGGCGATGACGGTCTCCAGCTTCGGGTACTTCGACGTGATGGCCGTCAGGATCGCACGCACGGTCGTGCGCTTGGTCTCGTCGAAGGGCTCGAGGTACTCGTCGAGGGTACTGACTCGATGAGCGCTCTTCGAGCCACGGCAGTACATCACCAGCGCGTTGGCATGGGCCTGGCTGAAGCCGTGGTTCTCCTTCAGGAAGGCGATCTGCTCGGGGTACTTGCGATCGCTGATCTGGTCCATCTGGTCGAACCAGTAGGACATCGGCTGCCCGTACCTCTTCTCGATGGCCGGGAAGTGGCTCGAGCGATCGGGGTTGGTTGCCATGGTCAGGATCCTAGGTTCGTCTCGGGAGCTGGAGTGAGGGTTGCGCCCTAGTTGCGGTGCGTTATCTGGATCAGGTTGCCGCAGGTGTCGTCCAGCACCGCGGTGGTCACCGGTCCCATCTCGAGCGGACCCTGCGTGAACTGCACGCCGAGTTGCTCGAGCCGGGAGAATTCGGCGAACACGTCGTCCACAGCGAAGGACGTGAAGGGGATTCCGTCGCTGAGCAGTGCCTCCTTGAATACCTTGGCCGCAGCGTGGGCGTCGGGCTCGAGCAGGAGTTCGGTGCCGTCTGGATCGTCGGGCGAGACAACGGTCAGCCAGCGGTATTCGCCGAGCGGCACGTCATCCTTCAGTACGAAGCCCAGCACGTCGGTATAGAAGCGCAGCGCCTTCGCCTGGTCGTCGACGAGGACGCTTGCCATGTTGATTCTCATCGGAACTCCACAGGGCGTCGAATGTGAGTCACCGGTCGGCGAGACTCTACCGCGCCGCCGATCTATTCGCGGCTTTCAAGGCGGCCGATGCAATTTGAAATGCGTGTCCCGCATCAGCAACCTCGAGGAATCGGGCATGGTGGGCATGTGTCAAAGCGCAACCTCGCGGGCGGATCAGCCAGAGATAAGTATCGGGATCTGACCAAGTCCTGGCATCATCGGAATCGCGGAGTCTTTCTAGCCCTGGGAGCTATTTGCAGCGGCATCATTGGCGCCG
>JBAYUM010000178.1:0-4391 GCA_041675125.1 Candidatus Nanopelagicales bacterium
GCGCCGTCCATGCTGGTGCGCAGTCCACCGACCGCAGCGACCTGCTCACGCCGAAAGGCGGTGAAGTGGCACAGGTACATTTGGGTCAAGAGCAATTCAGGCGAGAACGAAGGCTTGCAATACAGCTCGAAGTGCTCGCCTCGAGGGCTGATCTTGTCCTCGTCCGAGTAGACGGCGTCTGGGTGATGATTGGCCGCGATCATTGCGCTGACCATCTCGATGCAGCGAGGATCCAAGGCATCGTCGTGGTCGAGCATGCCGATGTACTCACCGGTTGCATGACTCAGCGCGAGATTGAGTGCAGAAGAGATGCCGCCGTTCTCCTTGCGCGCGACGATGACCCTCGGATCAGCTGCATGCTCCTGCTCGAACTGCGCCAAGTGCGCAACGACCTCTGGCTTGGTCGATCCATCATCGGCGACGAGCAACTGCCAATTGGATGCCTGCTGATTGATGACTGAGCTCAGGCATTCGCGCAGGAAAGGAATCGGTGTGTTGTACACCGGCACCAGCACCGAGATCGTGAAGTCATGGGTGGTCGTTCCCGGCATGATCGACGGTGCCTCGGCCAGCCAGCCCTTGTACTGCCTGCCGATATTGCGCTCATAGACCTTGCGCTTGACCCAGCGCTTCACGCGTCCGGCTCGACGCTTGGCGCGGATCAACGGGTGGCGTTCACTGACCACGACTATCGCAACCGGTACTCAGCGCGCAATTGCACGAATCCCTGGCCGATCTCACCCGATGCACTGCGCACTGGGAATTCAGCGGCGTCATTCCACGAGTCGAGCAGCTTCGCTCCCGTGTGGTCGAACACGTCGACATGCACGCGATAGCGGCCGGGGAGCAAGGGGTTGTCGATCAGGTCGACCTCGACGCTGCGGTCGCCATCGATGTACCCGAAGTCGTAGCCAAGACGATGATTGCCGATCATCGTCACCAGCGGGCCGGTCTCATGCTGCAGGGCGATGCGGACATTGGGACCAAGGACCGACTCCGTCGTGCTGATGCCGACCTTGATAGTGAAGGTGGTCCCGGTCTCGGCATGATTCAGCGGGGTGCCGTCGACACCCGTGATCTGCACCGACTTCACCCGCAAGGCGGATTGCAGTCCACCCTCATGGTCGACCGCATCCCTCGTGGCCGTGGCCATCGGGTTGCGTGCCGCCTCCTCCGCATTGACGCGCTTCAGATAGCTGGCGACCACATCGGTCGGCTCCCCGACTTCCTGCAGGGTGCCGCGCTCGAGCCAGGCAACCTCATCGCACAGGGCCTCGAGCTGCCCGAGCCCATGACTGACGACGATGATCGTCTTTCCGGCACGACGCAGCGAGTAGAGATGGTCGAAGCACTTGCGCTGGAACTCCTCATCGCCAACTGCCAGCACCTCGTCGACGAGCAGGACATCGGGCTTCATGTGCACGGCAACGGCGAAGCCAAGACGCACGTACATGCCGCTGGAGTAGTGCTTGACCGGATCATCGATGAAGTCACGCAACCCCGAGAAATCGATGATCTCGTCAGTGACATCCGCGATCTCCTTGCGCGGCAGGCCCAGGATCGACCCGTTCAGGCCGATGTTCTCCCGGCCGGTCATCTCAGGGTGGAATCCAGCGCCGAGCTCGATCAACGAGGCGATGCGACCCTGGCTGGTGATGGTGCCCTCGGTCGGTCGGTAGATCCCTCCGATCATCTTGAGCAGCGTTGACTTGCCCGAGCCGTTGTGGCCGATCAGACCGTAGACACTGCCCTTGGGAATGTCGAGATTGACATTGCGCACGGCCCAGAAGTCCTCCGCGCGCTTCGCGCGACCGCGGACGATCCGCTCCTTGATGGAATTGCGTCGATCGGAGTTGCGCATGAATCGCTTGCCGACATTCGACATCTCAACTGCGAAGTCGCTCACAGCAGTTCCCCGATGTCCTCGCTGAAGCGATTGAAGATGCTGAATCCTGCCCAGAACACCAGGAATCCGCCGACCAGCAACGCGGCGACCTCGATGGCCGAGGGAGCCGTGAGGGCGTACATCGCGTCATGCATCGCCTGCACGTACCACGACATGGGATTGCACTTGACGATCCAGGCCAGGGCCTCGCTGTGGGTCTCGACCAGGCTCATCGGGTACAGCACCGGAGTCAGGAAGTAGAGCGCACCCAGGACCACGCCCACGATGTACATGACGTCACCGAAACGGGCGTTCATTATCGACAGGATCAGGCCAACGCCCTGGGCGAAGAGTGCTGTCCCGACGAGGATGGGGATGGCGATCAGCCAGGTGAAGCCCACATTGCCGAGCACCAGGAACATGGCGACCAGCACGACGAGTTCGAGTGCGACCTGGATGAGCTGCACGATGCTGGCACCCAGCACCGGGGCATAGGCGGGAAACTGCACCTTCTTCAGCAGTTCGCCATTGCTCTTCAACTGCGTCATCGACAGGGTGAGCAGGCTCGAGAACAGGTTCCAGGTGACCATGCCGGTGAAGAGGAAGGCGGCGTAGGACGTCTCGCCATTGCCCATGGCCGGTGCCTGCACGCGGAAGACGATGCTGAACACGGCGGCGAAGATCAGCAGGGTTGCGAGGGGCTGCACGAGCGACCAGGCCCAGCCGAGCACGCTTGAGCGGTATCTCGTGGCAAAGTCGCGATTCGCGAAGGCCCAGATCAGGGCATGCTGCCGTTTGAGGGCGGTCAGCACGCGCGTCCGCCCAAGGCGCCTTGAAACGGCGCTGTCTGCAACATGGGTCAATGCTAACGATCTGGAGCAGATCGTCCGCGCCCCCACGATGAGCACGGATTAGGCGGTCATCCCGAGTAGCCTGTCGCTCAAGCCATCGAGGAGGTTTGCATGTTGACAACTGCGCGCCGTTCGCGCCAGACCCGCAGAATCGCGACCGCGACTCTCGCACTTGGACTTGCCGCCGGTTCCGCCCTGGCCCTGACTCCTGGAGCCCAGGCTGTAGCCAAGGGCGGCATCTATGCGCCCAATGGCATGGTGGGTGTCTCCGAGGACATCCAAGTACAGGTTTCCGGACTGGCTGGCCAGACCATCACCATCGGCCTCAGCTCAGGCTCACTGGCCACGACCGTGCAGTCCGTCGTCAATGCCCAGGGCTGGGCAAGCGCCTCCTGGACCCCGACGACAGCTGGAGCCTGGACGATCACGGCACTCGGGTCTGCGATCTCTGCAGGATCGACCACGATCACCGTGGTTCCCGTTCCCACCTACACGATCCTGATGGCCCAGCAGTCGCTGCAGCAGGGAGTGAGCAACAACCTCCAGGCAGCAGTCGTGGCACCGATCGGCACGATCGCACCGACAGGCAGCGTCTACCTGTCGACCACCACCGGCAACGGCATCACCACGCAACCTCTCACCGGCACGTTCGGCACGGCGACCTCCACGGCCACCCTGCCCTGGAATCCGTCGACTGGCCTTGGGTCAGGTGCACCGATCCAGGCAGCATTCACTCCGAGCAATGGCAACTTCACGGCTTCGACCAGCCCCACCTCGCAGCCCTTCCTCACCACGGCGGTCACGCCAGTGGCGATGCGCTGGCCAGCAGTGCTGTATGCCGGAACCACCACGGTGCTCCAGGCGGTTCTCGGCGCCGGATACGCGGACGGCTCCGTTGCGTTCTCACTCGACGGCACCGGCATCAGCGGTTCCATTGCCACCTCCAATGGCGTTGCCACCTACCAGTGGACTCCGCCGGCATCGGGCAATCACGTGATCTCGGTGACTTACACCGGCAATCCGGTCTCGGGGCAGGTAGGCGTTCAAAGCGGGGCGAACTCGCAGGTGGTCAATATCCAGAATCCCAAGGTCGCCGACAACATCACTGTCGATCCACCATCGCAGCCAGCGTGGAACATCGCTCAGCCGATCATCATGACCGCAGGCAGCGCGGTGACGCTGGCAGCGACGACGACCTCCAACACCACGGTGCTCTTCAGCGAGCAGGGCCCCTGCGTCATCAACGGCTCCGTACTGACAGCGCTGAGCCCCGGTCAATGCCAGGTCACTGCATTCACCGCAGGCAATGCCAGTCTGAAGCCCGGATCAGAGACCTACACGATCACGATCAGCAAGGCACCGCCAAAGAAGAAGTAGCACTCCCAGAAGGCCGGGGTCGGGATATCCCGACCCCGGCCTTCTGTATGGCTCCGGTTGGTTAGAGTCTCGCACTGACAAGAGGGGTTCTGATGAAACGAACAAGAGCAACTCTTGCCGTGATCTTGGCCGTGATGGCAGCACTTGACGTCAGTTCGGTCATTCCCGCAAGTGCCGCGCAACGCACTTCGACATTCATCGCAACCCCCAATGGCATGGTTGGTGTCTCCCAGGGCCTCAATGTCTATCTTCCCTCTGCGCGCGGAACGAATCTCAGC
>JBAYUM010000179.1:0-4365 GCA_041675125.1 Candidatus Nanopelagicales bacterium
GAGAGCCTCGAGGAGTACTGGTGGTGCACCGAGCAGATCCTGATGTGGCCAGATGGCAAGGGCCCCAACATGATCCTCGACGACGGCGGCGACGCCACGATGCTGGTCCACAAGGGCACCGAGTTCGAGGCTGCCGGCCTGGTGCCGTCACCTGATGCGTCGACCTCCGAAGAATACGCAGTGGTGCTCGAAGTGCTTCGTCGCTCGCTCACCGAGGATCCTCAGCGCTGGACCACCATCGGCGTGGGCATCAAGGGCGTGACCGAGGAGACCACCACGGGCGTGCACCGTCTCTACGAGATGATGCGCGAAGGCGCATTGATCTTCCCCGCGATCAACGTGAATGACTCGGTGACCAAGAGCAAGTTCGACAACAAGTACGGCTGCCGTCACTCGCTCATCGACGGAATCAACCGTGCAACTGACGTCATGATCGGCGGCAAGGTCGCCGTCGTCTGCGGCTTCGGCGACGTGGGCAAGGGCTCGGCCGACTCACTTCGTGGCCAGGGTGCCCGCGTGATCATCACCGAGATCGACCCGATCTGCGCGCTGCAGGCAGCGATGGACGGCTACCAGGTCGCCCGACTCGAAGACGTGATCGGCATCGCCGACATCTTCATCACGGCAACCGGCTGCTACGACGTCATCACCAAGGACCACATGGCCCAGATGAAGCACCAGGCCATCGTCGGCAACATCGGCCACTTCGACAATGAGATCGACATCGCCGGTCTCTCGGCGATCCCGGGCATCGTGCGCAAGACCATCAAGCCGCAGGTCGATGAGTGGACCTTCCCCGATGGCCACTCGATCATCATGCTGTCCGAGGGCCGACTGCTGAACCTCGGCAATGCCACAGGCCACCCGTCATTCGTGATGAGCAACTCGTTCACCAACCAGGTGCTCGCGCAGATCGAGCTGTTCACCAAGCTCGACCAGTACCCGCTCGGCGTCTACACGCTGCCGAAGTTCCTCGACGAGAAGGTGGCTCGCCTGCACCTGGATGCGCTCGGCGTGCGGCTCACCGACCTCACCAAGCAGCAGGCCGAGTACCTCGGCCTCGATGTTGCCGGCCCGTACAAGCCGGAGCACTACCGCTACTAACAAGAATTCATGTGCAGGGGCGCTCGGTGTATGCGAATACGCTCTGCGCCCCTCACGTTCTTCCTGAAAACTCCTGCGAGGTTCTGTGTAGTTCGTCCTTACAACATGGCAGGTCTTGGCTGACTATCGACGAGGGTTAGCGATCGTCGCAACCTGGGGATGGATCAGCCGAACGTTGCTAGTGCCGCTCAGGATGGATGCAATCTTGAACCAAGTCGTGTACGTGCCAGAAGTGGTCCGCAGGTTTGTTCCCTATGGCTCGCCCACTTCTGTAGCGACCTCCGTCCGAGGCGTTGGTGTTCGAATGGGCATTTGTCAGTGACGCCCGTACCCTTGACGGCATGGTGCTGACCAACTCGCAACTGGACAAGGCAGGCCGCATGCTGCGCCGACACCAGCGTGGTGAGTCGATCACCACGGAGCAGTACAACAAGGCGTTGCTAACGATTTTCCAGTATCGGTCAGAGCATCAGGAACCTCTGAATACGGCGCAGATGGGGCTGCGTTCGGCGGTTCGAACGGAGGGCTTGGACCCAACCGGCAAAGTGTCGTCAAGGCTGAAGCAGGAGCGCACCATCGTCGACAAGCTCAGGCGGGAGGCCACTCTCTCGCTGTCTAGGATGGCCGACATTGGCGGCTGCCGGGCAATTCTGCCCACGGTTGCGGCGGTCCAGGATGTGAGAAGGCGACTTGAGAAGGACACGAGCGCTCGACATCACGAGTACACGCGGGACTACATCAAGACCCCTCGGGGCTCGGGGTATCGAGGCATGCACGTCATCTTGAGATACAAAGGCCGGCTGGTTGAGATGCAACTTCGGACCCCTGTAATGCATGCTTGGGCGTTGGCCGTGGAGTCTCTCTCGATGCGTCACGGTGAGGACTACAAGGGTGAACTTCACGAACCAGTGACTGGTTGGCTGTCCAGCATTTCGGCAGCGATGGCTCTGGAAGAGGTTGGGCAGGAGGTCCCAGAGGAGTTGCTGCGGGAGATCGCCAGGCAGCGTATGCTTGTGGATAACCATTGGAGAGGATCCGCGATATGAGCGACGTCATCCAACACTTCCTGCTCGTCTATAACCGTGCGACTGGGACGTTGGAGCAAGAGCGGCCCTTCGGCACCGATGCCGAGGCGGCTCTAGCGGCATATGCCGAGGCAGAGTCAGTGTTTCGCGAGTCCCCGCATATGCAGATCGTGCTGATCGGTAGCGATTCGATTGAGACGGTACGAATCACCCATGCCAACTACTTCGAGCCGGCAGCAGCAGAGTCCAAGTACTTCGCTGGTCTCTAAGTACTACCTCGAATGCACCCCAGCCACCCGGCTCGGGTGCATTCGCATTTGTCAGAGGTGGTGGCTCAGCCCTTGAAGTACTTGGGTGCGACCCGAGCAGGTAACGAGTAAGTCGTCGTCCTCGCCGCGGAGGATATCCGGGGAGAGGACGACGCATCCCAACGAGACCCGTTGGAACTGAACGGGTCGCCTTCTACTGAATCTCCGACTCAGAGCAGGAATCGGAAGAGCGGGCTGGCAGCATCGATCTTCTCGATGCGAGGCGGGGCTGCCTCCATTCGCGCGAGCAGACCTGGCAGGTCGCGCGCACTGGCGAGCTCGATGCCGACCAGCGCAGGTCCGGTCTCACGGTTGCTGCGCTTGATGTACTCGAACAGGGTGATGTCCTCATGCGGGCCGAGCACCTCATCGAGGAATCGACGCAGAGCACCTGGCTCCTGCGGGAAGTCGACCAGAAAGTAGTGCTTGCGCTCCTCGAAGATCAAGGCACGCTCGACGATCTCGGCGTACCTGCTGACGTCATTGTTTCCGCCAGAGAGCACGCAGATCACCTTCGAGGATTTGGGGATGTCGACCCCAGGCATGCCGAGGGCGGAGCTGGCCAGCGCGCCTGCAGGCTCGGCGATGATCCCGTCCGTCTGGTACAGCGCGAGCATCTCGCTGCACACTCGACCCTCGGGTGCTGCCACGAGCTGCACATTCGAGGCCGCGATGATCGGAAAGGTGACGTCTCCGACTCGGCGCACGGCAGCACCGTCGACGAACGTGTCGATCTGGCTCAGCGTGACAGGTTCGCCCGCTGCCAGCGCCGCGGCAAGGCTTGCCGCTCCAGCAGGCTGGACGCCGATCACTCGAGTGCTCGGGCACCGCTCGGCAAGCCATGCAATGGATCCAGAGAGCAGTCCGCCTCCTCCGACTGGTATCACGACGATGTCCGGAGCGGCTCCAAGCTGCTCGACTGCCTCACGGATCACCGTTCCTTGCCCAGCGATGGTCCGCGCATCGTCGAACGCTGGCACGATGGTCGCTCCAGTTGCGATCGCGTCGGCGGCCGCAGTCTCGGCTGCCTCGTCGTAGGTGTTCCCGCCAATGATGATCTCGATCATGCTGCCACCCAGCGCGGCTATCCGATCCTGCTTCTGATGGGGAGTCGTGCGTGGCAGGTAGACCCGTCCCCGCACGCCGAGTGCGCGACAGGCATAGGCGACGCCCTGCGCATGATTGCCAGCGCTCGCGGCGACCACTCCAGCCGCTCGCGCGTTCGCATCCAGCTGCGCTATCAGGTTGTACGCCCCGCGCGCCTTGTAGGAGCGCACTGTCTGCAGGTCCTCGCGCTTGAGGAACACCTCAGCACCGGTTGCATCCGACAGGCGCGTATTGCGCTCGAGTGGTGTCGTGGACACCACCCCGGCCAAGCGGCTGGCAGCGGCATCGATCGCAGCTGCGTCGACATGAGCTCGACTCGGAGGGAGGGCGGATTGGCTTTCAGTAGTGTCCATCACTGTCCAAGTAATAGCCGATCGGCTCGAACGATCCAAGTCAACGTGCTGGCGAAGTGGTCCCGAAACGAGGATGCTCGGCGGAAGCGGCAACGCAGATCCAGGAGGGATGCGGCCGGACTTCGGGAAGGTGCTACGCCATGAGGTTGACGACGACAACGCAGATCTCGCTGGATGGAGTCATGCAGGGGATGGGTGGACCCGACGAGGATCGCAGCGGGGGATTCAGCCGTGGCGGATGGGCCCTGCCACTTGGTGATGACGAGAGCGGGGCGTACCTCCAAGAGCTCTACGGCAGCGCATCCGCATTCCTCTTCGGCCGCCGAACCTATGAGATCTTCGCCGACTACTGGGGTGTGATGCCCGATCCGAGTGCGAACGCATTCGCAGCTGCCCTCAACGGCAGGCCCAAGTACGTGGCATCGACCAGCCTCACTGATCCGAAGTGGACGGGAACGACGGTGCTGA
>JBAYUM010000180.1:0-4365 GCA_041675125.1 Candidatus Nanopelagicales bacterium
GACCGTCCTGAGGTTCGACGCCCAGCCGAAAGGAAAGCTCGCTGCCATTCTTCTCCGAGGATCTGACGGCATCGAATATCTCCACCGCGCGGATGCGGCATTCGTCTTCATCGGCATGCAGCCGAACACCGAGTGGCTCGAAGGCGCAATTGACCTCGATGAGCGCGGGTTCATCGTCACGGACCGCACGTTGTCGACGTCCGTGCCGGGAGTGTTCGCCGCCGGGGATATCCGCGCCGGATCGACCAAGCAGCTTGCGGCAGCAGTCGGAGAGGGCGCTGCCGTAGCACTCCAGGTCCGATACCACCTCAGTCATCGAGGCAACGATGCCTAGTGCTAGGCAGCGGGAACTGACCGTCGCGCCAACCCGTGCAGGGCGCCGGGCGATGCGATATCCGACAACGACCATCGGCGCCTGGCCGCAGGTCGATGAGGCTCAGATGCGCGAAATCGACCGCATCGCGATCAACGACTTCGGGATCTCACTCCTGCAGATGATGGAGAACGCCGGTCGGAGCCTGGCGCAGGTTGCCATGCAGGAGTTTCAGCCCCGTACCGCCGTGGTGTTCGCAGGCTCAGGCGGCAATGGGGGAGGGGGAATGGCCGCTGCTCGCCATCTGAGCAATCGCGGAGTGGACGTGCATGTGCATCTCGCTTCGGCATCGACGCAACTGACCCGCGCTGGTGCCCACCAACGCAATGCATTGATCAGTATGGGCATTGCAGTGCACGAGCCAACCGCGCAATTGCTGCCCGCCGATTTGTTCATTGACGCAATGGTCGGCTACTCCCTGCATTCCGAGCCCACGGGCGAAGTCGCATCCGTGATTGCCTGGATCAAGGCGTCAGGGGCGCCTGTGCTCTCGCTCGATGTGCCCACCGGATTCTCGGCAGCGTCCGGGACTCTGCATCCGACACATGTGGCAGCGGATGTCACCTTGACCCTTGCGGCACCCAAGAGAGGACTTTTCGAGTCACTTGCGAAGGGGGCACTGCTCGTGGCAGACATCGGCATTCCTGGGCAGGTTTTCGCCCTGGCTGGACTCAACCCACCACCCGTTGGTGGCTCATGGATCGTGGCCATAGAAGAGGGTCGAACACCGTCGCCTGAGAGGCTGTGATCAGGGAGCGGCGGGTGCAAGGGAATGACAATGCCTTCCCACGGGGTTTCATGGATGCCGTTGAGATGAGGAGACCGCCCATGACCTATGCCGAGTACAAGTCGACCCTGGAGTCGCGCACCGCCCAGGACCCAGATCCGATGATCGCCGAATTGGTTGCGCGCGTGACCGGGAAGTCAGGTTCGGTGTCAGCCCTGTACGCACAGATGGCCAATGCTCCGGGGCTGCTGGAGGCGTACACCGCTGGATACCGGTCCTTCGCCAAGGAGTCCGGATTCACTGCTGCCGAACAGCAGTTGGTCATGCTCGAGATCAGCCGTTTCAACGGATGCAGCTACTGCACATCAGCACACAGTGCGGGAGCGCGGATGGCGCAGGTGCCAGAGGAGACCATTTCCGCAGTGATGGATGAGCGCTCTCTTGAGAATCCGAAGCTCCAGACTCTGGTCATCTTCGTGCGCACCATGGTTGAAACGCGGGGACTCCCAACGATCGATGATGTACGACGATTTCTCGACGTGGGGTATACCGAACAGCAGATTCTCTACATCATTCTGGCACTCTCAGTGAAGACCATCTCCAACTACACCGCGCACATTTTTCACACACGGTTCGGGGCCTGAACGCAACTGATGACATCCCGCCCTGGCAGGCATTGGGATTGCGGCCTGTTGAGTTGACACTGTGACCTGCCGCAGGTTTGGTCTCCACGGCGCCTGTTGATTCAGGCGGTTTCCTGGGTGAGCGTGCGCTCGAATTCGATGGGTGAAACGTATGCGAACTGGGAATGCAGGCGTCGACGGTTGTAGATGTATCGGCACTGACTTGCACCTTCACTATTCAGCGATACTATGTACTAGTAGTCAATAACACTGAGTAGTGGAGATGGTTCCCATGGGCAAGCAGGTGACCGAGATGCTCAAGGGGATATTGGAGGGCATCGTTCTCGCCCTCCTGTCCGGCCGCCCCATGTACGGCTACGAGATCACTGCATGGCTGCGGGAGCAGGGCTTCTCCGACATCGCCGAAGGGACTGTCTACGCGCTGCTCATCAGGATCGAGCAGCGCGGTCTCGTCGACGTCGAGAAGGTCTCTTCCGAGAAGGGGCCACCGCGCAAGGTGTACTCCCTCAACGCTCAAGGACAGGAGTATCTCGAAGAGTTCTGGAGGACGTGGAGCTTCCTCGCAGAACGACTGGAACAGCTCCACCAAGGAGGAAAGTGATCATGGGTATTTCAGGTTTCACCTCAAAGGTGATCGGCGACAAGCGGCGGTGGCGGCAGTACAAGGTGCGCACGCGAAAGCTTCCCGAGAACTACCGCACGGCGGTCGAGGGGATCGAGCGCTATCTGATGTATTTCGGGCCGGTGGACGGCGACAATGCGGCTTCGGTGTTCGAGGACCTGGCCGATCTTTTCGAACTGGCCGCTGCGGACGGAACGCCGATCCGCGAGATTGTCGGGGAGGACCCGGTGGAGTTCGTCGAGGCGCTTGTTCAGAACTACGAGAAGGGTGGATACGTCACCCGGGAGCGGGACCGGCTCACCCAGGCCATCGAGCGCGCCGAGGCGGAGGACGCCGGGACTCAAGGGGTGTCGGGATGACAGCTCAGCCAGTGCAGGCGCTGCACGTGCAGGCTCTTGAGAAGTCGTTCAAGGAGCTGCACGTGCTGCGCGGGGCAGCATCTTCGCCCTACTCGGCTCCAACGGCGCAGGCAAGACCCCGGTTGTGAAGATCCTGTCCACCCTGCTCAAGTCCGATTCGGGGACGGCCACCGTCGATGGTTTCGACGTCGCCACGCAAGCGGCGAACGTGCGGGAGTCCATCAGCCTCACCGGGCAGTTCGCGGCCGTGGACGGCGCAAGCGCGTTCCCCTACCCGTCCATCTTCCTGCCGTTCATCAGCTCGGCATTCGTACTCACCGAGACCATACCCGGCCCGGCCCGGCGCGTGCCTTCGCCGAGAACCAGCCGGCGACGCCCACCGGCAACACGATCCGCGACTTGTTCACACAACGGCCAGTCAGCACCGACATCTGGATCGCCCTGGCCTGGTGCCTTGGCATTCTCACAGTCGCGTGCGTCCTTGCCGTGGCCACTTACCGCCGCAAGATCGCCTGAGGGTGTCTCACAGCCAAGCAGTCGCTGGGTCAATTCCTGGACCTTCTTGCCACTGCTTTAGCCGAGTTCTTCGGACGACCTCTCGCACCCTCGGCACCGCAGGTATGGTCAAGGTCTTATTCGCAGCGACCAGTGGCGCACCGGCGGTGACGAGATCATGACGGTGCATCGCGCGGTCTTGTCAACATTCGACCGCGGTCGTTGGAGCTGCTCACACCGGCATTGGAGATGACCTACACATGACAAGCCCATCTGCCTTGGACGACCTCGGCTCGGTGCCAGGGTGGTTCAGTGCGGCGATCGCGCACGCTCCCGAACACGTGGATATCCCGACTCTCGGAGTCAATGTGCACGCACGCGTCTGGGGCGATCGCTCCCATCCCGGACTTGTGCTCGTGCATGGTGGGTCAGCGCACTCGGGCTGGTGGGATCACATCGCCCCGCTGCTTGCGAAGTCCCATCGCGTGGTGGCGATCGACCTCTCCGGTCACGGTGACAGCGGGCGACGCGAGAGCTACGACATGGTCACCTGGAGCCAAGAGGTGATGGCAGTCGCTGCTGCGCTGGTCGACGGCCCACCAATCGTGATCGGTCACAGCATGGGTGGAGGCGTCGCCCTGGCGGCGGCCGTCGAGAATCCCGAAACAGTAGACGGCCTCATCGTCATCGATACGCCACTGGACCCCCGGCACTTGGAGAGGGACGGGATGCGCGAAGCCCTGCGGCCACCACGCATCTATGCCGCATTCGAGGATGCAGTCGCGCGATTTCGCACCATCCCGGAGCAGGCGGTAGTCCTGCCCTATGTGGGCCGGCATGTGGCCGAGCAGTCGTTGAAACAGGTCGAGGGAGGATGGACGTGGAAGTACGACCCGAACTTCTTCAACCAGACTCGAGCTCGCTCAATGCGTGAGATGCTGGCGAATCTGCAGTGTCCAAGCGCGTGCTTCCGTGCCGAGTTCGGCTTGGTGACCCAGCAGATGGTTGATGGCATGCGGGAGGTCGTCGGCAACAGGATCCCGGTCATCGAACTGCCGCAGTCGGGACATCATCCGATGCTCGACCAGCCATTGGCACTCGCCGCCGCGATCTCCACGGCATTGGGACTGTGGATGGGACCGAGA
>JBAYUM010000181.1:0-4312 GCA_041675125.1 Candidatus Nanopelagicales bacterium
ACCAGTTCTTCCATCTCGCCTTCATGCATGGCACCGAGAACCTTTGATGCATTCTCCTGGCCGAGCTGGACCATGAGAATGGCCGCCTTGCGCAGGCCGGTCAGCTCGTCAACCTTGGCAATGGCCATTGCTCATTCACCTCCGGTCCGACATCCAGCCGCGCAGCAGCTGCACGACTTCCTCTGGCTGGCGGGCCACCAATTCGCCGATCTCGGCGTGGGCCTGCTCGATGCGCGCGTGATCGGGATTCGTCACCTGTCCGATGGGCGGAATCACGACCGTGCTGAGATCGATGGGGTCAAGGAATTCCCGCGTCTCATATGGCGATGCTGGTCGGATATGCGGCCCTGCCTCCAATGCCCCAATGTCATTGAGCTCCAGGAGTGTCCGGCGCTGCTTGCGACTGGACAGAAAGGCCATCGCGATGACGGTGAAGACCAGCAACGCGATGCCGATCTTGCGCACCATGTCCCAGAGATCGGCCTTGCTGGCAGCCTCCTGTGCAGCCTGGGCTTGTTGGGCGAGGTCCGTCTTCGCAGTCGTGTTGAACGGCACCTGGGCGATCTGGATCGTGTCACCTCTGTTGGTGTCGAGCCCGACAGCATTGCCCACGAGTGCACTGAGTTCAGTCGGCTTCACTCCAGCAATGGCGGAGTTCACCAGGACGGCGACCGTCATGCGCTTGATCGAACCTGGCGCGCCGGTGCGCTGCTCCACCACGCTGTTCAGGGCATTGGTCGTGGTTTCGCTGCTCTTCTGGTAGGTGTTCGACCCGGGACTTCCCACCGTCGAGGCTCCTGGCGGCGCACTGGGCGCTGCGTTTGCCGTTCCCATCACGCTTGTCGCACCGGAGCCTGAGCTGGAGTATTGCTCGCTCGCAGTCGATGACGTCAGGGCTGGAACGGTTGTGGGATACGCATATGACTGGGTCGTTGTCTGACGCTGGTCGAAGTCGAGGTCCGTGTGGACCTGGACAGTCGAATTCCCGACACCGAGCACTCGGTCGAGCATGGCCTGGGCCTGCATCGTCAACTGTGTCTCTGTGCGCGCTGACTGCTGGGTCGCATTAGTTCCTGCGATGCCACCGGCACCTGCTCCAGTGGTGAGCAACTGCCCTGACGAATCGGCGACAGTGACGTCTGAAGCCGACAGCTTCGGGATGGACGAGGCCACCAGGCTTGCGATTGCCTGCACTTGGCCCGGATCCAGGGTCGCGCCTGATCTCATTGTCACCAAGACTGCAGCCGAGGGCTTGTCAGACTGCTGGGTGAAGACACTCTTGTCGGGAACAGCCAAGTGGACGGTTGCCGAGGAGATGCCATCGATCGCCTCGATCGTATTGGCCAGTTCTCCCTCCATCGCGCGCTGATAGTTCACGTTCTGCATGAACTCCGATGACGTGATGCCCTGCTGGTCGAGAAGGGCGAAACCTGATTGCGAGGCGGCGGGCAGTCCCTTGGCGCTCAGGCTCAGTCGAGTCGAGTTCACCTGATCCGGCGGTACGAGGATCTGCGTCCCGCCTTCGGCGAGCTGGTAGGGAACAGCGAGGGAGTCCAGTTGCTGCGTGATCGCGCTTGCGTCTGATGCAGCCAGGTTGCTGTACAGCGGGGTGTACGGCGCTGCGGACCAACGACTCATCATGAGCACGGCGATGAGCACGCCGATGGCGCCGAAGGCGACGACGGCCAACTGCCCTGGGGTGAACCCGGACATGAGCGTGCGCATGCGGCGCAATGAGAGCTGAAGCGTTTCGATCACAACGGCATCCGCATGATCTCGTTGAAGGCGTCCAGAGCCTTATTGCGCAGCGCAACGGTCATCTGCGTTGCCATCGACGCCTCATTTGCTGCGATCAGGTAGTCCTGGGGGTTCTGCAGCGATCCAGTAGCCACTTTGAGTGCCAGCGAATCCGCGTTCTGCTGGATCGCCGTGAGGTTGTCGACCCCTTGGGAGAGCACATCGGCAAAGCCTGAGCCCGTTCCCGTGCTGGGGGCAACCTGGGGTGCAGGTGGCAGAGGAGGGGTCGCGCCGATCGGCGGAATCGCGATGGTCACGAGGAGCGTCCGAGCTGGAGGGCGGCCTGGTAGGCCTCGGTTGCGCGCTGCACCACGGCAAGGTTGGCCTGATACCCACGTTGAGCCATGAGCAGGTCAGTCATCTGCTCGCCCAGATCGATCGCTGGGCGGCGCACCATGCCTTGCGCATCGGCCAGTGGATTGTCGGGGTCGCTCACTTCGATGCCCTCGGCACTGCCGAGCCTCACACCGGCGACTGCAACACCGCCTGGATTCCCAGGAGTTGCGGCGGTGGGCACGGCCTCGATGTACCGCGCTTGGAAGGCCGCCTCTGATGTGCGTCGGACGGTATTGATGTTTGAGATGTTGTCCGAGATCGCATCCATCCACTGGCGATGCACGGCCACGCCACTGCCGGAGACCTCGAAGATATCGAACATTCCCATCACGACCCCCTGAGTACGTCGCGCATGACGGTGAACCGTCCCTCGACGGCGCGAAGTGCCATCTGGAACCGCAGGTTGGTCTCGGTGCCCAGCAGGGTCTGCTGATCGAGGTTGACGTTGTTGCCGTCCAGGCCCGCTGGCTCTGCAGACGTCGCTGTCGAGATCACTCCGCCGAGCTGCGATGTGCCTGCATCGGGTTGCATGTCAACGGCTGACGCGAGCGCGGACTCGAAGTCCACGTTCTGTGCGAGATAGCCGGGAGTATTGATATTCGCGACATTGTTGGCGATCGCGGCCTGACGCCTGGACAGCCCATCCAGGGCCACCACCAGGGCTGGCATGACGAGTCCGGTATCCATCAGCGTGCCACTCCTTGTCCGGTCGAGAATGTGACTGGCCGGATCCTTGGCAATGTCGCTGATGAGCTTCCTGCTCAATGCCTCAATCGGCTGGCGCAGCACGCATCTGAGAGGTTTGCCCGCACTCGTCCTACTGAGTGGTGGTCGTCGCTGCTATTCGACGAATGCCGACCAGATGCGCGGCGTCGACCTGGCTGATGATGGTGCCGGCACTGGGATTGGCAGCCTCAACCATTCGCCCATCGCCGAGGTAGACGGCTACGTGATTGACTTTGAGCGCGGACGGGTCACGACGGTGCCCGCCAGGCTCGTGGAAGAACAGCAGATCGCCTGCCTGGGCTTGTGCAAGGGAATCGACCTGCTGGCCCGTGTTGATCTGCTCCCAGGACACCGCGGGCAGGTTTATCCCGAACTGCTTGGCCACCCACTGGGTGAATCGTGCGCAGTCCCAGCCGGTCTGGGGAGATTCACCGCCTGCGACGTAGGGCGTGCCGGTGAATGTAGCGGCGAACGACGCCATCGCCTGTCCGCCGTCCTCGCCGCCGGATGCGTCGGGAGTGGATGGCGTCATCGAGTCGAATCCCGATGACGTGATCCCCCCGAGAACCGATGCGAAGTCAGTACTTCCAGTCGTGGAGAGACTTGAGGCGTACGAACCCTGAGTCGGGTAGGCGGTGCTCGCCCCCTGCAATTGCGCGATGCGCGCCTGTATCTGCGCGACTCGCGAGGTGATATCTGCGTAACTCATCGACACTCCCGATCAAGGCGCGTCCATGCTCCACGGTGCAGTTCACAGGCTCCATCGACACTCCGGCTGGTGACTTGAGCACAACAGCCCCTGCAATCGGCGAGAGGCTCGGCCTTGGCTCCTGCATGGCGAGCACGTCAAGCAGCATTCGCTGCTCAGGTTGGTCGTCGGTGTGCCGATGGAGGGCTGACGTCACCGACGGATCGGTGAATCACGGCATTTCGGATGTGCCCATGTGCGGGTGCGCCGATACGGCCGTGGCCGTCGCCATGGATGGAGGTATCGCTGTGTCCGGTGCACGCGGACAGCCCGAGATTGATCGCCGCGACGGTTCCCATCCTCTTCGCCGTGCTCGCGACTACAGGACCAACAGGTCGCGAACGCGTCTCTGGAGCCGACCTGAACGCTCCTATCGCCTCAGTTACCGTCGACACCCGCTTGTCACATTCGTCTCCACCCTCATCGCCGTCATCCTGCCTGGGGCAGTCGTGTTCGCGGGATCGGGAACAAGCGACTTCGGCAGACCCGAACAGCCGCAGAGCATGTCGGTGCTCACTGGCCTGACGATTCCCTGGGCTGCAGGGGGCCTGCGCTACAACGCGGTGGGCAAGCTCGAGGACTTTGCCGGTGAGTGGCCCTCAGCCGATGTCAAAGCCGTGCGATTCTGGGACACCCGTACGGCATGGCTCAACATCGAGCCCGCGCAGGATCAGTGGGAATTCTCGCACTTGGACGAGAATTTCA
>JBAYUM010000182.1:0-4310 GCA_041675125.1 Candidatus Nanopelagicales bacterium
AGCAGGAAATTCTCGTCCGAGGGCTGACGGATCAGTATCACCCGGTAGATCTCGCCGTTCTCGCCAACGGCGAATCTCTCGTCAATGATCCAGCCTCGAGCAAAGGGCCGCGTCCAGACCTCGATGCCCAGCCAGTTCCTCCTCTTCGACCTGAACGGCAGGGTCGCAATGCTCGTTGCCGACAATGCGCGCACTGCCTCCTCACCGATGCTGCGCACCTCGGCAAGCTCCTGTGCATCCGGCGACTGCGGGCTCATCCTCACTCCTCCCGCCGCCGCAGTGTCGCGAAGAAAGGCCTGCGCGGCAGCATTCTTGAGCCTAGCCACGCGCTGGCGTTGATGCTCGCCTCAGATGAGGCGCCGGGCCGATGCCCAACGCGTGAGCTCGTGACGATCGGAGAGCTGCAGCTTGCGCAGGACTGCCGACACATGAGTCTCGATGGTCTTCACTGAAAGGAAGAGCGCACTGGCAGCCTCGCGATAGGTGTAGCCACGGGCAATGAGGCGCATCACCTCAAGCTCGCGAGGGGTGAGCCGATCGAGCTCCTCGTCATTGGCGGCCGGAGCGCCGGCGAAGGTGTCGAGCACGAAGCCCGCCAGTCGTGGCGAGAACACCGCGTCGCCCTCGGCAACCCGCGTGATCGCCTCCAGGAGCTGCGGTCCGGTGATGTTCTTGGTGACGTACCCACGCGCTCCGGAACGCACGACAGCAACGACATCCTCAGGAGCATCGCTCACCGACAGTGCGAGGAATCTGGTCTCGGGCACCTGCGCGGCACAGGTGGAGATCACTGCCGCTCCATCGGCACCGGGCAGGTGCACGTCAAGCAGCACGACATCTGGCCGGGTTGCCAGGATCACCTGCACTGCCTCGATGCCGTCGCCTGCCTCTCCGACGATGTCGACATGCTCACCGATCTCATGGCGCACTCCTGATCGCACCATCACATGATCGTCAACAATGACGACACGCAATTGCGATGAGGTCATGCGGCCTCCCCCGTCCTGCTCGGCATGCTCAGGCGAATCTCGGTACCAGCGCCGACACGACTGACCACCTCTGCACTGCCGCCATTGCGTTCCATGCGCCCAATGATGGATTCCCTGATCCCGTGGCGATCACTTGGAATCGCCGACAGGTCGAATCCGGGCCCACGATCACGAACGAACACCTCAACCGACCCCTCACCGACCTCCGCATAGACCGCAGCAGTCCCACCGCCATGGCGGGCTGCGTTCACCATCGCCTCTCGAGTCGCGGCAAGCAGCACAGCGATCTCCTTGTCGATCTCGATGTCGCCGACTATCACGACATCCAAGGTTGCCGCATATGCCTGCTCAACCTCAGCCGCATCCGATTGCAGTCGCGCCGCGAACGTGCGCATCGGATCACCCGTGGGTGCGTAGAGCCACGACCGCAATGCACGCTCTTCAGCTCGCGCAAGTCTGGCCACTTCCGCCGGATCACTGGCATTGCGCTGGATCAGCGTGAGGGTCTGCAGCACGGAGTCATGCACATGAGCGGCGACATCAGCTCGCTCCTGTGAACGGATGAACTGACGTCGCTGTTCTGCCTGATCGCGCCACTTGCGATAGATCCATGGGAAGACGACAAGGGCCACACCGCCAACGAGCAGCACTGCTGTGGCCAAGGCCTGCAGAGCGGCCGCAGGCCCGGCTCGATTGACCAGGATGCCCAGCAGCCCGACCACGACCAGGGCGATGCCGGTGATGATCCGCCAGCGCCCCACACCCGCCGCAGAGCCGGCGCCCTGCCGTGCGACTCGCGTTGCGGAGGCAGACCACTGCGCCCGCTGATCGGCATCGGCCTGCTGCCACACGAGCACGGCACCGCCGATGGCGAGCAGCGCCGGCAGTAGCGATCCATTCCATACATCGACGCCCAGGGCGGCCAGAAGCAGCAGCGCACCCGCGCCGAGCGCCACCACCGAGAGCAGTCGCATCGCACTCAAGTCAGTCTGATCACCCGCGTCAGCGTCCGCCGGATTGCTCGACTCGACGGCATCCACCGATTGCGGAAGCACGACCCAGAAGGCCCCGTACAGGACAATGCCCAATCCCCCGGCAAGGGTCAGCACGACGAAGGCCAGGCGCACCAGCCACACCGGCAGGTTCAGATGCTCGGCCAGCCCCCTCGCGACGCCGGCAATGATGCGCCCACTGAGGGGACGCGCTACTCGCGGGGCCTGCGGCACTGTGCTCACAACGCGAGTATTGCCGTCGCTTGGGCGATTGCGCATCAGGGTGGCACCCTGAGATCGGCGGCCAGAGTTCAGGGTTGCCTCAGGGGTGTTCCCTGATGCATCAGTGGTGGCCACCGGCCATGCTGAAGCCATGACGCAGAACACGGATTCCATGTCGAATGAACAACCCGCGACGGGAGCATCCCAGCCCCCATTCGGACAGCGGCCACTGCTGCGCAGGAGCCGCAATGATCGAGTGATCGGTGGCGTCGCAGCTGGTGTGGCCCGATGGCTCATGATCGATCCCATCATCGTGCGCGTCGTGCTCGTCGTGCTCGCGATCTTCGGCGGTGCGGGCCTGGTGCTCTATGCGATCGGGTGGCTCCTCATCCCCGAGGAGGGCAACGAGGTCAATGAGGCGCAGAAGCTGATCGACGGTGGCAGCAGATTCGGGGTACCCCAGTGGCTGATGGCCGGTCTTGGCATCTTGGTCGCTCTCATCGTGTTCGCAGCCGTTCTGGATGCCGGGCCCTGGCACGGAGCCTGGCTCTTCGGCGGTGGCGGATCGCTGCTCCTGCTCATTGCCGCGGGCGCCCTGGTGCTCTGGATCGTCAAGCGCGACCAGCCGATCGACCACATGAACTCGACTGCACCCGCTACGACCACCGACCCGCATCAGACCGCTTCGGAGGAGGGCTTCGCCTATGGCGGGTTCGGCGACTATCCCGGCTACACCCCTCCATCTGCCGCACTGCCAAGGAAGCCACCGTCGTACCTGGGCTCGGCGACCCTCAGCATCGCCCTAGTGGTGATGGGATCGATGACTGCACTCACCATGCTCGACGTCGCGCACATCAGTGCAGTCGTGATCCTCGCGGCCGGGCTTGGCGTGCTGGGACTGGGCCTGGTCGTTGGCACGTTCGTCGGTCATGCCCGATGGCTGATCGCCCTGGCGCTGCCGCTGCTACTGGTGAGCGCCCTGGTTTCCGTGCTGCCCACCGATCTGCGACTGGGCACGCAGATCGGCGAGCGCACCTGGATCCCCTCCGCGGTCTCGCAGACCGCCAGTGAGTTCAGGCTCGACATCGGCGAGGCCAGGCTGGACCTGCGCGAACTGTCCATCCCGGCCGGAACGACGCCCCTGCCCATCCATGTCTCAGTGGGCATCGGCGAGCTTAAGGTCATCGCCCCCGCAGGTGACAACGTGATCGTCCACTCCACCGTCGGTGTGGGTCGCATCGCCATCGCGGGAGTTCCAGAGCAGCAGGGGAGCAACACCTCAATCGATGCCGTGCTGCCCGGCCTGGTGGACCCAAAGGCCCCAACGATCGACCTTGTTGCTGATGTATCCCTAGGAAACCTGGAGGTGTCACGTGCATAAGCATTCAATCGACCTGGTGTCGCTCGTTGCGGGGCTGCTCTTCTTGGCCCTGGCGGCGGGCTATGTCGCCAGCGATATCTCAGACATCACGCTCGACGCGCGCTTCCTCATCCCGATCGCGCTCGTGGTGCTCGGGCTCGGCGGACTTGCGGCATCGATCCAGGCGCAACGCCGATCCGAGTGAGTCCGTTCAGTAGCCGGGAAACACCAATCGCAACTGGTCGAGGTCGACGACATTGCCGGTGATGGTCACCGACTCCGGAGTGTGCTCAGGAGCCAGTCGGCCACTGATGAGGCGCAGCAGCGATTCAGTCGGCAGGGCCAGGAATCCATCGGTCTCGTCGGGATCATTGGTCAGGCTGATCGAGTCGCCCACCACCAGCTCGAGATTCCTGGTGGGGTTGCTCGTCTCGATATGGAGATTGATCTCCTGGCCTTCGATGGCCCCTGGCTTGCCGAAGAAGCCGAGCATGAAGGCGATCGGGCCAAGGAACTGATCGAGCAGGACCTCGGCAACGGTGCCGTGAATGGTTGCCTGTGCGTCGAAGGCAATGCGCACATCCCATGCATGCATGGCCGCCTCATTGAGCCGCATACCGGTGACCAGTGCGAGGTCGACCGGCTGCGGCATGAAGCCCAAGTCGAATCGCAGGGAATCGCGAACGGACGCATCGAGCGCCTCATACGCCTGCAGGAGTTCCTCGCTTGCGACCAGGAAGCTCTCGG
>JBAYUM010000183.1:0-4308 GCA_041675125.1 Candidatus Nanopelagicales bacterium
GCATCGCCACCCTTTGGAATATCGCCGTCGCCAGCAATCGAACGACTGCGGACATGCTGATCAGCTCACCGCTCTTCACGAGCGGCTATCGGCGGATGCAGCCCGAGTTCGTGAAATCCCCGACCGAGGCCAATGCCTAGGACTGTCGGCCTCTCGGTCAGCCGACTGTGACCCCGAGACCCGTGAGGAGCCCCTCGACGCGGCTCTTGATCTCGTCACGAATAGGCCGCACCGATTCGACGCCGAGCCCATTCGGGTCTTCGAGTGTCCAGTCCTCGTATCGCTTGCCGGGGAACACCGGGCAAGCGTCACCGCAGCCCATCGTGACAACGACATCGGCAGCGCGGACCACTTCATCAGTCCAGGGCTTCGGATACTCCCCGGAGATATCGATCCCGATCTCTTTCATTGCCGCGACAGCGGCCGGATTCACCTGATCGCCTGGCTCCGAGCCACCTGACCATGCAACGGCACGGTCCCCGGCCAGGTCACGGAAGTAGCCGAGGGCCATTTGGGAGCGGCCGGCGTTGTGCGTGCAGAGGAACAGCACCACTGGCCGGTGATCCTCGCTCTTGCCTTCCACCCGAGCCAGGGCTTCGAGCCGTTCGCGCGCGAAACGCTCTGCGAGAAGCGGGAGCCAGGTGAGCACCTTCATGCGGCCGGCAAAATCGTCATACGAGCTATGGAGGAATCGTTCAATGGTTTCGGTGCCGAACACTCCGTCGAATTCCGCAGTGAGTCGTGCAGCAGCCGACCGCAGGACCATCTGCGTCTCCAATGGCAGGTCCTCGCGGACGTATGCATGACTCATCGTGGCGCCTTTCTGGGGACAAGTGGGCTCTCGGAGTGGACTCGGGGTGAGAGTTGAACGATGCGACTGAGCAGCTCAGCGAAGGTCTCGTTGAAGGCCTCGTCAGTTCCTGCGCTTGCGGGGTCGCGAACCGACCAGTGGATGTGACTCCGTGGCTGCGGGGTCAGCTCCTCGTTGACGGTGTCGCAGACCGAGATGATCAAGTCGCCTGCCTGCAGTACCTCGTCCACTGACTGCGGAAAGTGGTCGATGGACAGGCCATGTCGTTCAGCTGCGGCTCGCGCCTTCGCATTGACGTGCTCCGCCGGATGAGTGCCAGCCGACACAGCGGGGACATCGCTCACGGAGTTCCAGACCACTTCTGCGATCACCGAGCGGGCTGAGTTCTCAGTGCAGACGAAGACGACGCGCGGCGCCTCGTAGGAGAAGTCTGCCGACAGCAGACCTGCCAGAGCCCCGTTGATCAGATGCACGTAGGTCCGACGACGGTCGCCCTGGGAATGCCTGCGGTCGACGACCCCCGCGTCTTCGAGAACCTTCACGTGATGAGCAAGAAGATTTCCCGGCACTTCGAGTGCCGCTGCAAGGGCGTCGGGAGACAGATCCTGGACTCGGAGCAGGTCGACCACCGCGAGTCGGATCGGATCGCCCAGGGCACTGAGGACGCGCGCACGGCGATTGCGCTCCGTCGTCGCGCCGTGACTCGAATATGCCTCGGTATTCATTGATTCAATATTTATTGAACGAAACTCATTTGTCAAGTACGGTGGCGCAAATCTCAGGAGGCTGCTCGATGACTCACTCACTGGCGCGACGTGGATTCGCCGAATTCCTCGGCACGGGCGTGCTCGTTGCCACCGTCGTCGGCTCAGGAATCATGGGCACGCAGCTGACGGACAATCTGGCGCTGACACTGCTCATCAACGCCCTGGCGACCGTTGCCGCCCTAGGCGTGCTGATCTGGGTCCTGGGCCCGATCTCGGGAGCGCATTTCAACCCAGTTGTCACCGCAGTCGCAGTCGTCAGGCGCGAGATGCCTGCAGGCGAGTCCGTGCTCTACGGCATCGCGCAGATTGCCGGCGCCATTTGCGGCGCGATCGTGGCCAATGTCATGTTCTCCCTTGCTGCCGTCAACGTCTCGACGCATGTGCGAACCGGAATGCCCATCTGGCTCGGTGAGATCATCGCGACCGCTGGACTCCTGCTCGTCATCGGTGCCCTCACCAGAACCGGGCGAGGACACCTGGGGCCGGTCCTTGTCCCGGCTTGGATAGGCGCGGCCTACTTCTTCACCTCGTCGACATCCTTCGCGAACCCAGCCGTCACGATCGGCAGAAGCCTCACCGACACGTTCTCCGGAATCGCGCCTGCAAGCGTCCCGATGTTCATCGTGTTCCAGATCGTCGGGGCAATCATCGGCGCACTGCTCACCGAAGTGCTCTACCCGCGACGCGGCCCGGCCGAGCCGCTCGACCTGCCTGACCCGATCCACCACGGCGCTCATGATGAGGTTTGATCCATGCGATCCTCTTGACGTCAATCGAATGCAGTGGGCGACTCAGTAGGTCCCGTCCTGCCGGTCTAAGGAGTGCTTGTGGCAACAGCGGTGAGCCTGCGCGACGCAGCCACGTTGCAGTCTCGCCTGTGCCTGGAGAACGGCTCCCCCACCTGGGCGGCGATCATCGACGCGATCGCCGAGCGGGCTGAGGATCGGGGTGACGCTGCCATTCGCCTCCTCCTGCAAGACGACCAGGACCCCATCGGATCGGCGCTCCTGCTTCGGTTTCTCGGCGCCGCTCATCGCATCCTGCTCGATGGAGCACCGGCCGAGTTCGCTCACTATCTTCCAACGCTCGGAGGCGCCGCTGATCCACAGCGAGCTGCTGTCGCCTTCTTCCCCTTCGCAGCGGCGTACTCGGAGAGGTTGCAGGCACAGATGCGGCTTCCCGTCCAGACCAATGAGGTCGGTCGCTCAGGCGTCCTCTCTGCCGGGCTGCGTCGACTGGCAGCGGAGGTGGATCTGCCTGTGAGCCTGCTGGAGATAGGGGCGAGCGCCGGTCTCAACCTGCACCTCGATCGCTACCGCATTCAGGCAGGCGATCAGTCCTGGGGACCTGACTCATCACCCGTCGTCCTCGACGGCATTCTGCGATCCGGCAGGCCCGAGGGCAGCGAGTTCCGCATCGTCGAGCGGGCTGGCTGCGACCTGGCACCGATCGATGCAGCGACCCACGAGGGGCGAGTCCGGCTGAGGTCCTTCATCTGGCCAGAGGACACGGTGCGCATGGCCCGACTCGATTCGGCGCTGTCCATGTTCGAGCCGGTCAGGATCGATGAGGCTCCTGCCGCAGACTGGGTGCGGGCAGAACTGGAGAAGAACCGGCCAGGATCGGTGTCGGTCGTCATGCACTCCATCGTCATGCCGTACCTGACTGCCGCTGAGCAGCAGGATCTCGCTGCAGCAATCGCTGAGGCTGGGGCGACTGCGACCGCCGACGCTCCCGTTGCCTGGCTGCGGATGGAGCCGTCGGACGACTACAGCGCGGTGACCCTGGAACTGGATATCTGGCCTTCGGGCAGACATGACGTACTCGCAACCTGCACGCCACACGGTGCTGCCATTGAATGGTTGCAAGGTCGAAGCCATGACCGAGAGGCTTAGGCCATGTGCGGCCGCATCGTCCTTGCCAAAGATCCGATCGAGAATGCTGGGTTCTTCCAGCTGTCGCTGTTTCCCGAACGCATCCTCGAGCCCGATTACAACCTCGCACCTTCCAAAGAGGTCTACATCATCGTGGACAAGCGTGCTGAGGATGGAACTCACCAGCGCGCATTGGAGATCGCACGCTGGGGCCTGGTGCCGTCGTGGGCGAAGGACCCGGCCATCGGGAACAGGCTCACGAATGCTCGCTCGGAGACGGTGAGCGAGAAGCCGTCCTTTCGCGAGGCCTTCGCCCGCAGGCGCTGCCTGGTTCCCGTTGACGGCTACTACGAGTGGTACGCATCAGCACAGGAGACAGCCCCGGGTCGCCCCAGGAAGCAGCCCTTCTATCTTCACGATCCGCAGGAGCGGCCACTGGCGATCGCTGGGCTCTATGAGTGGTGGCGAGCTGGTCCGAGTGAGCCCTGGCTGCTCACCTGCACCCTGCTGACCCGGGCAGCAACACCCGATCTGGCAAGAATTCATGACCGCATGCCCGTGATCGTGCCGCCGCATCAGTGGGGCTGGTGGCTGGACAACTCCCAGCGGGTGGATGTCAATGAACTGGCCCCGGCCGTGCTGGAGGCCCATGCGGTCTCGACTGCGGTGAACTCGTCGCGGTCCAGTGGCCCGGCCCTGATCGAGCCCATCGCCTTCGACTGGGAGTAGGCCGGCCCTCGGTCATTCTTTGCGGGGTCGCCCTCTCAGGCTTGACGATTGTCAGTCGTCGTGACTACCGTGCCCTTGTTCGAACATATGTTCGATACTTCTTGGGCCTTGCTTCGCGGTCAGGCCC
>JBAYUM010000184.1:0-4247 GCA_041675125.1 Candidatus Nanopelagicales bacterium
GGAATGATCACGATCCGGGTGTTCCACCGTCGCCCCAGGGTCGAGATGCACCACCAGCGAAGCAGTTGCGAGGCCAGTACGAGTCCGAACATGGTCCAGGAGAGCCAGGCGATGAGTTCAGGCTGGACGAGGTAGACCTCAAGAAGCGCTCCTGCGAGCAGCCCGATGTGCAGCACCACCATCACTGGATAGTGACCCTGTCCGAACTCGATACCCCCGCGCTCCCTGCTCCATCTCAAGTTGCGCTTCGACACGGCCAGTTCAACGAGTCGCTCACATGCCACCAGCGCGATGAGAACCGTGAACGCCTGAATCCCGGTCAAGACTTCACCACTCCAGCAGGACGAGCTCAGAGCAGAATCCGGGGCCCAGCGCCAGCATCAATCCTGCAGTTCCAGGGGCAGGTGGCTCCGAGGTGCCAGTGCCTTCCATCGTGTCCTGGAGCACGTGCAGCACCGACGCAGAGGACAGATTGCCGATCGAGGCCAGGGACTGCCACGTCGTCGCCAACTGATCGTCATGAAGGTCGAGGGCGTCCTCCATCGCCGAGAGCACTCGAGGTCCACCTGGATGGCAGATCCACCTGCCGATACCAGGGATCGCGAGCTGGTGGCCGGCGAGGAAGCTCACCACATCGTCACGCATGTGCGCGGTGACGATGTCCGGCACTCCGGCAGAGAGCACGATGCGAAACCCTGTTGCACCGACATCCCAGCCCATCATGCGTTCGCTATCGGGATAGACCTGGCTTGTTGATGCCAGCACTCTCGGACCTGTCAGGCCAAGCCCCTTGGCCCGGTGATCGCCCATCATGACGACCGCCGCAGCTCCATCGCCGAACAGCGCGCTGGCCACCACATTCGCCATCGAGGTGTCATTGCGCTGAATGGTCAATGAGCACAGTTCGACCGAGAGCAGCACGGCGATCGCATCCGGGTCGCCGCGCAGGAAATCGTGCACGCGAGCGATCCCGGATGCGCCAGCCACACAGCCCAACCCGAACATCGGCATGCGCTTGATATCCGCGCGCATGCCAAGACGCGAAATGAGCCGTGAGTCCAGCGAGGGTGCGGCAATGCCCGTGACGGAGGTGGAGACGATCAAGTCGACGTCAGTGGCCCGCAAGCCGATCTTGCCGAGTGCCGCCCTGACTGCCTGCTCCGCAAGGTCGAGCCCGATGCGGATGAAGGCATCATTGGCTGCGCCGAAATCCTGGATCTCCGTGTACTCCTGCAATGGCAAGGCGAGATTTCGATACTTGATCTGGGAATGCTCGTGGATGCGTTCGATCACCGCACTGTGCGCGCCATCAGGCGACACCACTGCACTGAAGGCTGCGGTGATCTCACGCTGCGGGTAGAGATGGGGCGCAACGACTCCGTGCACGCTGGCAATGGTCGTCATTGCCTGATGCTATTTGCATTCGGTGCCGGGCGACACCTACTTGCAGCTCATGTCGTATACGTGAGCAGGACCATGACAACAACATCAACGGCCACGGCCAGTACCAGTCCGTGGAACATGGCTGACCGCGAGGACGAATGGCTGGCATACGCGAGCGCGAGCAAGTAGCCAACTGCGATCACCGCGGCAAGCAGCAACGACCCAGGCAGGGCTGCTGCGAACAGGATGCCTGAGCCAACGGCGAGCAGGAACCAGCACAGTAGTGCAGCCCTTCGCCTTCCAAGCCTGATCACGGCACCGTTGACTCCTGCTGCGAGATCTGCATCGAAATCAGGTAGGGCATTGGCCAGATGAGCGCTCACGCCGACAATCGGGAACAGTATGAGCGACCAAGTGACGGGCCAGGATCCATCCAGGCCGATGCTGAGAAATGGAGGCAGGGCACCAAAGGCGATCGCATATGGCAGCCACGACCATGCCGTTCTGGAAAGGACGGTGTTGTACAGCCAGGCCATCGCCAGTGAGAGCACGTGAAAGCTGCCGCCTATCCACCCGGCGACCCACCAGCTCAGAGCAACTGAAGCGCCCAGTGCACAACTAGCGCCAATCCACAGCACACGAACCGTGACCGTGCCCTGAACCGTCGGCTTCTCCATGCGTGCGACTCGCTGATCGAGCTCGCTGTCGAAGGCGTCATTGCTCCAGCCAACGGATAGCTGACCCACCAGCACGGCGACGAATATGCCGATCAGTCCGTGTCCACGCCAGCCAAGGCTCCAGGCGTAGATCGAGATGGCCGCACTCATGGCCAAGGTCGGAAGGGGGTGACAGGCCCGGAGCAAGCCCCTGTTCATGCAGGCAGCTTCGCCAACGCCTGTTCGAGATCAGCCCAGAGGTCGTCGACTCCCTCGATGCCAACTGACAGGCGAACGAGATTCCCCGGAACAGCCTCACTCTCGCCGGCCGAGCGGCGACGGCGTTCGAGGAGCGATTCGACTCCTCCCAGACTCGTTGCATAGGTCCACAGGTGCGTCAGTCGGCAGAGCTGATCTGCTGCTGGCACTCCGCCCGCGAGTTCGATCGAGATGATGGTGCTGAACCCCGGGTATCGAACACGCGAGACGGCCGGATGCGCTGCGAGTCGTTCGCTGAGGATTCGACTGCTCTCCTGCATGCGTGCGAATCTCAATTCGAATGTGCGCAGTCCCCGCAGTGCCAGAAAGCACTCGAACGGACCGGGAATCGCGCCCATGAGCGTGCGCCGGTATCGAAGCCGTTGCAGCTCCGCATCGTCGGCCACGATGACCGCCCCAAGGAGGATGTCGGAATGACCGCTCAGCACTTTGGTCACGCTGTGCATGACGTAGTCGGCTCCAAGGCCCAAGGGCTGCTGGGTCAATGGCGTTGCGATCGTGTTGTCCACCACGACCTTCGCCCCAGCGGCATGCGCAGCTTCGATGCACGACGCGAGATCCGCAGTCTCCAGGAGTGGATTCGTCGGCGACTCGAGCCACACAAGATATGCCTCCGTGCACGCCATGCGAACCTCGACCATGTTCATGACATCCACGGTGCGCAGCACAATGCGCTGCTCCTCGTGCAACTGCTGCATGCGCTGGGTCACGCCGTTATAAGCCCCGACCACCACCACTACCGTCGCTCCCTGGGGCACGAGATCAAGAATCGCGCTGGCTGCCGCCATGCCCGAACTGAAGACTGTCGCTTCGCCCAGTTCAAGACCTCCCAGGGCCGCCTCCAGATCATCGAAGCCCGGTGCGCCCATACGCGCATACTCGGAATTCCCCTCGGCATGGAACGAGGACGCCGGGACTATGGGCGAGTTCAGCGGTCCGCCTGGCCGGCGCTCAGGCCGGCCTGCGTGCACGACAAAGGTCGTAGGTGTGACGTCCTGCAGTTCATCGTCTAGGAACACAGCACGACCCTACAGAGACGGCCACGATCGACGGTGACTTCGGCACCACAGCCCGCGGTCCAGGGCCGATTCGCATCCTCCCCTGTCACCAGGACCAAAACCGGCATAACCTTGCAGCAAGCGTCCCACTGCGGGTGTCCCTACCCACAGCCATGATCAACGATCAACTTGGGAGTCAACAATGGAAACTGTTGAAATCACCAAACTCGCCCAGGAATACCTCGAATTGGCAGCGGCCACTTCCAGCGGTCGGCATTCGCACACGCTCTACGGCGGGCATGGGCATGTACTGCGGCAGACACTCATGGCACTGACCTCCGGCAACGGACTGTCCGAGCACGACAATGCAGGTGAGGCAACTCTCCAGGTCATCATGGGTCGGCTGAGCCTCAATACGTCCGTTGAGTCGATCGAGTGCGGCGTCGGCGACCTCCTGGTCGTGCCGAATGTGCTGCACTCGGTAACCGCTCTTGCCGACTCTGCCTTCCTGCTGACCGTCGTCGTTCCTCAGCAGTAAGGCCTCTGGCACCGCGCTAGGGCTTCTTGCGGCCCAGCGCGAGATACGCAATAGGGCCGATCGGCTGGACCCATACGCCAAGCAGCCAGAGTCCGCGTGGACCTCTGATCTCACTCGCCGGGCGTCGGACGAGGTCGACAATTGCGATGGATGTCATGATGAACTCAACAGTTGCCCCCACGATGATGGCGCGCTGCTGACCCTTGGTGAAATCACTCCACTGCTTCTTTGCCATATGCCCACAGTAGCCACGGGTTCGGCCGCATGCGAGTGGCAGACTGCGTGCATGACGCGTCCACTGATCGGCATCACCTGCTACGACGAGCCTGCGCAATGGGACGACTGGCGGCTGCCTGCAGCCGTGGTGCCCAAGTGGTATATCGATGCCATCCA
>JBAYUM010000185.1:0-4182 GCA_041675125.1 Candidatus Nanopelagicales bacterium
TCAGTGCGATGCCAACGTATCCGCTGATCTCGATGCCCTCTCCCTCCCAGGGCACTCGACCACGAACCGCCGCAAGCAGCCGCTCTGCGGCAAGAGCAGCATCATGGGAGGTGACGACATCGGTGACCAGCACCGCGAACTCATCCCCGGTGACTCGCGCCACCCGATCATGCGCACCAGCTGCGGCAACCAGCCGGTCCGCAACTGTCTGGAGCACAAGATCTCCGGCCCCATAGGTGTGTGCCTGATTGATTGCGGTCAGGCCATTCACGCCGACGCACAGCACTGCCCAGGATCGCCCACGCAATCCGTCGAGTATCTCGCGGGTTCGCAGCAGGGCGAGTTCGCGCTTCGCAAGGCCGGTGAGTGAGTCGAAGTGCAGTTCGCGCTCAAGGGCGATCTCCGTCCGCACCTGCTCATCAATGTCCCGCACGGCGATCACGACGGCTGCCGCCTTCCGATTCAGATCATGGGCGACCCTTGGCGTGGCCTCCATCCACCGTGGAGTCCCACTCTTCGTTACGAAACGGGCCCGCGCAGTCGTCCCATTGCGCTGTGGTGACTCGCCAACTGAGAGGCGCAATACGCCGGCATCCTCTGGATGGATGATCATGGACAGGCCTTGGCCAGCCAGTTCGCCCGGCCGATAACCAAGAACAGCCTGGACCGAAGGGGAGGCCCATAGGACAGTTCCGTCGGTGTCCGTGGAGAGAATGAGATCCATCGCATTCTCAGCGAGGATTCGATAGAGGGCCTCCCGCTCGGCAAGGGCGACTTCCGCGGCGACCTTGTCAGTGACATCGCGCATATAGATGACAGCACCAGTCTGGAATTCGTCGGATGAGTATGGCGCCACGGCAACCTCGACGGAGAGAAATCTGCCTTGGGCATTGCGGATTCGCAGTACATCGGTCGCGGTATGGCCACCATAGGCTCGTTCATGCAAGGCGATGGCCCTCTCGCGGTCATCGGGGTGCCAAAGATGAGTAGTGGACGCCCCGGACAGTTCCTCGGCGCTCATCCCCAGCAGTCCGCCCACGGCTGGGGATATCCAGATCACCCGGTTGTTGACCGATAGCAGCACGACTCCGTACATGTTCGACACGAGAAGTCGGAATTGCTCCTCGGATCGTGCCAACTCAACGGCCGAGTTGTGGCGATCCGTCGCATCGCGCCAGGTCAGGGCTATGCCATTCCTGCACCGCACTGCGCGCAGGTCATACCAACGCCGTTCACCTTTCAACTCGTTGAAGTACGGATAGTCATCGAAGATGACCGGCTCACCGGTGATTGCCGTCCGCAGGTAGCGGGTCAATGGGCCGTCGGTGGACAGACCTGGGTAGAACTCCAGCATCGTGTGGCCGAGCAGGTCGTCGGCCGTGGTGTCGTGGTAGGCGATCGCGGCTGGATTCGCCTCGACGTAGCGCAGGTCGACTGGAGCCCCGGATGCGTCGGTCACGAGCTCGAGAACAGCGAAAGGATCGATGTGGCTCTTCAGTGCGGATCGCCATCGATCCTCGAGAAGTTCGGGGTCAGTTGCATCGATCCCAACTTGGTTCGTGATTGGAGTGGCTGTCACAACTGCCTCCTTGCCGCACAGGTGCTCCAAGGAGTATCACCTCAGAATCCCATTGTTTCCAGTGGGCATCGGAAGAAATATCAGTGCATATCAGGCAAATGGATTCCTGGGATCGCCTGCGCCGGCATCCTGCAGCAGGTGCATGCACTGGCGATGGTCATCAGGGTCTCGGAAGTCGCAGTGGCCATGGGCAGATATCTCCTGAAGATTTCATCACTGTCGGTGGACGAATCGATAATTGCGAGTTAAGTACGCTGAGCGAGTGAGTGGACAGGTGCGCGACCAGTACGGTCGCCCGCTGCGAGGGTCGCTTGAAGGCGCTGTTCCTGGAGTGCCCGAACGAACGGAGATCACGAGTGAGTTGGCCTGGTCCGAGGCACTCGAGTACTTGGCAGCCGACCGGCCGTTCCATGCGCACGAGGTCTTCGAGCAACGGTGGCGGTGCTGCCCCGATGAGGAACGCGCTGTCTGGCAGACACTTGCCCAGTGGGCAGCCGCGCTCACTCACCTTGCCCGAGGAAACCGCACTGGTGCTGTATCAATCGCACAAAGTGCGCTGGCGAATCTTGATGCTGTGCAGAACATGTCGGCCGTTGTGGATCTGGCGACAGTCCGCACATCCTTGGCCACCCTCCTGCATGCCGCTTGAGTGAGGCGCAAGTCACCGGCTTGAGCGCCTGTTGACCTTCTTGCTTGGAGTGAGGTCGCCCGCTAGTGCGATGCAGCGAATGCTGCAGCACTCTCGCCAGCTATCCGACCGAACACCAAGCACGTTGCTGTCGGAGTCGCATCTGCCGCACTGCCTGGACCAGCGATCCCACTCGCGCACTCTCCTCCCGCGAACAGGCCGGGAATTGGCAAGTTGTTGCGATCAAGAACTGCGGCCTTGGCATTCACGCGGGGGCCTGCTCCAGTGAAGCCGATAGATGCCAGACGCATCTCGGTTGCGTAAAAGGGTCCGACTTCAATGGGGGTCATCTCGGCCGGACTCTTGAGCTGCACTGAGTCAAAGCCGGCCTTCGCATCCGTGTTGTATTGCTCGAGGGTGGCACGAAGCGATGCTGGGCTGACCCCGATCCTTTCAGCGAGCTCGTCAATGGTGTCTGCCTTGATGACGTTGCCCTTTTCAACTTCGGCATCGACAACGTCTTCCACATAGTCGGGATGCAGATAGCGCTTCTTCTCGCCAGGAGCGAGAATTTCGCCGCTCGGCTTGTATGCAGTCTTTGAAGCGTTGTCGAAGATCAAGTGCACAGGTGCCTGCGCGTGGCTCACTGCACCCTGCATGGCAGCAACGCCTGCCAATTCATCGACAAACCTGCGTCCCGTTGCGTCAACCATGACCACGTGACCAGGAAGCTCTGGGCGCGACACTTGTACATAGCCGGGGCGGAGCGTGACCTCCCACAGGTCCCTGCCCGAGATTTGAGCTCCGACTTCCTCAGCGAGTGCGATCGCATCGCCTTGGGCGTACTTGGCGAGTTCCTCGCCTCCCACGGGGAGCACCCAGTCACCAGCGAGTTCAGCGATCGAGGGAAGCCATTGCTTGATGAGCTCCTTGTTGCCACCGAAACCACCGGTCGCCAGGACGACTGCCTTTGCAAACAACTGCTCGCCGGAAGCCTCGATGCCGATGACCCGACCGTCTTCTACAAGAAGTCGATCAACTCGATGATTGACGGCAAAGTCGACTCCTTGCGCACGTGCAAGGCGAAGAAGTACTTCGATGATCTTGTGACCGCCACCTGATCGGTGGATGCGGTTGACCTCGTTTGTCTCCCCTGGCAGCACGCCTTTGAACTCGAGGCCATTGTCGGCCAGCCATTCAATTTCCTTGCCCATGCCAAAGGTCAGCTCGTGGGCGTTGGCCGCATCTATTTGATACTCGTGGAGACGCATGTATTGAGCGAAGAGAGCCTCGGGGGAGTCTTCGATGCCTTGTGCCCTCTGGAAGCGCGTACCGGCGCCCATGAGTCGAGCCCATGAGAACTGACTACGACCGCCGATTTCTGGGAGTGCTTCGACCACGAGCACTGATGCACCTGCCGCACTTGCAGCAACGGCTGCTCGAAGGCCAGTGAAACCACTGCCAAGGACGATTACGTCGAAGTCGGGCATCAGGGTTTCTCCAGGAAAGGTTGGTGGGACTCTTACGACGGCTGATCGTACTGAGACCGTGCAGGCGAGTAGCGGACAAGCGCCGTCGTTTGTGCCAGGAGGGTCCTCGACTCGAACCCCCTGGCATTGCAACTTCCGCAAATGTCCCCTAAGAACGTCCGCAAGCATCCCCAAGAACGCCGGAGCGGCGGCCGGCGTCCTGCTAGTAGTCCAATTTGAGTGCTGCTAATTGTTCAATATAAATGCGGCGTCTTGTATAGTTCGACCATGAGTTACCTCCGCCGCGTCATCGACGCCGAACTTGATGAGCTCTTCGGGCAGGTTCCGGCGATCGCCATTGATGGACCCAAGGGCGTCGGCAAGACCACAACTGCTGAACAGCGGGCCATAGGGCTGGCACAGCTCGACTCCAAGTCGGTTCGGGAGCCCATCTCGGCCGATCCCGAGCTGATCCTTCGGCGGCCCCGGCCGCTCCTGATCGACGA
>JBAYUM010000186.1:0-4129 GCA_041675125.1 Candidatus Nanopelagicales bacterium
CGAGGGTCTTGGTGTCGGCCTCGGTGAGATCGCGCAGGGCATTGACGGTTGCTGCTTGGTCCTTCTCGGTCATTTGCTTTCGCCTCCCGTTGCCTTCTCATGCATTGCCGCCAGTGCTGAGCGCAGGGCCTTGATCCCATCGGACCCAGCCTTGCGTGCGGCTTCGGTGGTTCCGCCCAGAATCTCGGCGACGGTCTTATAGGGCAGGCCGCCGAGGTAGTGGTAGGCCACGGCTTGGCGCTGCTTGTCGGGGAGCGCACCTACCGCCTCCCACAGATCCGGGTCTCCGGACCCCGGGATGCCGATGGCCGAGTGCTGGTCGGGCACTTGGTCGACTGGCGTCGCTTGGTGCTCGTTGCTGCGGATGATGTCGATGGACTTGCGATGAGCGATGGTGACGAGCCAGGCCTGGATATTGGCGTCCTTGGGTAGCGCGGGATAGGCGCGCAGCGCTGATAGGAAGGTCTCCGACCAGGCATCGTCAGCATCGTTGAGGCCGACAACGAATCGGCAGACGCGCAGGACCGTTGCCGAGTGATCGGCGACGACTTCCTCGAAGGGCTGCTTCATCTCCATCGCTTCGTAGACGTTGGAACTCACCAGAACGTGAGGTCTGGATTCAGAGCAACTGCTCCTTACCTGTCTTGTTTCACCACGCGATAGCTTCCAAGGGTCGGATCGGATGCATATGCGATGCGCACGCCAGCATCCTTGGATGCGGTCAGGCCATGAACGATCTCCTCGGTGAGCAGCTCGCCGGGGGCGACCACCGCAACGCCTGGGGGATATGGGGCGATGAGATCCGCGGAGATGCGTCCGACCGCCTCGGCGCGGCAGATCATCTCGGTATTGGCGAAGTAGGCATCGCGCATCGAGATCGCCACCTGCGGCACGACCGACCAGCTCAATGCCGTGTCACTTGGCCGGGGGTGAGTCTGCACTGACTGCAGGATCGGGATGAGGGCCTGGCTCAGCGTCTCGAAGTCGGATGCATTGTCGGTGATCGTCGCCATGAAGATGATGGTGTCGTGGTCGGCCATCTCGATGCGGATGCGATGCTCGAGCAGCGCCTTCTCGATCTCCACTCCTGAGGCACCCAGCTGATTGACGCGCAGTACGAGCTTGGTGGGGTCGAAGCGCCCTGCTGGGAAGTCTGAAGGGTTCAGGAAGATCGGCATCTCGAAGTGGGACTGCACGCACGCCTTGAATGCATTGACGTTGCTGAGCAGCTGCTCGATGAGCTCTTCTCCGCGCACTTGCAGCAGAGCGCGGCAGGCATCGATGGATGCCAGTGGCGCACCCGGAGGGGAGGTGGTGTGGGTGGTCTCGAAGCTCTGCTCGAGGCGATCGACGTTGAGCAGTCCGGTGCGGGCCATGAGCAGCGCTGACGCACTGTAGCCGGGCAGTGACTTGTGGATGCTGGTGACCAATGCGTCTGCGCCGAGCTGCATCGCGTGCTGCGGCAGTTGCGGGTGGAAGCCGAAGTGCGCCCCCCAGGCCGCATCGATGATGACGGGGATGCTCTGCTCATGGGCACGCGCGATCAGCGGTGGAAGGTCGGAGAGCGTGCCGAGGTATCCGGGCTCGGTGAGCAGCAGAGCGATGGGCTCATGCTCGAGCGTGCGCTCGAACTCCTGGAGAGAGATGCCCATCGGAACCCCGGTCGCATCGTCGATGTCCGGAGTCATCCAGATCGGCTCGAGTCCGGCGAGCACGAGGGCGCTCAGCACGGATCGGTGGGCGGTGCGACTCACGGCGACCCGGTCGCCGGGCTTGCCCAGGGCGAAGATCACGGCCTGATTGGCATGGGTCGAACCGCCGGTCGAGAAGCGAGCCCAGTCGGCCCCCCAGCACTGCGCTGCGATCCTCTCCGACTGGCGAAGCAGCTGGCGGGTGAGCTTGACCTCGTCGAGCCCGCCATAGAGGGGCGCATCAACGTCGACGACCTGCCCCAGTCCGGCATCGAGGCGGGCAGCGTGCTGCTTGTGCCCGGGAATGGTGAAAGGGGTATGCGGCGTCTCGAAATAGGACAGATACGCATCCAGCAGGGGGGCGCTCTTGCGCAGTTCACTCACGGGGGTGAGCGTATCCAGTCGGTGATTCTCCCGCGCGTACGCACACCGGGCCAAGGCTTACAATTTTGGCATGATGATTGAGACTTCCCTGGTGCAAGAGCGTCGCCTGGTGACTGACATCCCGGGTCCGAAGTCAGTCGAGGCTCTCAAGCGTCGCAGCGAGGCGACTTCGGCAGGTCTTGGCATTGCGATTCCCGTCATCATCGAACGCGCCCATGATGCGATCCTGCAGGACGTCGATGGCAATTGCATCATCGATCTTGGCTCGGGCATCGGCGTCACCAATGTCGGCAACTCCGCATCTCGCGTGGTCGATCGAGTGATCGATCAGGTGCAGGCGTTCACCCATACCTGCTTCACCATTGCGCCCTACATGGGCTACATCGAAGTGTGCGAAGCGCTCAACCGCATCACCCCCGGAGACTTTCCCAAGAAGTCGCTGCTCGTGAACTCCGGAGCAGAGGCAGTCGAGAACGCCATCAAGGTTGCGCGGCACTACACCAGGCGACCGGCAGTCGTCGTCTTCGAGCATGCCTTCCACGGTCGCACGAACCTCACGATGGCCTTGACGGCCAAGAACCTCCCTTATAAGGAGGGCTTCGGCCCATTCGCCAATGAGGTCTACCGGATGCCGTTGCCCTACCCCTATCGCTGGAACGGCAATCCGGCCACGATCACCGAGGATGCGCTGAATGAGGTCACGCTGAAGATCGAGAAGGAGATCGGCGCCCACAATGTCGCGGCGATCCTGATCGAGCCGATCCTGGGCGAGGGCGGATTCATCGTGCCACCGAAGGGCTTCCTCCCTGGGCTCGCAGACTATGCACGTGAGAACGGCATCGTCTTCATCGCCGATGAGGTGCAGTCGGGCTTCGCCCGCACCGGCGCCATGTTCGCTGTCGAGGACGAGGAGGTCGTGCCCGACATGATCACGATGGCCAAGGGCATCGCTGGCGGGCTTCCGCTTGCAGCGGTCACCGGCCGCGCCGAGATCATGGATTCGGTGCATGCCGGTGGTCTTGGCGGCACCTATGGCGGCAACCCGATTGCCTGCGCTGCTGCGCTGGGCGCAATCGAGACGATCGAGGAAGACCATCTCGTCGAGCGGGCGCAGCATCTTGGGTCCATCATCAGCGCGTCCTTGAATGCGCTGGCGAACACCTATTCGATCATCGGTGAGGTGCGAGGCCGTGGCGCGATGCAGGCCATCGAGTTCGTCTATCCGGGCACCAAGCAGCCCAATGTCGAGGCCGTGCAGGCTGTCGTCCAGTACTGCCAGAGTCGTGGGGTGCTGGTGCTGACTGCGGGCACCTACAACAACGTGGTCCGGCTGCTGCCGCCATTGGTCATCACTGATGACCTGCTGCGTGATGGGCTTGGTGTGCTCGCAGAAGCGGTGGCCTCAGCCAGCGCGTGACGCTGGTTGCTCGGGAGCCGTTTCCTCTTCGGATCTGTCGGGCCAGATCGACAGCGCGACGATCGCGATGACTCCCGCGGCCACTGTCTCGGCGAGTCGTTGCCACATCGTGGAGCCGAGCGGATCGCCGTCCATGAAGAGCAGGGTCAGCACCAACGTGGTGATCCCGACTACGGCGTAGACGTAGTTCGCCGTGATGCAGGCGACGGCGACGCCTGCGCTGATGGCGCAGATCACGCTGAACCACTGGCCGTGCGCCTTCAGCAACTCGATCACAAGGAACACCACGATGAGCCCGCCGATCGTGCCGAGCACGCGGGAGATCACCCGATGCACGGTTCCCGTTCGTCCCGACTGAGTGACCCAGGCAACGGTCATTGGCAGCCAGTACTGATGCTCAAGGCTGGTTGAGTCGGCCAGAGCAGTGGCGAAGGTGACGGCAAGGGTCAGCCGGACAGCGTGATTGACGTATGGATCCGGCCAGCGCAGATGCGCACGGACTTGAGGCCACCAGGGCGGTTGTCGCTCACCGGCAATCCTCAGTGCGCCAGGGTTGGTGAGCAGATAGGGCACGATCATCGCCAGCGACTGCAGAAGTCCGCCGATGGTGATCAGCAGCGCTGCCTGCAGCGGTGTC
>JBAYUM010000187.1:0-4119 GCA_041675125.1 Candidatus Nanopelagicales bacterium
ACTGAGCCGGTTGAGAGGGCCCGGCAATACCCGGGCAGATGGCTATCGAATCAAATGGCAAGAATTCCGCACTTCGCTCGAAGCCAGTGGAAGCGACAGGAGGATTGATGCAAATCAGTTCATCCATCACTGGTGGTTGTCTAGAGCGGATTATGTGGCCCAACGGAAGTTGTTCAGGTCAATCAAGACGTCGGTGAAGTCTGTCACCAATGCAGAGGGCATGCTCGACGAACTCAGTGCCGATGCCACCCATTACCGAACGGCAATCCAGCCCGGTTCAGTGAATTGGCCGATAGAGGTTCGCCAGGCGCGAGATAGCCTCATGGCGCTCTCCGAATTCGGGGTAAGCCAGCCTGCGCCGCTCTTGTTGGCCCTCGTGCGCGCTCGGGCCTCAACGCCCAAATTGGGTGCGAATCAACTGAATACGACGCTGGAAGTCATCGAGCGCTTTCACTTCCAGAGCACGATTGTAGCCCAATTGAGTAGTAGTGGTGGGGTCTCATCCATGTATGCAAAGGCAGCCCGGGACCTCTACGCCGCGGGGGCGGATCCTCAGGCTCGAGCCAATGTCCTGGCAGAGATTCGGTCGAAGTTGATCGAACGAAGTCCCGACAAGGAGCAGTTCATAGCAGCATTCAAGGACCGTTTCATCTTCACTTCGGTGCTTACGCGCGACAAGGCGCTCGTCCAATACGTATTGAAGCGGCTCTTGAAGGCGACGCACCCGACCACTTCGCTCGATAACCTGACGATTGAGCACATCCTCCCGGAGCAATCGGGCGACGCTGCGGACGCTGCATCGCCCATTGGTTCGATTGGCAATTTGTTGATGGTCGACACCGAGCTAAACGGACTCCTCGGACACAAGGATTTCACTCTGAAGCGAGCCATCCTGGAGGAACATGGACTCGGTTATGTGACCGATGGAATCCTGGACCAATCGGAGTGGACTGAGGTCCAGATTGCGGCCCGAGCGCGCGCAATGTCAGAACGTGCCTACGACAGTGTTTGGAATCTGCCGCTGTAGTCGAAGTGTTAGGTGGGCGAGTCGAGGTGTTGAATTGCGCCACGATCAGTTGGGATCTTTCTTGCCGCTGGTGAATCTCTTGATCGTGAATGGAGATTGTCTGCCTAGGCCTTGAGATGATCCCTAGTCGCCAAGCAGTCTCCGCGTGGGCCGACTAGGTGTACCCGGCCAGGACATGGGTAGCAGGCGTGGCGGCTTGAAAGTGTGAGAACCCCCGAGTGGGGTGTGGCTTGTCTAAGGCCCACAGTCACTTGGAGGTTCTCGTGTCTCACGCTAGTGCTCGTACCACGTTCCATGGTCGTTTGCTGATCGTGCAGCGGCATCAAGCTGGTTGGCCGCAGGCCCATATCGCGGCGGCGATGGGCGTCTCGCGCAAATGCGTGAAGACCTGGATCGACCGGTTCGACGAGCTGGGTGAGGACGGGCTGCGCGACCGATCGTCGCGGCCGCATTCGATGCCCACGCGTACCGATGCAGCGACCGAGGCCGCGATCGTGCAGCTGCGCACCAGCCAGCGGGTGGGTCCTGACCAGATCAGTGCCCGCCTGGGCGTGCCTGCGCGGACGGTGTCGCGGGTGTTGGCCCGCCACGGCCTGCCCCGACTGTCGATGCTGGACCCGATCACCGGACAGGTGATCCGGGCATCGAAGACGACCGCGGTCCGCTACGAGCACCCGTATCCGGGTTCGCTGGTCCACATGGACGTCAAGAAGCTGGGGCGCATCCCAGACGGCGGTGGCTGGCGGGTTCACGGTCGACCCGCCACGGCCGCTGCCCAGCACAAGAGGAAGCGGATCGGGTTCGACTATGTCCATTCCTTGATCGATGACCATTCTCGGCTGGCCTACTGCGAGGCCCTGCCCGATGAGCAGGGCCCGACCTGCGCAGGGTTCCTGGGCCGCGCCTTGGACTACTTTGCCGCCCACGGCATCACCCGCGTTGAACGACTGATGACCGACAACGCCTGGGCCTACAAGTGGTCGCTGCGCCAGGTCTGCAAGGACTACGGCGACATCAAGCAGATCTTCATCAAGCCCCACTGCCCTTGGCAAAACGGCAAGGCAGAGCGACTCAACCGCACCCTGCAAAACGAATGGGCCTACCGACAGCCCTTCACCAGCAACGAAGAACGCACCGCTGGCCTTGCGCCCTGGCTCCAGCACTACAACACTGAACGCCGTCACAGCGCACTCGGAGGACGACCACCCATCAGCCGGCTACCAACCTGATGGCTGGGTACAACTAGGCAGTGGCCAGGGCCTGCTCGACTGCCTGATTGACCAAGGACAGGATCGACGCCTCTCGATCGCGGCTGCAGGTACGAGCGACGACGACCTGCACCCCGCCAGACTCCAGGGCTTGGCTCAAGGCCGCATCGAGCTCGTCAGCGGTGCTGGCGGTCGCGCACGGAAAGCCCATTGCCGTGACTGTCGCAGGGATGTCCGCCTCAAGCGGAGTGCCGAACACCCGATCGAAAGTGGCGGCGAACTCCGGAGCACCCTGCTCCAGCTGCGAGAAGATTCCACCCCCGTTGTTGTCGCTCACGACATAGACGAGATCGGGCAGCTCCTCGCCCTGCGGCACGCGCAGGGCATTGATGTCGTACAGGAAGGTGAGGTCACCGAGAAGCGCGATGCATGCTGCATCCGTATCGCGCTGGGCTGCGACCGCTGCACCCCAGGCCGTTGAGACGCAGCCGTCGATGCCCGACGTGCCCCGATTGCACAGGGTGACAGCACTGCCCGTTGCATTGGCAGCGAAGTTGTAGACATGGCGCACCGGCCAGGATGGACCCACGAAGAACAGTCCCTCTTCCGGAACGGCCTGCCCGCAGGCCCGCGCAACATGCATGCCGGTGAGCTCTGGGACCTCTCCCTGGGCAAGCACGGTCTCGATCGCGGCAGCAGCCAGCAGGTCGGCGCGCTGCCATGACTCCAGCCAGTCGCCACCGATCTCGCCCTCGCCCGGTGGCAGCGGACAGGCGGCGACGACGACATCGGCCGATCGGGTGGGATCACTCCACTGGGGCTGCGAGTCAACAGCAATATGCACCTTGGCGCGAGTGAGGTGGCGCTGCACGGCGCGGTTCAGGCCCACTCGTCCGACGGTGATCACCACATCGGGAACATGGTCGTCCGCGAATGCGGTGATCCCGAGCAGCAGTGCGCCGTGAGCGAGCGAGGTGTCACAGGCCGACACATTGCCACTCGGCTCACCGATGATCGGCCATCCCAGCGCATCCCCGAGTTCGTCGACGAGCTCGGCGGCCTCGCCATCGGCGTGATCGCCGACGATGATCAGGCCACGTTCCGGGATCGAGGCATCGTCGAGGAGCATCTCGAGGATCTCATCGATCGGCAGGCCCATGCCGGCCATCAGCCGGGCGTCTGCTGTCCAGGGACGACCATCGGGCCTGCCTGCAAGCGGGCCTGCCTTCATCGCCTCGCGCTGCTCTGCAAGTGGCGCGTCATCGGAAGGCACCAGGGGCTCGGCGAACTGCACATTCACGTGCACTGGGCCAGAGCGCATGACGTCTGTCGTCGCTGCGACAGCGCGTGCGATCGTCGAGCGCCACGTACGGACCTGCGCTGACAGGGCTGCCTCGTCCGGGGAAGTCGCTGCAGGAGCCAGGTCGACATTCGCACGCACACTGGATCCGAAGATGCCCACCTGCTCGATCGTCTGATTGGCTCCGATTCCGCGCAGCGAGGACGGACGGTCCGCCGTCAGTGCGATCAGCGGAACACTGGAGAGATCTGCCTCGACGACTGCCGGGTGAAGATTGACCGCAGCCGTTCCCGAGGTCGTCACCACGACTGCCGGGACGCCACTGACCTTGCCGAGCCCGAGTGCCAGGAATGCCGCAGAGCGCTCATCGACCCGAACATGCAGCGTGAGATCGCCCCTGCTCTCGGCCGCCGCCAGTTCGAGCGCAAGTGCCGCTGAACGCGAGCCGGGTGCAAGTACGACATCGGAGATTCCGCAGCGCACCAGCTCGTCGATGATGACTCGAGCCATCGCTGTCGAAGGATTCACGCGCTCACCCTGTCATGTCCTGGGGCCCTTCACCCACTTGAGGTGACCAGCGATCT
>JBAYUM010000188.1:0-4071 GCA_041675125.1 Candidatus Nanopelagicales bacterium
CCAGCCTGAGCTATCGGCAATTGGGCGCCGATGACCGGCTTCACCAGGCCTGCGTCGACCCAAGGCCAGATATTCAGCTCGACCGCGCGACAGATCCGGGCCTTCTCGCTGACGGGACGACTTCTGAGCGCGGCGGCGTGAATGGTGCCATTGCGACGCAACAGGTCACCGAGATCGATCTCGCCCTTGGTGCCGCCTTGCATGCCGATGATGGCGATGCGCCCGTTGCGATTCAACACGTTGACGTTTCGTGCCAGGTACTTCGCCCCGATCATGTCGAGGATGACATCGACCCCGCCGATCTCCCGTTCGATGACTTCAGCGAAGTCCTCGGTCGAGTAGTCGATCAGCAGGTCGGCGCCGAGTGCGCGACATACCTCGAGCTTGGCCGCGCTGCCCGCAGTCACAGCGATGCGCGCACCCGCTGCCCGCGCCACCTGGATCGCATGCGTGCCGATTCCCGAGCCACCTCCGTGGATCAGCAACCACTCGCCCTGCTTGAGGCCCGCGGTCATGAACACATTGCTCCATACCGTGCAGGCCACCTCAGGAAGTGATGCAGCCTCGACGAGCGTGATCGACGCTGGAACCGACATCACCTGCTCGGCCGGGACGGCAACGCGTTGGGCATATCCACCGCCTGCCAGGAGCGCTGTGACCCGGTCGCCGACCTTGAGGCTCATGACACCTGGACCCAGTTCACTGATGACGCCAGCGCACTCGAGTCCGATGATGCTCGTGGCGCCGGGTGGCGGGTCGTATCTGCCTTGGCGTTGCAGGACATCGGCACGATTGACGGCGGTTGCTGCGATATCGACGATGACCTCGCCCGGCCCGGCGACGGGATCGGGGACTTCATGCCACTGGAGGGACTCATAGCTGCCGACACCATCGGGCTGCGTGATCGCGTGCACCCGCTGACTATCTCATTTCAGTTGGCGAGTGATGTCGGGTCGTGCGACTTGTCTGCATCGGTGGAGGACTTCTTGCGAAGCTCGATCACCATGAGTGTGCCAATGACGACGACGCCGGCGATGGCGACGATTCCCGCCGCGAGGCTGCTGACGACTCCGAGCAGTTTCAGGGCAGTTGCAGCGAGCACCACCATCAGCAGGTAGCGCAGCAGGTGGCCGTCATATCGAGTCGACAGGCGTGCTCCGATGATGATGCCGGGGATCTGGCCGATGAGCAGTGACGCGACAACGGCGATGTCGATGACGCCGAAACCGGCATGCGCAATGGCACCGGCAACCAGCATGGGCACGGCCTGAACCAGATCCGTTCCAACGAGGATGCTGGGACGCAGCAGCGGATAGAGCAGGAGCAGCACCGTGACCATCAAGGATCCCGACCCGACACTGGTCATTCCGACGATGAGGCCCACAGATGCGCCCAGGGCGATCGTGGGCAGGGGCTTGACCGGCATGGATGTGCCGAGCAGATCCTGCGCCCCGTACTTCTGGAAGGCCCGCTTGGCGAGATAGGTCTTGAACACCATCGCTGCCACGGCGACCAGGAGCACTGCGCCCAGCCAGATCTTGATCGTGTCGGCTGCATCCGACTCCTGCAGCACCGAGTTGAAGATCCAGGTGCCGATCAGCACGCCGGGGATGGATCCGGCGGACAGCCAGCGCACCAGGCCCCAGTGCACGGTGTGATTGCGGATATGCACCCAGGAGCCGAAGGGCTTCATGATGGCGGATGCCACCACGTCACTGGAGACGGCGGTCGCCGGGTTGATGCCGAAGATGAGCACGAGCATCGGCGTGACGAGTGCGGCGCCCCCCATACCGGTCAGGCCCACGACGATGCCCGCGATGAGGCCGCCCAGGGACAGGGCGAAGTCGATGTCGGTCCAGTTCACCGACGAAGCATACCTACCTACTAGGTAGGCAATACTCACTCTCGAGTGCTTCGGGCTTTTTACCTTCCCTTGGGCAATGGCGGACGGTGATCTGACACCCGGCCGGCACTATTGACCCGTGACTACAGCACCCGTCGGCACCGCCAGGCTCCTTCCCGTCGGCCCGTCAGGGGCAGCCATGGATCTGCGGGCGCTTGCAGCCCATGAGCGCCAGTTCGGCCCACTGCCCGAGATCGAGGGTCCCCGACTGGGGCGCCCTGGTGCACTCGTCCATGAGATCGAGAAGGCCGGACTCCGTGGTCGGGGTGGAGGCTGGTTCCCGACTGCGCGCAAGATTCACGCAGTGGTCGAGAGTGCGGCCGGCCGCAGGGCCTGGTCGAACGGACGCAAGCCAGTAGTGCTGGCCAATGCCATGGAGGGCGAGCCGGCTTCGAGCAAGGATGCCATCCTGCTGCGGCATGCACCCCACCTCGTGCTGGATGGGATCCAAGTGCTCGCCGCAACCCTGGGTGCGGAATCGGCCTTCATCGCCGTGCACCGCGGGTCATCGGTCATCGACGTCGTTGCGCGTGCGCTTGCCGATCGCAACGATCGAGTCACCATCGAGCTCATCACCCCGCCAGCTCGCTATGTCGCAAGTGAGGAGAGCGCTCTTGCGCATTGGACCGGCGACGGCATGGCTACGCCCGTGTATGCCGATCGGCCCTTTCAGCGTGGCGTCAATGGCCGGCCCACTGCAGTTCAGAATGTCGAGACGCTCGCGCATCTGGCCCTGATCGCCCGATTCGGCGGCGACTGGTTCGCCTCGATCGGAACGCCGGCTGCGCCGGGCACCTCGCTGGTCAGTGTCGGTGGCGCGGTGAATTCCCCAGGTGTCATTGAAGTGGCGACTGGAACTCCGGTAGCGGAGATTATCAAGCGCTGCAACGGTTTTTCGAATGAGATATCAGGATTGCTCACCGGAGGGTACGGAGGGGCCTGGGTTCAGGCGCAGCCGTTGCTCGCTGCCGAGTGGTCTCCTGAGTCCGTCACTGCGGCAGGAGGCGTGATCGGTGCCGGGATCCTGTGGGCCCTTGATGCACGCGAATGTCCGGTGCAGGAACTTGCACGAGTTGCAAGGTGGATGGCCGGAGAGAGTGTCGGGCAGTGTGGACCATGCCGTTTCGGACTGCCATCGATTGCCGACGATCTTGATGTGCTGGCCACCCGCGAGGCGCAGGTGGCAGATCTGCATCGAGTGAATGCCCGGCTGCCACTGGTGCAGCAGCGCGGTGGCTGCAAGCACCCGGACGGCACTGCTCGATTCGTGACCACTGGATTGCACGTGTTCCACGAAGAGGTGGCCCATCACCTCCGCGGTCACTGCACCGCATCGATGGCGGCAGGGTCCCTGCCCATCGTCCATCCGCGCAAGACCCCGGTTCCGTTTCCTGGAAAGGACTTCAAATGAGCCAGTTGACGGAACTGAGGCTGGATCCGACCCTGTGCGATGCCCACGGATTCTGCGTCGAGATGCTGCCCGAGATCCTGACGCTCGATGAGTGGGGATATCCCCTGTTGGCCTCGGGTTCGCTCGTGGTTGCGGTGCCCGAGCACCTCGTCTCATCAGCGAAGAAGGCCGTTGCCGCCTGCCCGGTCGCTGCCTTGCGGCTGGTCACCCACAAGCGCTGAATTTTAACTGTTCTTTACATTCGCCGAATGGTTCCCTGCAGGTGACCTCATAGTTTTCAGGTCACAAGCGAGAGGGAGAGCGATGAGACGCCAGGCCCGGAAGAGCCGACCGACCACCACCGCCCAGAAGCTGACGGCCGTAGGCCTGGCCTCGGCAACCTGTGTCGGCCTGGTTGGGCTCCTGGCCGTTCGCAATGCCGAGGATGCCTCTGCCGCAGATGAGGTCGCATCGACCGCCTCGACCGATGCGAATACGCCGTCGACAGCTCTGACACAGCAGCAACTCGATGACTACTCGGCTCAGTTGGCAGCCGAGCAGGCGAAGTCAGATGCCTATCGTCAGCAGTTGGCCGATCAGGCTGAGGCCGCCAAGAAGAAGTCCCGGGCCGCTGCCAAGGCTGCCGTTGCGGCACAGCAGAGACTGCTCGAGCAGCAGTTGCAGGCTCGACAGCAGCTGCAACTCCTGATGCAGCAATATCAGCAGCAAAGCGCCCGCCAGCAGGGCAAGACTCACGCCAGCCGATAGTGGCTGCACG
>JBAYUM010000189.1:0-4046 GCA_041675125.1 Candidatus Nanopelagicales bacterium
CCGGAACGATCCTGCGGTTGGGCACCAGCGCACCTGCGCCCACCAGCGCATTGGGTCCGATGACCGAGCCATTGAGCACGATCGATCCCGATCCGATCAGGCAGTCGTCGTGGATCGTGGCTCCCTCGATGTGGACGTTGTGGCCGACGGTGCAGCGATCACCGATGACCGTGTCCTCCTCGTCGGTGCAATGGATGATCGAGCCGTCCTGGATCGAGGTCTGTGCCCCGATGATGATCGAGCCATAGTCGGCGCGCAGGACGGCGGTCGGCCAGACACTGGACTCAGGTCCGATCCGCACGTCACCGATCACGACGGCGTCGGGGTGGATGAAAGCGGTGGGGTCGATCTGTGGCTCGCGATCGCCAATGGCATAGATGGGCATAGTGCTGCAGATTAGCGCTAAGCGAACGCTGGCCGGATTTGGCGAGCCCGATGGTGGTTTATGCACATTTATGAGGCACAATCTGCGCGCCGCAGTACTTGGGCGGCCCGGACTGGAGGGCACCATGGCTACCGACTACGACGCACCGCGTAAGACTGATGAAGAGCTTGCGGAGGATTCGCTTGAGGAGCTGAAGGCTCGCCGTGCTGAGAAGTCCTCGGGTGCCATCGATGTCGATGAGGCGGAGGCGGCCGAGAACCTCGAACTGCCAGGCGCTGACCTGTCGGACGAGAGTCTCACGATCCGCGTGCTGCCACGCCAATCGGACGAGTTCACCTGCTCGAAGTGCTTCCTGGTACATCACCGCAGCCAGCTCGACCACGAGGGCAAGACCGGCCCTGTCTGCTCAGACTGCTCGTGACCGCCTAGTTGGCTTTGTGGGTTCCGCGGTTCATGACGCGGTAGACCACAGTCTCGACCGCAGCCGCGGTGGCGGCCGTGAGGACGGCCCAGGCCAGCGCACGTCCGAAGGACACGCGAGGGTCCCGCGGATCAGGGGCGGGGCCGCCAGTGCGATGGGCGTACCCGGCATTCAGCATCTTGCGCATCACGATGGTCGCCCCGATTGCGGCGATCGGTGCGATCAGGTGCATCGCCGGATTCGGCTCATCGTCGATTTCCAGAGGCGTTGGCTCAGTCATGTTCCCACTGTGTCAGATGTGCGCGGTTCGGTGCCACTGGCGGCTTGAGCGATCTCTATCGCCGACTTGAGCTCAACGGGGTGGCGAGTGCTGATGAGCCAGCCGGTGTGAGGGTCGGACTCATCAGTGACAGTGAAGGCCACCGCAGTGGTGCTCGACCACATCTTGACGAGCACGAAGTCCAGGGCGCGATCCCTGCTGCGACGCGCCTCGCGCGTGGCAGCGGCATCGAGCGCGGTCACCTGGTCGATGAACTTCACCGGCAGGCGAGCCGCATCCACACGCACGACATCGGTGACCTCGATGATGGGCGCGCTGGTCGTGATGCCGACAAAGACCAGGCCGGCGATGACGAGGAACATGACCCAGCCGACTGTTGCGCTGATCGCAGCACCGTAGGCGATGCTCAGCATGGCGATGAGTGCTCCCAGGAGGATGAACACCCACCATTTGGGCCTGAGACGCTCTCGGTAGTGCATAGGGCCCAGCCTATGGTGCGGCCAGTAGAGTCCGTCGCCATGACCGTGCCCGTGCTGATCCAGCGGCTGGATCCTGAATTGCCCCTGCCTGCCTACGAGCACCCAGGTGACGCGGCCCTTGATCTGCGGGCGCGAGCCACGGTATCGCTGCAACCAGGTGAGCGAATGCTGGTGCCGACCGGCATAGCCATCGCGCTGCCTGCGGGATACGCCGCCTATGTGCATCCCCGCAGTGGTCTGGCGCTCAGGCGCGGTCTGGGCATGGTCAACGCCCCTGGCGTGATCGATGCCGGATATCGCGGGGAGATCAGCGTCATCCTGATCAACCACGACGCTAGCGACGTCATCACGCTTGAGCGTGGTGATCGCATCGCCCAGCTGGTGATCGCTCCAGTGGCTGAGGCGGGGCTGATCGAAGTGAGCGAACTGCCGGGCAGTCATCGAGGCCAGGGTGGGTTCGGCTCCACTGGGGTTTCGGCGACTACGGTGGAGTCGTGACTTCTGACGTGCGCTCGAATGGCCCCTGGGATGAATCCGAAGTGGTGTGGGACGACACCGAGCGACTCGACCTCGGAGGACTGCTCATTGCAGCCATCCCGGGCATCGATGTCCAAGTGCAGGTCGATGAGTCAACAGGCGCTGTCGCACTCGTGACCCTTGCGGCGCAGGACTCAGGCGCGCAGATCCAGGTGTTCGCAGCCCCTCGCTCGGGCGGCCTCTGGGACGACGCTCGCCAGCAGATAGCGGCATCGATCAACCAGGCCAATGGGCTCGTCGAGGAGACGACGGGACCCTTCGGCATCGAGCTGCGTGCCCAGGTGCCCGGCGAGCAGGGCCTGCAACCGGCGCGATTCGTCGGCATCGAGGGTCCACGATGGTTCATGCGTGCTGTCTTCCTGGGGCTGGCCGCGCGTCCGAGCAGCGCCGCCACCCAGTTGGAGGACGCCGTGCGCCAGTTGGTGGTGATTCGCGGGCACGAGGCCATGCCGGTCGGCAATCCGCTGCCCCTGCAGCTTCCCACCGCACCGGATTCGCCTCAGGACGAGGCGCCCCCAGTGCTGCTGCCTCCCGAACGGGGTCCTGAGATCACTGAGATCCGTTGATGAGCACCAAGGTCCGATGGGCGAGGTTCCTGCGCACCCGTGCTGAGACTGAGGCCGATGAGCTGCGTGCTGAGCTCGATCTCGAACGCGAGTACTGCCAGGAGATCTCCCAATGCCGTGCCGGCGAGCTGGTGAGCATCACCGGCACCGTTCGGTATGTGACCCTGCTGCCCGCCAATGCAGCACCGGCCTTCGAGATCGAGCTCTATGACGGTTCGGGATCAACCGCAGTGATCTGGCTGGGACGCCGGATGATTCCGGGCATCATTGCCGGACGAAGGCTGCTGGTCACGGGTCGCATGACGATCATCAATGGACGCAACACCATCTACAACCCGCGCTATCAGCTGAAGCCGCTGCACTGATGGATCAGCCGCCTGAGCACCACGAGCCGATCGAGCACGAGACTGCCGAGGATATTCGCGCTGAGTCGATCCTTCTCGAGCGCGCGATCGGCGGTTGGCGCGGCATCATCGATTCCGGCCTGCCGACGCTGGTGTTCGTCGTCGCCTATGTGGTCACCAGCCAGAACCTCGGCCAGTCGCTTGTCGCTGCCGTGGCCTCAGGCATCCTGATCGCCGGATGGCGCCTGGTCAGGCGTGAGTCATTGGCCCAGATCGGCGCGGGCTTCGCCGGATTGCTGATCTCTGCCGGCTTCGCCAAGTACACGGGCAAGGCGGGGGACTTCTACCTGCCCGGGCTGCTCACCAACCTGGCCTATGGATCGGTGTTCCTCATCTCGATCGTGGTGCGCTGGCCATTGATCGGCGTCTTCCTCGGATTCTTCACGAGTCAGGGCACTGCCTGGCGGGGGATCCCGATCCAGCGTCGGGCACTCGCTGCGGCAAGCTGGATCTGGGTCGCCGTGTTCTTCGGGAGGCTGGTCGTGCAGGTGCCGTTGTACCTCGCCGATGCGGTCACGGCTCTTGGCATCGTCAAGGTGGTGATGGGCTGGCCGTTGTTCCTGGCAGCGGCGTACTTCACCTATCGAGTGCTGGAACCCACGTACAGGGCGATGCGGGCGGCGAGCCCGAAGTAGCCCGTAGGTCAGAGATGACCGAGCATGCGTTGAAGCTCGGGCTCTTGATCAGGTGCTGCTACGAACAGCAGCTCATCACCAGGCACCAGGGGATCATCCGGCGAAGGAGTGATCACGCGCTGCCCGCGCACGATCGCGACCAGGGCGGTATCCGGCGGCCAGGGCTGATCGCCCACACGTTGACCTGACACCGGGGAGTCCGACGACAGGGTGATCTCCACCAGGTTGGCCTCGCCCTGGCGGAAGGTGAACAGGCGCACGAGATCGCCGACGCTCACGGCCTCCTCGACCAGTGCCGAGAGCATGCGAGGTGTGGACACCGCCACGTCGACGCCCCAG
>JBAYUM010000190.1:0-4039 GCA_041675125.1 Candidatus Nanopelagicales bacterium
AAACGCCCACTGGTCGACATCGGCGTCGATGAAGGACACCTGCACGAGGTCCTTCAATGCGCGCCGCCCATCCCTGACCGCGCTGCGATAGCTCTCGATCGCCTGAACCCGGCCGGTTGTGCCGACCTCCTCGCCGAGGAAGGCGCTGATGAGTCCGGCTCCTGAGTAGAGATCGAGCCAGTGCTCCCCTGGAGCGGGCTGCCCCGCCACCAGCACGTGTTCGACGATGGCCTGGGCTGCATGAGGATGCACCTGCCAGAAGCCGGTGCCCTCGATCTCCCATTCTCGATCGCGCACCTGCTGGTGCACCCTGCGGGGGCCTGAGACCAGATCTCGATCGGCCCACACTGAGGTCTGGCCCCGTGAGTCCTGGGCAACCTGCACATTCTCGACACCGGGCCACTCGAGATCGGTGATGCGAAGTTCGTCAATTCCCTGGGTGGCCAGCAGGCACCGTTCCACCGGCAGCACCCCATGACTGCGCGCACCCAGCAAGCCTGCCGCTCCACTGCCATCGACGCTGAAGCGCATGCGAGTGCGCCAGTGCAGACCAGCGTCGTCGGACAACGGCTCAGCGGTCAGCGGACCGGGGTCCACCCCCGCATGACGAGTCAGCGACTCACGAGCGATCGCACCCTTGAGCTCACGCTGGTACTGGAGGTCGACATGCTGGAAGTCACAGCCTCCGCAGCCACCCGGGCGAGCCCAAGCGCAGGGCGCTTCAACACGATGCGCCGATGCGTCGATCACCCGGTCGACATCCGCACGCACGAACTTCGAGCGCACCTCGGTGATGCGAATCGATACCTCTTCGCCGGGGATCCCATGGCGCACGAATGCGGTGTGGCCACGCGGGTGCGCGATGCAGTGGCCGCCATGGACCATCGTCTCCAGCGTTACGACGATCTCATCGCCGACTTCAATCGGCTCCTTTGGCGCACGCGCCACATCACACGTCCTTGTTCACGACGAGTTCACTCGATTCGAGCTGCCAGGGAACGCTGGTCACCATGACACCCGGGGTGAACAGCAGGCGGCTCTTCAATCGCAGTGCTGACTGATTGTGCAGCAGCTGCTCCCACCATCGGCCCACGACGTATTCAGGGATGTAGACGGTGACGATGTCATTGGGATTGTCCGTGCGCAGCTCTCGCACATAGGTGAGGATCGGTCGAGTGATCTCCCGATAGGGCGAGTCAAGGATCTTGAGCGTCACAGGAATCTCGTGCTTGACCCACTCCTCCTGCAGCTTGGCTGTCTCGTCGTCATCGACATTGACGATCACGGCCTCGAGCACCGTCGGTCGCGTCGCTCGAGCGTAGGCAAGAGCCCTCAAGGCCGGCTTGTGGATCTTGGAGACGAGCACGAGCGCATGCACATGCGATGGCAGGGTGACCTTGGCATCGTCCGATGCGGCGAGCTCATCGCTCACCCGTTCGTAGTGGCGGTGAATTGCCTTCATGAGGGCGAAGATGATCGGCATGGCGACGACCACGAGCCAGGCGCCATGCACGAACTTGGTGACAAGAACGATGATCAGGACCAGTCCCGTCATCACGAAGCCTGCGGCATTGATCGCGCGCGACCGCATCATCTTCATTCGAGCCTTGTGATCAGTCTCCGACTTGAGATTGCGCGTCCAATGCCTGATCATGCCGATCTGGCTCAGCGTGAACGAGACGAAGACGCCCAGGATGTACAGCTGGATCAACGCGGTGACATCGGCCTGATAGATGATGATGAGCACGATGGCGAGACCGGCGAGCGTCAGGATTCCGTTGCTGAAGGCGAGCCGGTCGCCTCGAGTATGCAGCTGCCGGGGCAGGTACCCATCACGCGCAAGGATCGATCCGAGCACCGGAAAGCCGTTGAACGCGGTGTTTGCGGCCAGGGCGAGGATCAGTGCCGTCGAGATGGAGATGATGAACACGGCGAGGGTGAAGTTGCCGAACACTGCGTCGGCGACCTGCACGATGACCGTCTTCTGCGCCTGACCTGAGGGCAGGCCCATAAGGTCGGCGTCGCTCTCCGTGACATGCACCCCGGTCTTGATGGCCAGCCAGGTGATGCCCGAGAACATCGCCATCGAGATGGCCCCGAGCAGGAACAGCGTGGTGGCGGCATTCTTGGACTTCGGCGGCTCGAATGCCGGAACACCGTTCGCAACGGCCTCGATGCCGGTGAGGGCAGTCGTGCCCGATGAGAACGCTCGGGCGATCAGGAACGCCAGGGCGAAGCCGGTGAACGAGCCTTCGGGAATGATCTGCCAGTGGGCACTCTCGGCCTCGAGGTTCGCGCCGAAGAACATCCGGATGATCGCCGTCCCGATCATGATGAAGATGGCAGCCATGAAGAAATAGGTGGGAACGGCGAACAGTCCGCCGGATTCCTTGATGCCTCGAAGATTCAGCACGGTGATGACCACGATCGTGCCGATCGCCCACCAGACGTTGTGCTTGTTGATGATCGGGAACACCGATCCGAGGTTGGCCACGGCCGAGGCGATCGAGACCGCGACCGTCATGATGTAGTCGATCAGCAGGGCACTGGCGACGAACACACCCCAGTTCGGGCCGAGATTGTGCGTGACGACCTCATAGTCACCGCCGCCACTGGGATAGGCGTGCACGGTCTGTCGATAGGACGCGACCACGGCGAAATAGATGAGTACCACGCCCGCGGCGACCAACGGGCCCCACTCATAGAAGGAGAGCCCACCGAGGGAGAGCACGAGCAGGATCTCCTGGGTGGCATACGCATTGGAGGACAGCGCATCGCTCGCGAAGACCGGTAGCGCGATCTTCTTGGACAGATACGTCTCGTGGAGCCGATCGCTTCTGAGGGCACGACCGACGAATAGGCGCTTAACGCCGTCTGAGACTGGCACGTCAACTGAGCCTACGCGGTACATGTATCTTCAGGACGTGCACATCGTCATCCTCGGGTGCGGACGCGTCGGTTCGCTGCTAGCGCAGCACCTCGACGAGTCCGGTCACTCTGTCGCGATCGTTGACCAGGATGCGGGAGCCTTCAGGCGCCTCAATGCGGATTTCGGCGGATTGACGGTCAAGGGCATCGGCTTTGACCGCGAGACGCTCGAGAACGCAGGCATCACCAGAGCCCAGGCCTTCGCAGCCGTGAGCAGCGGCGACAACACCAACATCCTGGCTGCCCGTGTTGCCCGCGAGACTTACGGTGTCGAACGCGTCGTCGCGCGCATCTACGATCCGCGCCGCGCGGAGATCTATGAGCGCCTCGGCATTCCCACCGTCGCCACGGTCGCGTGGACGTCAAGCCAGATCATGCGTCGCCTCCTTCCCCTGGGCAGTGACGAGCTCTTCCGCGATCCGAGTGGCAATGTGGCCCTCGGCGAGATCTCCGTGGGAAATGCATGGATCGGCGAGCGGGCAACCACCCTGGAGGCGGCCTCGCGAGCACGCATCTCCTTCATCTCCCGCTACGGCGAGCCCGTCATTCCCAGTATCGACAGCGTCATCCAAGAAGGCGATCACGTGTATGCCACCTATCAGGTTGCCGATGTCGATCACGTCGAGCGAATTTTCGCTGAAGGTCCGCAGGAGGCATAAATGCGTGTAGCCATTGCCGGTGCGGGCAAGGTCGGAAGATCAATCGCTCGCGAGCTGATCGCCAGCGGTCATCACGTGCTGCTCATCGATCGCGATGCCGAACTGGCGCGCCCCGGTGTCGTCGAAGGCGCCGACACGCTGCTTGCCGACGCGTGCGAGATCTCCACCCTTGACAAGGCCCAATTGGCGCAATGCCAGGTCATGGTGGCAGCGACCGGTGATGACAAGGTCAATCTCGTCGTCAGCCTGCTGGCAAAGACCGAGTACGGCGTGCCGCGCGTGGTCGCCCGCGTCAATCACCCCAAGAACGAGTGGATGTTCGATGCGAGCTGGGGCGTCGACGTGGCGGTGTCCACACCTCGCATGCTCTCGGCACTGGTCGAGGAGGCCGTGAGCGTCGGCGATCTCGTGCGCCTGTTCACCTTCCGCCAGGGCGAGGCCAACCTGGTGGA
>JBAYUM010000191.1:0-4037 GCA_041675125.1 Candidatus Nanopelagicales bacterium
TAGCTCAGTTGGTAGAGCGCTGCCTTTGCAAGGCAGAAGTCAGGAGTTCGAGTCTCCTAACCTCCACTTCGACCTGTGTATTGCCTGAATCGCCGAGAGTTCATCGGGCTGTCAGATGCTGTCTGCTTGAAGATCAGATGATCGTTCACCTGTGCCCGAGATGCCGACTCAGTTCCTCTATGTGACGCTGGCACAGCCGTTGAACGTGACGCCAGACAAGACCCTGAGCACCCTGAAGGCATCGGCTAAGGCGGCCTTTGCCTCGGCCGGGCCGAACTCCTGTGCGAGCTGGTCGGACCCCCATAGGTCACTTATGACGGGGGTCCGACCGGTGCGTTCACCGTCAGCGGATCATCCCGACCGGGACATGGCGACTGCCTGTAGGCATGGCAGGATGCAGTCATGACGACTACTGCCACGCTGCACACCAATAAAGGTGACATCCGGATCAATCTGTTCGCTGACCACGCCCCCAAGACCGTGGCAAATTTCACTGGTCTTGCCGAAGGCACTGTGGAGTGGACAGACCCAAAGTCGCGTGCGAAGTCCTCCGCCCCTCTCTATGACGGCACGATCTTCCATCGGGTGATCGACGGCTTCATGATCCAGGGCGGCGACCCACTGGGTACTGGCACCGGTGGCCCTGGCTTCAAGTTCGCCGACGAGTTCCATCCCGAACTCAGTTTTGATCGCCCATATCTGTTGGCGATGGCCAATTCGGGCCCGAACACCAACGGCTCGCAGTTCTTCATCACCGTGGCACCGACCACCTGGCTGAACTTCAAGCACACCATCTTCGGTGAGGTTGCAGATCAGGAATCCCGTGATGTCGTGGATGCCATTGGCACCGCGAAGGTGGGCGCGCAGGACCGACCAGTTGATGAAATCGTCATCAACTCGGTCACCATCGAGCGCTCCTAGTCGGAAGCTGCATGTCTGACACTCCCGGTCCAAGTGCGGAGCCGGTGTGTTCGCGTCACCCTGATCGGGTCTCGTACATCCACTGTGCGCGCTGCGGCAATCCCATCTGCACCGAATGCATGATCCCGGCATCCGTGGGCTTCCAGTGCCCTAGTTGCGTTGCCGGTGCTCGCGTTGCCGAAGTGCATACCCCGGCGGGTGGTCGAGCAGTCACTCAGCCATATGTGACGTATGCACTGATCGCGATCAATATTGCGGTGTTCCTGTGGCAGTTGTCGGTCGGCATCGATCAGTCGGCTACCAGCTGGGGCATGTGGCCGGTCGGCATCGCGACGCAGGGTGAGTACTGGTCACTGATGACCAGTGCCTTCCTGCACGGATCGTTTCTCCACATTGCCTTCAACATGTATGTGCTCTTCGTCATGGGTCCGACCCTTGAGCGGATTCTTGGGGCTTCGAGATTCGCGGTGCTCTATCTGCTCGCTGCGCTGGGTGGAGCCGTCGTGTCCTACATGTTCTCCGACTTCAGCGCAGTCTCGGTCGGAGCAAGTGGGGCCATCTTCGGTGTCATGGGCGCCTTCGTCGTGGCAGGAAGGCGGCTGAGGTACGACATCACTCAAGTGCTCGTGCTGCTCGCCATCAACCTGGTCTTCGGGTTCGCCCAGTCAGGAGTCGACTGGCGTGCCCACCTGGGCGGCATGGCAACGGGCGCGCTGGTGTCGGCGATCTTCGTGTTCGCCCCGAAGCGGCATCAATTGGCATGGCAGTGCGTTGGCTGCCTGGGCGTGCTCGTGGTCCTGGTCGCGCTGACCTTGACCCGGACAGCACAGTTGCAGGACCTGCTGTCGCCACTGATCCCAGGCATCCAGACCTGAGTTATCCCCAGGGTTGTCCACACCTGTGGAGAATTACACGGCTGTAAGTCGCTACTGCCACTTCGTGGACAGGAAGAAGCCGACGATGATGAATCCGAAGCCGATGGCCACGTTCACCAGGTTGCTGAGGTCGCGCATGATCGGCACCTGCGGCCCGGCGATGTAGAAGACCACGATGTAGAGCAGTCCGACGACGAAGCAGATGACCATCGCGGGTGCCAGCCAAGGCGGCGATCCGAGCCTGGCAACCTTGCGCTCACCCATGGTTGGAGGTGGGGTGTAACCGACGTCCTTCTTGCGACGCTTGGACTCCGGCACGTTCGTCACCCTCCTGTGATCGAGCCGGTTGGACAGCAACCGACCTCGTGCTGAGAAGATACCGGGTGTGACCCGAATCTTGGTTGTGGACAACTACGACTCTTTTGTCTTCAACCTCGTCCAGTATCTCGCGCAATTGGGCGCCGAGGTCACGGTGAAGCGAAATGACGAGGTTACTCCCGCTGAGGCGCTCGGCTATGACGGCGTGCTGCTGTCGCCTGGCCCTGGCACTCCCGAGGATGCGGGAGTCTGCATCGACATCGTGCGCGAGTGCGGTGGCAAGGTGCCGATCTTCGGCGTCTGCCTGGGCCATCAGGCCATTGCGGCGGCCTTTGGGGCAACCGTTGACCGCGCCCCTGAACTCCTGCACGGCAAGGTCTCACTCGTGCATCACCGTGACATCGGCGTGATGGCGGGCCTGCCTGAGCCATTCACGGCCACGCGCTACCACTCACTCGCCGTCGATCCTTCGACGATGCCCGATGTTCTCGAGGTGACGGGTGAGACCGACAGCGGTGTCATCATGGGCATTCGTCATCGCACCATGGCCATCGAGGGTGTCCAGTTCCACCCGGAGTCAGTGCTCACGGAGGGTGGGCACCGGATGCTGGCGAACTGGCTTGCCGAGTGCGGTGACACTGCTGCGATCGGCAGGAGCAACGGGCTTGCGCCCGTTGTTCATCACTGAGAACTGCTACTGGGCTGGTACGACCGGCGCTGTCGTGGCAGGCACCGGGGCGGCAACGCGTCCGACGGTGATCGTCACGATCGACCCTCGGTCCAGCTTCGAGCCCCCCTTGGGCGACTGGGCCAGTACGGTTCCGGCCACGTCTGCTCCGGTGTCCTGATAGATGACCTGAGGATCGAATCCGGCCTGGACGATGTCACTTCGGCCTTGAGCCTCGGTACTGCCGATCACTGTCGGCACCGTGACGGACCCCGAGGCAACAGTGATGGCCACCGTGCTGCCCGCATTGACCTGCGCTCCCTCAGGAATCGACTGCTCGAGGACATAGCCGGCAGGCTGATCAGAGTCCTGCTCGGTCACCGGACCGAGTTGAAGGTTGGCATCGAGCAATGCGGTCCGCGCATCCTGGGCCGAGGACAGACCGACGAGTGCCGGCACGGTCGCCTTCTCCTTGCCGCTGCTGACCGTGATATTCACAGCCTGGCCCTCTTCGATCGACTCACCTGAGGCCGGCTGCTGCGCGGTGATGCGTCCTTCGGGTCGATCGGAGACCTCGGCAGTTTGCGCGCCAAGGATCAGGTGGCTTGATGCCAGGAGCTGCTTGGCAGTGTCGACGGTCAGGCCTTCGAGAGGGGGCACATTGACGCGCGAGGTGCCGGAGGCACCGGGGAACAACTGGCTCGACAGGGCCAGGATCGCCGCGACGATGCCCAGGACCACGACGCCCGCGATGCTCCAGAACAGGCCACGTCGCCGACGCTGCTGCGGTTGGCGAGCGCGAGCGTATGCAGCAGTGCCCGATGCCTCAACCGGAGCGAGCATCTGGGTGTACTCGGTAGCCATCACCGTTGGCACGCCCATGGTGATAGGGCCGCCTTGGATCATGCGCTCGACGTCAGCACGAAACTCGCTCGCGGTCTGGTAGCGCTCGTCGGTTCGCTTGGCGAGGGCTGCCAACACGATCAGATCGATCTCAGGTGAGACACCGTTGTCGATCTGGGATGGTGGCGTCGGCATCTCCGAAACATGCTGGTAGGCGATTGAAACTGCAGACTCACCGGTGAATGGCGGGCGACCCGTCAGCAACTCATAGAGCAGCACTCCGGTCGAGTACAGATCGCTGCGTGCATCGACGACCTCACCGCGTGCCTGCTCCGGCGAGAGGTACTGCGCTGTGCCCATGACGGCAGACGTCGAGGTGATCGAGGTCCCTGCCTCGTTCAGCGCGCGGGCAA
>JBAYUM010000192.1:0-3948 GCA_041675125.1 Candidatus Nanopelagicales bacterium
GCAGTGATCCTGGTCTTCATCGGGGTCAAGTTGGTGCTCACCTGGGCAAGCGGGATCTGGCCTGAAGTCCCGCACATCAGTACGAACCAATCGCTGCTGTTCATCGCCGTTGTGCTGGTCGTCGTGGTGATTGCCTCTGGCATCAAGGTGCGCCGAGACCCTGCGGCGATCGCGCACGCCGGCCGGATGACCGAGCCGCATGCTCACCTAGACGATCAGCAGTAGTCACCATTGCCAGCCTCACCATTGACGCTCTCGCCATTCGGTCAGATGCGGGCGTTCTGAACCCAAGGTGGTGTCGCCGCCATGACCCGGGTAGACCCAGGTCTCGTCCGGCAGGGCATTGAAGAGCTTCTCCTCAACCCCGTCGATCAGCGTCTGGAATCGGGCCGGATCGCCCCAGGTGTTGCCGACGCCACCAGGGAACAGGCAGTCGCCGGTGAACAGATGGGGCGTGCCCTCGGGATCGTCATAGACGAAGGCGATGGAGCCATCGGTATGCCCGACGAGGTGGATCACGCGCAGGCGCACCTTGCCGACCTGCAGATACGAGCCCTCCTCGAGCATCACATCGGTAGGCACCGGTATCCCCGGTGCGTCGATGGGGTGGGCCATGGTCGTGGCACCGGTGGCGGCGACGATGTCGGCCAGGGCGCCCCAGTGATCCTGGTGCAGATGCGTGGTCACCACCGTCTGCAGGCTGTCGCCCACAAGGGTCAGGAGCCGGTCGGTCTGGGCGGCGGCGTCGATGAGCACCTGGGCGCCGGTCTCGCGGCAGCGCAGGAGATAGGCGTTGTTGTCAAAGGGGCCGACCGCGAGCTTGCTGATGATCAACTGGGGGAGCTCGCGGACATCACCCGGACCATCGACTGTCACCTTGCCGGTATACATTGCCTTGTCCCTTCAGTTGGCTTCGGCCGCAGACATGAGATGAGGCCTCGTGCAAGACCGACTGGTCGTACGCGGTGCTCGCGAGCACAACCTTAAGGACGTATCGCTGGATCTGCCGCGTGATGCCCTCATTGTGTTCACCGGACTCTCAGGATCAGGCAAGTCGAGCCTGGCATTCGACACGATCTTCGCCGAGGGCCAGCGTCGCTATGTCGAGAGCCTGTCGGCGTATGCGCGCCAGTTCCTCGGCCAGATGGACAAGCCCGATGTCGACTTCATCGAGGGACTTTCGCCGGCTGTCTCGATCGACCAGAAGTCGACCTCGCGCAACCCCCGCTCCACGGTCGGCACCATCACCGAGGTCTATGACTACCTGCGACTGCTGTTCGCCCGTATCGGCAAGCCGCACTGCCCTGAGTGCGGCCGTGAGATCGCCCGCCAGAGTCCGCAGCAGATCGTCGACCAGGTGCTCGAGCTCCCTGCCGGCTCGCGATTCCAGGTGCTGGCCCCGGTCATTCGCGAGCGCAAGGGCGAATATCAGGAGCTCTTCCGACAGTTGCAGACACAAGGGTTCTCGCGCCTGCGCATCGACGGCGTGGTCTACGGCATGGACGAGCTGCCGACCCTGAAGAAGCAGGAGAAGCACACCATCGAAGTGGTCGTCGATCGACTGACCGTCAAGGCCGAGTCGCGGCGCCGCCTGACCGACTCGGTCGAGACGGCGCTCAAGCTGGCCAGCGGCATCGTGGTGCTCGACTTCATCGACCTCGACGACACCGATCCGCATCGCGAGCGCATCTTCAGCGAGCACCTGGCCTGCGTCGAGGACGGCCTGTCCTTCGAGGAGCTCGAGCCACGTTCATTCTCCTTCAACTCGCCCTTCGGCGCCTGCCCTGAATGCACGGGTCTTGGCACTCGGCGTGAGGTCGACGCAGAGCTCGTGGTGCCGGATGGCTCGGCAACCTTGAACGAAGGCGCAATCGCTCCATGGGCAGGCGGCATGGTCTCCGACTACTTCCGGCGTCTGCTGGAGTCACTGTGCGAGGAGCTCGACATCGACATGGACACTCCATGGGACAAGCTTCCGGCCAAGGCCAGGAAGGCCATCCTTGAGGGCCATGAGGCGGAAGTCCATGTGAAGTACCGCAACCGCTATGGACGGACCCGTTCGTACACCACGGGGTTCGAGGGTGCTCTCGCCTATGTCGCACGACGGCATGCCGAGACCGAGAGCGATGCCGCACGTGAGCGCTTCGAAGGCTTCATGCGAGAAGTGCCGTGCCACGCCTGCAAGGGTGCGCGACTGAAGCCGCTGTCGCTCGCCGTGACCGTCAATGGTCATTCCATTGCCGAGGTGGCAGCCCTGCCCATCGGCGAGACGGCCTCGATGCTCACCGACATGAGGCTCTCCACCCGCGATGCGAAGATCGCAACGCGGGTGCTGAAGGAGGTCAACGAGCGGCTGCAGTTCCTCGTCGACGTCGGACTTCACTACCTCACCCTCGATCGAGCCGCTGGAACCCTCGCCGGCGGTGAGGCCCAGCGCATTCGACTGGCAACCCAGATCGGCTCCGGCCTGGTCGGCGTGCTCTACGTTCTCGACGAACCGAGCATCGGCTTGCACCAGCGCGACAATCGTCGGCTCATCGAGACCCTGATCCGATTGCGCGACCTCGGCAACACGCTGATCGTCGTCGAGCACGACGAGGACACCATTCGCACGGCTGACTGGGTGGTCGACATAGGTCCAGGAGCCGGCGAGCACGGCGGACATGTGGTCGTGAGCGGTCCGGTAGCGGACCTGCTCAGCAATCCTGAGTCGATCACCGGACAGTACCTGACCGGCAAGCGCAGGATCGAGATCCCGGAAATCCGCCGACCGGTCACCGACCGCAGGATCACCGTGCAGGGTGCAAGCGAGCACAACCTGCGCAATGTCACCGTCGACTTTCCGCTGGGATGCCTGGTGGCTGTCACCGGCGTGAGCGGGTCGGGCAAGTCGACTCTCGTCAATGACGTGCTGTACTCGGTGCTGGCGCGCGATCTCAACGGCGCTCGCCATGTGCCCGGTCGCCACAAGAAGGTGCTCGGCCTCGATCAGGTCGACAAGGTCGTGCATGTCGACCAGAGCCCCATCGGTCGAACTCCGCGAAGCAACCCGGCCACGTATACAGGTGTGTTCGATCATGTGCGCAAGCTCTTCGCCGAGACGCCTGAGGCAAAGGTGCGGGGCTATCTGCAGGGACGATTCTCGTTCAACGTCAAGGGCGGTCGCTGCGAGTCCTGCTCCGGCGACGGCACCATCAAGATCGAGATGAACTTCCTTCCTGACGTGTACGTGCCCTGCGAGGTGTGCAATGGGGCGCGGTACAACCGAGAGACCTTGGAGGTGCACTTCAAGGGCAAGAGCATCTCCGATGTGCTCGACATGCCGATCGAGGAGGCCAAGGAGTTCTTCTCGGCAGTACCCGCGATCGCTCGTCACCTGAGCACACTCGCGGAGGTGGGCCTTGGCTATGTGCGGCTCGGCCAGCCGGCGCCGACGCTCTCAGGAGGCGAGGCGCAGCGGGTCAAGCTTGCCGCAGAACTGCAGAAGCGCTCGACCGGACGCACCATCTATGTGCTCGATGAGCCAACGACAGGCCTGCACTTCGAGGACATCCGCAAACTGCTCGCGGTGCTGCACTCCCTGGTCGACAAGGGCAATTCGGTCGTGGTCATCGAGCACAATCTCGACGTCATCAAGACCGCTGACTGGTTGATCGACATGGGACCTGAAGGCGGATCGGGTGGGGGACAGGTCGTCGCCGTCGGAACGCCGGAGGATGTCGCGAAGGTGGCGGCAAGCCATACCGGCTCATTCCTCGCTGACCTGCTGCCCGGTGTCAGTCGTCCACGGGCCAAGCGCCGTTCGTCGTAGTGTGTCCGAAGGAGGATTCAACATGACCGATCAAGGATCCATGCAGCGCCGAACGGTTCTGGCCGGAACCGGACTGGTCGCAGTCGGACTTGCGGTGGCAGCCTGCTCGACCTCGCAGGGTCCTGTCGCCGAGGCAA
>JBAYUM010000193.1:0-3926 GCA_041675125.1 Candidatus Nanopelagicales bacterium
GGTGCGGAAGTCCTCCCGGCGATCACTCCATCTCAGGCCTCCTCGGGCGACGCGCCCGAAGCGCAGGTGCACGCCCTCGACCCTGGGTGAGTACACCCAGATCTCCACGAGAGGGACCGGCAGTGGCATGTCCGGCACTGCGCGCGAATCGAGCTTGAAGGCGAAGGCTCGCGGGCTGTCCGATCCCTGGGCGAGATAGAAGCTGGTGCGCAGGGTGGCCCTGACCAGGGACAGGAAGCCTCGAAGGATCCGATCGTGATCCAGCACCGGAACCTCATCGAGTGCCCCGCGCATCTGTGCGGCCAGTTCAGCAGCCTGCGCATCTCGATCGCCGATGAATTCAGGGTCGAACTGCCGAGCGAACAGGTCGACCAGCAGTTGCGACTGCCGAGGGTAGGTGAGCAGCACCTGCTGGATGTAGTCCTGTCCGAAGGCGGTTCCGATCTGACGCAGGTAACGCGCATAGGCACGCAGGATCGCCGCCTGCCTCCAGGTGAGACCCGCTCGAACGACGAGCCCGTTGAAGTCATCGGACTCCGCCTGCCCGAACCAGACTGCGCGGAAGGCGTCGACGAAGCGCTCGGCAACGCTGGCGCGTCCGATGATCTCGTCCTCAGGCAGCTCGACCCCGAAGTCGAGGATCCACGCTGGTGCGAATCCATCGCGATCGACGGCATAGGGGTACTCGCTGAGCACTCGAACCCCGAGATGCTGCAGCATCGGAAGCACCTGCGAGAGCGACATCGCATCACCGATGCGAATCAACTTGATCCTTGCCTGATGGGCGAGGTCGTCGGCGCCCAGCTCGAACTCGACGATGAGCTGGCCCTCGGAGAGCTGGGCGATCGTGAGCGCATCCTGGACACCGACCTGTGCCGGATAGGCGGCCTTGTATCCCTCGGGAAAGGCATCGACGAACTGATGCAGGAACGAGGCGACCTCCTGATTGCCGACCTCGGCCACTGCGGCCGTGGTGAACTCGTCGGTCCAGGTTCGCACCGCGAGCTCGATCGCAGTCTCGAGCTCGACGATCCTGGCCTCCGGAACGACTGCACCGTCGCGCAGGTGCACGACGAAGTGGAGTCGGGCATGCGGGGCCTCGGTGACCTGCGCTGAATGGTCCACGGCACCTGCGTCGTAGTAGTCGCGCAGCAGCTCCTGGATGCGCAACCGTGCATCAGTGTCGTAATGGTCGCGAGGCAGGTACACGAAGGCAGACACGTACCTGCCGAAGTCATCGGGCCTGATGTAGACCTTGACCTGCCTGCGCTCGGCGAGATGAATGACGGACGTGGCAAGCTCGACGAGCTGACTGGTATGCATCGTGAAGAACTCATCGCGCGGAAATGTCTCGATGAACTGCCGCAGATCACGTGCGCTGTGCGAGCCGGACACGATATCCATCGACTCCATCATGTGAGCGAACCTCTGCCGCAGGATGGGGATCGTCAGGACGCTCTCGGTGAATGCAGAGCCGGTGTACAGGCCCAGGAAACGACGTTCGCCCGTGACCTGGCCTGCCGCATTCAGGGTGCGGACTCCGACGTAGTCCAGGTACGCGGTGCGATGCACAGTGGAGCGAGAATTCGCCTTGGTGAGCACCAGGGGATGCGGGTCATGCGCATGTGCCTGCGCAAGTGTCGAGAGAGGAATGATCTCGCCGGCTTGCATGTCGCTCAGGCTTGCCTCGATCGGGCGCAGGATGCCAAGTCCAGTGTCCTCCTTGGCCTGCAGCGCCTCGACTCCGTCGACCATGACGAGCGAGTACTCCTTGTAGCCGAGGAACAGGAAGTGCTCGTCCTCCATCCATCTCAGCAGTGCAGCACTCTCGCGAATGTCCTGGGTCGCCCACGTGGATCCCGGCATGGCATCCAGGTCCCGAGCGATCTCAAGCGCCGTGACACGCATCGCCGACCAGTCCGTGATCGCGGTCTCGACATCATGCAGAACCCTGCGCACGTGATCGGCAGTACGCCTGTTGTCCTCACGCAGGTAGTCGCGCTCGAGCTCGATCTGAATCCAGGCCTCAACCTGGGAATCGGCGGGACGTACGTCATCGCTGTCGAGGTCGAGCACTTCGAGCAGCTGGCCGGTGGCATCCCGCCTCACCACTATCTGTGGATGGACGACCATCCGCGGGATGCGGTCCTCGACCTGCAATGCGCCGACGATGGAGTCCACCAGGAAGGGCGAGTCTGCGGTGACCACGGTTGCAACCGTGAATTCGGGGTCGGAGAAGTTGCGCACTTCGACATTGGCTCGGTCATGAGGTCGTTCGTCCGCGACGGCTCGCAGATACTCGAGATGGGACACCAAGGTCGCCGGGCTGAAGCCGCGGACGTCATCCCATGTCATGTAACGGAACATGCGCTGGGCAAGCACTCGCAACGACACGTCCGCATCGCTGCCAAGGACATCGAGCACGGCATCCACTACATCGGTCACCCGTCTACGCTAACGATTAAGGGAAGGGATGTCTCGCATGGGAACCAGATTGAGGTTCGTGCAGATCTATGCGGCCGGCCCATCGGCAGTCCGCGCGATGGTGACCGATGCCGAATACATCACTGCACGCGCACATGTGACCGGAGCACTTGAGGTGACGCAGTCGACCACAACCAGTGCAGATGGCGTCACCGTGCTGGAGATCACCCGCATCCTGCCCTCCGAGATGCCCTCCTTCGCAGTTGCCATCGTTGGCCAGACGCTGACCGTGACCGAGCATCAGGAGTGGCAGCCGCTCGATGCCGACCGGTGCACCTGCGAGTTTCACGTCGGGTTCAGCGCTCCACTCACGTTCACCGGAACCGCGTCGATGACCTTCGACGGGAGCCAGACTGCGGTGCTCACCGAAGGCGAGTTCAAGGCGTCGATCCCCCTTCTGGGCGCAAAGGTGGAGCGGCTCGCCCTCGAGCAGACTGAGCGATACCTGGGCAAGGAGCAGGCATTCGGCGCTCAATGGCTGCAGCAGGGCGGGCAGGCCCTGTGATGGCGCCCTGATCGACTCAGCAGGTCGGCTCCCGTGCGGGAGCAGGGTTTTGTCCCATCGGTGGGGTACAAACGAGATGTGCCTGAGCATCGACCGCGGTTCGGCTCCTGGATTTCCAAGTTCTCCATCCTGGGGCTTGCCCTTGTCGTGCTCATCGGGATCGCGGGGTGGGTGGCGATCTCGGCCCGTTCAGCCGATGCCGCCACCCCTGAACCTGAGTCCACCGCGACCGAACTCGTGCTGCCGACCCCCGTCGTCACCCCTGTCCCCACTCATGCGCCACGGGCAGCGTCGAGAACGCACAAGGCCAAGTGGGTGCCCGTCTATCCCAATGATCGCAAGCACGCTGGCCAGAAGCGCGTGGTCTACGACAAGGCCCTGATGACCGTCTGGCTGATCAAGGCCAATGACGAGGTCGTGGCCCAGTACCCGGTCGTTGGGAGGTTCGACCGCCCCAGGGCCGGCGAGTACCACGTCTTCTCCAAGTCACCGGTGGCCTACAACCCCAATTCACGAGTGACGTTCAACCACATGGTCCGATTCACCTATGGACCCGACACGAAGTCGCCTATCGGCTTGCACAGCATTCCGCGCTACTACAACGGCAAGCGCATGCACTCGGTCAAGCAGCTGGGGCTCGCCATCGCTCGCGGTGGCTGCGTCCGGTTGTCAGAGCAGGCTGCGGCGCACGTCTACAAGTTCGCGCACAAGGGCACGTTGATCGTTGTGCTGCCCTCACCTTGATCGCTGGGTCAAGACGCCGATTGAGCATGCCCTTGATCTTCAACAGTCGAAATGAGCTCGGATATTCCGGTGTTCCGCCTGAAGAATCGCCTCTGCCCCCTGCGCGAGGCATGGTGCTGCTGGACATCAACAGCCTCGAACCGTGGAAGATCGATTACTCGTTCAGTCACGCCATAGCCCTGCAGGGTTCGCA
>JBAYUM010000194.1:0-3904 GCA_041675125.1 Candidatus Nanopelagicales bacterium
CAGACCCAAGAGCTTCTCTCCCCGAGAGCTGTCGTCTTTGGGGACCAAAGTCGTTGACGTTGAACAGATCGTCTGCTTGACTCGCTGGCTCGAGCAACACCCGACCCAGACGATGTTTCGAAAGGGCAACGATGCGTAGCCAAATCTCATCCAGTCTCCCTGCGGTCCACCCCGCCAGCCGGTCCGAAAGGTAGCCGCGGCGCATGGATCTTCAACTCAAGGGTCGAGTGGTGTCGGTGTGTGGACCCGACGAAGGAACGCTCGCGGCTTGCCGTCGAGTGCTGGCAGCTGAGGGTGCGGTCATCGCCGAATCATCACCCGGCACTGCCGAAGCGCAGGCCGATGTCGTGGTTGCTGTGGGCCGCTCCCGGCCGGGCAGCGACTTGCTGGAGGTCTCTGACCCCGACGAGCTGTATGCGGCTTGGGCCGACGTGACCAACGCGGTTGACGCATATCGCGCCGCGCTGCCCCGCATGCTTGCCCAGAAATGGGGTCGCTTTGTGTGGGTAGGCTCGGCCCAGGCGAAATCAGTTGACGCCGAGGCCGACGAGTTGGCCGCAGTCGCCTCACTTGGAATGCTGGGCTTGAACAAGGTCGTCACCGGCGAGGTCGGGTCGAGCGGCATCACGGCGAACGCCGTGCTGCGCGGCGGAATGGCAACCGACGAAGACGTGGCCAACGCCGTTACGTTTCTGTGCTCGGAGGGCGCTGCCTATCTGAGCGGAATCACCATCACCGTCGACGGTGGCGTCGGATCGGCGATCTTCTAATGGACTATGGGATCTCGGGCCGGGTGGCCATCGTTTCCGGCGGCAGTCGCGGCATCGGCCGCGCGATTGCCACGACGTTCGCCCGCGAGGGCGCCAAGGTCGTCATCGCCTCACGTACTCAGTCCAGCCTGGACGAAACCCTCGCTGAACTGGAGGACATTGCGCCGGGCAACGTGCACGGGATCGCGGCCAGCATGACCGATCCGGCAAGTGTCGATCGCGTCGTCGCCGAATCGCGTGATCGCTTCGGACCGATCAGCATCGCGATCAGCAACGTCATCGGCCATGTGATCGATGCGGCGAAAGAGGGATCGGGCCCTGGCGCCGGGACGTTCGAGGGCATGGAGACCGATGCCTATCGTGAGGAGTTCACGCAGTTGCTGGTCTCCTCCTGGGCCCTGGCACGTGCGTGCGTGCCAGACATGCAGCAGCAGGGTTGGGGTCGCATCTGCAATATCGGTTCCGGAGTGGCCCGTGAGCCGAGCACCCACCTCCCGCACCTGTTGCCCAATGTCGTGCGTCCCCCGGTAGCCGGAATGCACCGCCTGCTCGCCGCCCGGCTTGCGGCAGAAGGCATCACCGTGAACAACATCCTCACCGGCTCCATCCTGACCGAGCGCAATCGCTCGTATTGGGAGTGGCTCGCGCGTGAGCGGAACACGAGTGTCGCTGTGGAGACTCAGGACATGACGCAGCGCATCCCAGCCGGTCGGTTCGGGGAGCCATCGGAGATGGCGGCGCTTGTCGCGTTCCTCTGCTCTGATCGCGCTCGCATGATCACCGGCCAGTCGATCCCGGTCGGGGGCGGCGGCAGCGCTCACCTCTGATCGCAGAAGTCAACGGCTCCGGGGCAGATCGGGGCGCATCTACCACTCTGCGTCTCATGCGTGGTGCGAGCGCTGACCAGCAGCGCGCCTTCATCGGAATCAGGGTGCTCGCCCCGGCGCCGCACCCACGGAGCGAGGCATTCTTATAGTGGGCGCGGTCGATGCATCGCTGAGTCGCGAGTCCTCGGGGCGATCAACTTCGAATATGGCCAGGATTTGTCGCAGCGACGCATCCGTTACCGATGAAAACGGTACTTCCACGGACCTGGGATTCGAAATCCTATTTCCGATTGAGGATTTCAGTCCTTGAGGAGGCCGTGATCTTTCTGATGGGCCCAGGCTGACATATGCGTACTGGACTTCCCTGAATGGAGTCATGTTCCTTCAGCAGTGCCACACGCCCGGTAACTCGCAAATATTGCAATTGCAGGCACGGCAATTGTCGCTCGCCAGAAACGCTCAGCCCCGTAGAAGTCACCGAGCGAATCAGCAGCAATCCTTCGCTCAGCCTTGAGCATTGTGAGTGACTGCCTTCTCGAATAGTCTCATAAGGGGGGATTGCTGTCGGTTTCACTGACGCCTTCTGGCGAAGGTTCGTGCCGCAGACATTGCATCACGCTACTGGTCACTGGCAAGTACCCCTGCCCCTACAGGTCATCGAGCTGGGATCCTGCCGATGAGCCACGCGAATCACTCTCGCTCCAGCCCGTTACATCTAGATCGTGCTCACTCCAGGCTCACCGGCCGCTAAGAACGCCTCCGACCGACGCAGACGGAACTCCTCTGGGAGAACGCTGATCGCATGAAAGCGGTCGATCCGCAGGAAGCGAACGTCGTCGCGCAGACGATCCCACGCCAGTGTGTACCAGATTGGCAGGTTGTAGTAGAGGTATTGCGGCTCGATCTCGCGTTCGGTCAGCAAGCCATTCCGGTCTTCGTACTGGACTAGTGCAGTGCGTCGGTGTACGAAGGCATCAAGCAGGGCACGGGTCACCGCGGCGGACGGAGTCTGGTAGGTCTCGAGCGTGCGCTCGGACGCGAGCGTGCCGATGAGGATACGCCGGCGCAGCGCCAGGATGCGGCGTGCTTGTGCGGGGGCGAACGCCGCGGCAACCTTCCGGGTAATCGATCGCAGGTCATCGAGCATGAGAGGTGAGCCGACCTTCTGGGCGATCGTCAAACTGAGCAGCAGTCCGAGCGCCTCGGACTCATTGAGATGGACGCGGCCGAGCGACCAGCCCTGCTCCAGCCACAGCCCTCCACCGCGGCCGCGGCCGCCCTCGATCGGCACTCCGAGGTCTCGCAGGACCGCCAGGTCCCGGTGGACGGTGCGAACGGTTACGCCGAGGTCGGTCGCGAGTTCCGCTGCACTCACGAACTCGCGAGCCGCCAGCAGATCCTTGAGTGCGTCAAGTCGCCTCATGCGCTCGCCGCGCCTGCCGTCTCCCGTCACAGAAGAAATATGACAGATAAGGACAGATTCAACAATAGCGTCGTGCATGTCGAGAGGAGACACAATATGCACATCGCCATAGCGTCCTTCGCGTTGAAGGATGGCGTAACCGAAGAGGCCATGGTGGCCGCGTCGGACCGCTTCGAAACCGAGTTCGTCCAGCAGCAACGGGGGATCATCCGGCGCATTGTCGTCAAGGACGATGCCGGATACGCCGACATCGTCCTCTTCGAGGACGCTGCCGCAATCGAGCAGGTCATGGAGGCGGAGCAGACCAGCGAGGCCTGCGCCGCCTTGTTCTCACTCATGGGCGAAGGGTCGCACCGGCTCTTCGAGGTCATCAAGACCTACGGGTGACGACAGGCCCTCGGTGCTGCCGCGTTGGGGCGGCGGCGAGCGACACGGTCCTCGTCGCCGCCCTAACGGTCAGGAAGGAACGCAGCCTTATCCGGGGTCGGCAGCCTCGCCTCGCATCACCATCCGATGTGCCGTGTCCTCGAAGAGCCACGGGACCTGCTCTGCGAGCTCGGCCTGGGTCCAACGCGAGGCCGCAAACACCATGCGCTGCTCGACCGGGTCCTGCCACGTTGCGATGCGGTCGGCATCGACGGTGAAGATCTGGCCGTTCAGCGGCGCAGATGCTGCCGACATGAGGTAGACCGCCATGGGTGCGACGTCCTCGGGCCCGCCCTTCATGATCATGTTCGACGCTTCGGTCATGCGCGTGTTCGCGACCGGGGCGATGGCGTTGCAGCGGAAGGCCCCGCCCTCCCCAGCCATGGCAACGCTCTTCATGAGCGCCACGACGCCTGCTTTTGCAGCGCGGTAGTTGACACGTCCAGGATCGCCTTGGA
>JBAYUM010000195.1:0-3882 GCA_041675125.1 Candidatus Nanopelagicales bacterium
CTGAGAGCAGGGACAGTCGCTTCACCTTCTTGCCCGGCGGACGAGCTTCGACATCGACGCCAGTGGTGAGCATGTTCCCCGGGTCTGTGAGGATCAGGCGGCCCTCGCCGCCTGGGAACAACCGGCCGAACACCCCCTCGAATTCGCGCGCGATCTCGGTGTAGGCCTCGGTGAACACCTGCTCCACGCGCGCGTCGACCTCCTTGACGATCGACAGCAGATCGTCACGCGTGCGACGCAGGTCATCGAGCTGTTCGGACAGGAAGCGATGCCGCTCCTCCATCGCCGTGAATTCCTCGAGGGCCAACGGATTGACCTTGCCCAGCAGGGCCAGTCCTCGCTCCGCCTCCTTGAGGCGCTTCTCCTGCTCCTGACGCACGAATGGGTACGGCTGTGGCTGGGGTGCATCCTCGGGCACTTCATCGCCTGGCGCACTCGGGCTCGGTGGCACCAGTTGGTCAGGGCCGTATTCAGCGACGAGCACATCACCCTCGATGCCGAACTCCTCGAGAGCCCGATCGGTGACCTGCTCGATGCGCATGCGCTGCTCAGCGCGAGCCACCTCATCGCGGTGAACGCTGTCCTTGAGCAGGTCGAATTCGGATGACAGCTCGCGAATCCTCGATCGAATGGCGATGAGGCTCTCATCTCGATCCTTGCGCTGCTTCTCGACGAGCGAGCGCTCAGTGCCCGCCTGCGCAACTGACACCTCGATCCGGGAGAGCGACGCCCGCGAGCCATTGAGCACTGCAGTTGCGGTCACCAGGTCTCGGGCGCGCTGCTGGCGGCGCGCAATGGCCGCAACCCGAGCCTCTCGCTCCGACGATGCAGCTCGTTCGAGCTGCTCGGCACGGATGCCGACAGCGGTGACGCGCTCCTCGCCCGTGCGCAGCGACAGTCGCGCATCGACTTCCTGCTGTCGTGCGACACGAGCCAGCTCCGCGAGTTCCTCGCGCTCATCTGCGCCAAGATCCGCGGCAGGCTCAGCCTGAGCAGTCGCCAACCTCTGCTGCAACAGCTGATGCGTCTCCACGTCGGTCGCATGGGCCACCTCGGCGGCAGCAAGTGACTGGGTGAGGCGTTCTGCCTCGGCTCCCGCGGCGCGGGCAACCTGACCGAGCTGACCGAGCTGCTCTGCAACGGCAGCCATGCGCGCATCAGACTCATGCAGACCGGACAGTGCATGCTCGACGACGGCTGCTGCATCAAGTTGGGCCTGCCGGGCCGCGACCATGTCGAAACGCGCGCGCTCGGCTGCATGCACCACCTGCTGCAGCGCCGCCTGAGTCTCATCGAAGGCAGCCTGCACTTCCAGCAGGCTCGGTGCGCTCTGGGAGCCACCGTGCACCACATCATGCGTGAACACGTCTCCTGCCTGCGTCACGAAGACCAGACTGGGATGAACCTGGGACAGTTGGGCCGCCAGCTGGACCTCGTCGACGAGCACCGCATTCACCAGAAGTCGCTCGATGACCGCACGAAGCGCGTTGTCGCAGCTCACCTGATCGATCAGCCAGGAGCCAGCAGGTGCCAAGGCTGATGCGGCCGGCACTGGACTGGCGCCATCGGGTGCGACAACCAGTGCGGCGCGACCCGCGTCACGCTCCTTGAGCAGGATCACCGATGAGACGGCTGCGTCGACTCCGCGAACCACGACTGCATCGGCAAGATCACCCAGTACTGCCGCAACAGCCGCTTCCGCTCCGCTTGCCACGCGCAGCTGCGATGCAAGTGGGCCGAGCAGCCCGGGCAGTTGATCGGCAGATGCCGCAAGCATGCCTCCGGCGTCCTTGCGCAGGAGCGACATCGACAAGGCATCGAGCCGTGCAGCCAGTGCAGCACGTTCGCGTTCGCTCGTGGCTTCAATCCCACGAAGCCGCTCGACCTCAGCATCAGCAGCGGCCAGTGCCGCCTCAGCCTGCTCATGCTGCTCATCCAGGCCGACCTCGCCGGCGTCCAGCCCGGCGACCTGCACCTCTATCGCCTGAAACTGCGCCTGTGCCCTGTCGCCCCGCTCGCCTGCCTCACGGATGGCCTCGCGAAGCCGCTCAAGCTCATGGGCGCGGGCCTCAAGTCGCGAGTGGGCCGCGTTGACCTGGCCGGTGAGTCGAGCCAGGCCCTCGCGCCGCTCAGCTGCTGCCCGTTCGGCGGTACTGACCCGCCGCTCCTCCGAGGTGAAGGCGTCCTCAGCCCGTTGGCGCGCGGTCATGGCTCCCGCAAGCCCGTCACGCGCAGCCTCGACCTCGCGGCCGAGTTCGAACTCCTGGGAACGAAGGGTGCGCGCCTCGGCGTCGAGCTGCTCGGGATCCCGGCCAGGATGCTCATCCTGGGCCTCAGGGGCAAGGTTGCGCACTCGTTCGGCACACAGCTGGACGAGTCCACTGAAGCGCTCGCGCAGGCCGCTGAGCGCGAACCAGGTCTCCTGGGCGCTCTGGAGTCGCGGCGCCTGGGCCAGCACCTCGGCCTCGGTCGACGATTCAGTCGCGCGCAGTTGATTGAGCTCGGTTTCAACCTCGGTCTGGCGCGAGCGCAGGGCTGACTCGTCCGCCACCTCGGCAGCGAGGGCGCCACGCATCTGCACCAGATCGTCGGCCATCAATCGCAGGCGGGCATCGCGGGCATCGCTTTGAATGACCACCGCACGACGCGCGACCTCAGCCTGCCGGCCCAGGGGCTTGAGCTGGCGACGCAGTTCAGTGGTGAGGTCCTGAAGGCGGGTGAGATTGACCTCCATGGAATCCAGCTTGCGCAGGGCCTTCTCCTTGCGACGCCGATGCTTGAGCACCCCAGCGGCCTCTTCGATGAAGCCACGGCGATCCTCTGGCGTGGCCTGCAAGATGGTGTCGAGCTGGCCTTGGCCGACAATGACATGCATCTCGCGGCCGATGCCCGAGTCGCTCAGCAACTCCTGGACATCGAGCAGACGGCAGGGCTGTCCATTGATCCCGTATTCTGAGCCGCCGTTGCGGAACAGGGTGCGCGAGATCGTGACCTCGGTGTAGTCGATCGGAAGTGCCCCGTCGGAATTGTCGATCGTGAGCGACACCTCGGCGCGACCCAGAGGGGCTCGCCCGGCCGTCCCGGAGAAGATGACGTCCTCCATCTTGCCGCCGCGCAGTGACTTGGCACCCTGCTCGCCCATGACCCAGGCCAGGGCATCCACCACATTGGACTTGCCCGAGCCGTTCGGACCGACAACACAGGTCACTCCAGGCTCGAAATTCATGGTCGTCGAGGACGCGAAGGACTTGAAGCCCTTGAGAGTCATGCTCTTGAGATGCACAGTGCTCCGTGTCTTGGGGGCGTGGGGAATGCCGCCGTGGACGATTGGGTCGAGCCTACCGGGCAGTGTCGCCTGGGGAGCGCTGACACCTCGGGCACGAGAAGCTCGATCGATTCATGAACTTCTCCCGACGTATCGGTGATGCACACCGCGGGCACGGCTCGCCCTCCTGCCCATATGCATTGAGCGACCGGCTGAAGTAGCCGGACTCACCGTTGACGTCGACGTACAGCGAGTCGAAGCTCGTTCCCCCCTGCTCCAGCGCCTGAGACATCACGTCCCCGGCATGGGCCAGCAGTTCGCGGATCTTCACGGTGGAAAGGCCTGATGCTCGCCGTTGCCCATGCACTCGCGCCCGCCACAGTGCCTCGTCGGCATAGATGTTGCCGATGCCCGAGATGAGCGACTGATCCAGCAGTGCACGCTTGATCTCGGTGTCCCGTCCGCGCATCCGATGGATAACCAGCTGCTCGTCGAACAGCGGGTCCAGCGGGTCCCGTGCGATATGCGCGATCTCGCGAGGCAGCCATCCGCCCGCCTGATCGGGCACCAGCTCATTTGTCATGAGCCCGCCGAAGGTGCGCTGGTCCACGAAGCGC
>JBAYUM010000196.1:0-3873 GCA_041675125.1 Candidatus Nanopelagicales bacterium
ACGTGACCGAAGCCCCAACTGCGGCCCTCACTGTTGTTGCCTCCATGCGGGTTCAGCGGAAGCGACCCGGATGCCAGATGCTCCCCAGCTCCCAGGAACTCCCCCGCGGTCCCCTTCGGGACGAAGCCGAAATCCTGCAGGCAGTACAGCACCAGAGGGGCAAAGCCGTCGTAGAGCATTGCGAAGTCCATGTCCTGGGGGCCGAAGCCCGAGTTCGACCACAGCCGTTTCGCTGCCCACTTGTAAGGCATCTCGTCGTAGTCGTGCCAGAAGATGCCGTTCGGCCGGGGGCGCTGGCCTGTGGTCATCGCACTCGCGTACACAGGCTTCTGCTTGAGATCCTTGGCCCGCTCCGGTGTCGTGACGATCACTGCCCCGCAGACGTCGACGGGCATGTCGCAGTCCAGGAGCCGCAAGGGCTCGGCTACATAGCGCGACGCGAGGTAGTCCTCCATCGTGACAGCATCGCGCCAGACGGCATTGGGATTCCTGGTGGCATTCTCGCGCATCGCCACGACGTACGCACCGATCTGCTCATCAGTGACGCCATCAAGCAGACGACGACGCTGGTACCAGGGCGCGAAGTGCTGCATGAAGACGCCGTCGCCGTAGGGCAAGGTGAACGCGTCATCACCTTGCGCACCATTGCGCCCCATGTAGTTGTAGGTGACACCCGGCTTCGGCGCCTCCATCGTGACGAATGCCAGCGCCACATCGCACAGCCCGGAAGCCACAGCCAACGCCGCGTTTGCCGCGACGCCACCACCGTCGCCGCCGCCCAGCGGACCGGCATGGTAGGTCACGCCGTCAAGCCCTAGATGCTGCAGCACCTCGAGCTCGCCGAGCGTGCCTACGGTCACGATTCCATCGATTTCGCTTCGCTCAATACCGGCATCCTCGATGGCTTCCGTGCACGCTTCGAGCGTGAACCGCATTGCCGATTTGCCCATGTTCCTCGAACTCGGAGTGTGGCCCACACCGACGAAGACCGCACGGTCGCGGAGGGGATTGCTCACTTGGCATCTCCTTCTTTCCCAGCGATGCGCCACTGCGGAAGTGTCACGTCGTCATCGATCTTCTCGAAGACAACCTGCATGGGTGTCCCGATTGCGAGCTCATTGGGCTGCGAGCCAACAAGGTTCCCGACAACGCGCAGGTCCTTCTGCTCGGCAAGCTCCACGATGAGCACGGCGTAGGGAAGGCGGTCCTCGAAACCAGGATTGCCACGCGAGTGCATGACCGACCAGCTGTAGATCGATCCCCTGCCGCTGACCTCAGTGGGCACAAGCTGCTCATTCCAGCAGTCGGTGCACATGGCGCGGGGCGGGTGGACGTAGGTCTGACAATCAGGGCAACGCAGGATCACGAGCTTCTCGTCCTGCGCGCCATCCCAGTACGCGCGGTTCAGGTCATCTCGAATCGGCAGTGGCAGATCAGACATCAGCACCTCTCACTTTGTCCGGCAACGCACAGGCAACCATTGGTGACGACCGTAGCGATGCGGAGAGCACTTCGGACGGAGAACATCAAAGCCGGCTGCCCTCTTGGGTACGCTTGGATAAGCTTGCATCGAAGGTAGGCGATTCGACTGCCATGCCGAAAACGAACAGGGCCCCAAAAAGAAGGACCCTCAGCCAGTTGGTCATGCCAACTTTCCTGCGATAGGTCACTGTCACCTACACATGCACCAGACCCATCAGATTCAGTTCCATTTCCGCGCTTCGACTCTAGTCCGCAAGACGGCGAGCACAGATCGCGCGCTCATCGTCTGTGAACAGTGCTTCTATGCGCGGCTGGCATTGGATGCAGCTACGAACGTGGAGGGCGTGCTGTTACCCATGATGCAGTTAACACACCACACTTAGAGGTAGACCTCGGCGCGCCGAAGCCCCCCACGGGACCAGCTCTAGCCCTGTGGTGCACCGGGGACGATGCGGGGCGGCGGCCGATGGCCCCCGCCCCGCATCAAAGCCGATCGGTCAGCCGACCACCTGGCCGGTGGAGACGTCGACGATCTTGCCGCAGGTCGGGGCCTTGTCGGGCACGGGCTGGCCGTTCTTCACCTCGACGAACCAGGCGCACTTGACGGGCGTGCCGTTCGGCAGCAGGCCCGGCTTGAAGGAGATCGGCGCGGGCAGCATGCCGCCTGCGTCATACTTCGACACGTTGCGCAGGGCGCTGATGAACTTCTCCCGAGTCGGGCACGGCCCTGCCAGCTTCAATCCGGCGATCATGAGGTCGGCCGCGGCGAATCCGACCGGCGCGATCGAGCTGTACGGGTTGGCGTTGGCCGCCTTCATGCCGTTGGCGTAGGTCCGTACCGCGGGGTGCCCGGGTACGCCGATCGGCACGACCGAGAGTTGTGCGTTGACTCCTTCCAAGGCCCCACCAGACTTGGCGATGACCGCGGGATCGGCAATACCAGCGCCGTTGATGCTCTTGAGGTTCACCCCCTGCTGCTTCAACGCCTGCACGATCGACACCACACCGTCAGTGAACATCGTCAGGTACGCGCCGTCGGCTCCGGAGTTCTTGATTCGCAGTGCGGTCGCGGTCGCGTCGTGCGTGCCCTGGGGCTCGTCGAGGATCAGCAACCCCTGTTTGACGCCACCGGCACCGGCGGCCACGGCCTGCAGACGGGCCGAGTTCGCCGCACTCGGGCTGTTGTGCGAGATGATCGCGGCGCTCGTGACACCACCGGACTTCAGCTTCTCGATCGTGGCCGTGTTCACATACTGCGTAGACGGCACCCCGGTAGCGGAGAAAGCGTTGCGGTCATTGGCCATCGCCAGTGCATTGAAACCCGTCACCGGCACGCTGTTCGCCTTGAACGTGGGGAAGGCGGAGTCGGTGGCCGAGGTCATGATCAGCCCGAACACCTTGTCGGACTGCAGCGCCTTGGTGGCCATGGTCGTCTGGGTCTGTCCGTTCGCCTGATCGTCATACACGATGATGTTGATCTTTCGGCCAAACACTCCGCCCTTGGCGTTCTCCTGCGCGATCCGCAGCGCCACGGCCTTGTCAGCATCGATGAACGTCGCCGACGCCGGGCCAGTCTTCGGCAGGAAGTCGCCGATGGTGACCGAAGTAGACGTGACACCATCCTGGGCCGGGCACGCGGCATTGTTGTTCGCCTTCGCCTTCGCGGGTGCGGGCGTGGGGGTTGCCGCGAAGGCGGGGGTCGAAATGAGTCCCGCGATCACAGTGACACCAACCGCGCCGACCGTCAATGCGCGAGATCTTGTGCGCTTCTCCATTTGCGTTTCCTTCCGTAATCGCTCACGAGGAGCGAAATGGCTGCCGATGAATTGGACGATAGGCCCGTAAATGATCACGCGTCCAGCGAATTTCCAATGATTGTTATCAATCTGTTACCTGCGATGGGAAGGAACCGCAGATTGCCACCGATCTCGATGGCTCACATAACCCGGTGCACCTGCGTTGGCTAACTCGCCAAATTCCGACGATGCTCGAGCCGCTGACGACACGCAAGCCTCCGTTGTTGCCCACCTGAAGGAGTACGACGCTGACGCCCGCATCGGCTGAGGGTCCCTGACTCCTCAGACACCCTCGACCTGACCGAACGTTCAATTAGCTGAACATTCAATTTCTTGGCGTGGAGAAACTATCGATGCAAATCACTGGGTAGCGTCCCCTGCACGCTGCCCACACAAACGGCCACTCACAAAGTTGCCAATGCGGCTGATTCTTGCCAATTTGCGAGGTACCGAGCATGCTCACACCGTTGACCAGACGTGAGCCTTCACCCGTGCCCTACGCCATCAGCGCCGCGCGCTCCCCCGGAACGACGAAGGGTCCCAGATTTCTCAGGGACCCTCTCGTGCCGAAGATTCATTTAGTTGAATCTTCAAA
>JBAYUM010000197.1:0-3847 GCA_041675125.1 Candidatus Nanopelagicales bacterium
GATATCGACTCCCTGACCGATGCGCAGTTGATCAGTTTCGGCAGGCGCTTCCTCGACGATCTCGATGTGCTCGCCTGACGGCACGCCATCCAGTTCGTTCGCTCGTCCCACGGCAGGCCCAGGGCGATCTGGCTGTGGGATGATGGCTGTCCAGATCTGAAGACAGCGGAGACTCATGTTGCCCTTGCATCGCAATGCTCATCCAGTGAGCATCAGCGATGCCGAGCGCGCTGCCTACCGGTACTCGCTGGTCAAGAGCGAGTCACCGTGGATAGCCGGCGCGATCGCCATTGTGACGTTCGCCTTGGCCGTGTTCAACGCGGTGATCGGTGCGCACCCGAGTGTCATCGAGAACCTTCCGGTGGCCATCGCTGCAGTCATCATGATGGTGGTGGCACTGATCGTAGGCCGCGACTGGATCCCTGCGGCAGTCGTGCCCTGGATAGTCGCGGCCATGTCCGTGATCCTTGTTGGCGCACTCCAGCTTCAAGAGGGTCTGTACACCCCACCAACGGGCTTGGCCTATTCGCTCCTCGTTCTCGTCCCCTTCGCACCCGTGACGCTGAGCTATCGGGCGACCCTCGTGGCAGGCGTGCCGATGATGGCCGGCAGCGCATGGGTCGCCACCAGATTGACTCCCGCAGCCGCTGTCGACTGGATGGTCGTCTGCCTGGCAGCCTTCTCGATCAGTTGCGTACTGCTGTGGATGCGCATGCGCAGTGTCGATGCCCTGGCTGCGTCGATGGCGTACGAAAAGACCCTTGCCACGGAGGATCCACTGACCGGGCTGCTCAACCGGCGAGGCATCGAGGCGCGAGTCCCACAGATGTTCGCCCTGAGCCTTCGTCAGCAGGTGCCCATCTCCGCATTGTTCGTTGACATCGACGGGCTCAAGAAGGCCAATGACCTGTACGGCCACGACTTCGGCGATGAGGTCATCTGCGCCACAGCCGATGCCATCAAGGCCATGGTGCGCGCCGAGGATCTCGTCGCCCGCTGGGGCGGCGATGAGTTCGTCATCCTCGGCCTGGGATTCCATGCCGATGCCACGACGATGAACGAGCGCATCCAGCGCAATCTCGCCGAGAGCGGCGTGTCCGCACAGAAGTGGGCTGGGACTGTGACCGTTGGTGGAGCCACCGCTGACGCCCGCGCCACGACGTTCAATGAGCTCATGCGCAGGGCTGACAAGGACATGTACTCGCACAGGGCCGAAAGCCGCGCCTTCGACCAGTCCTGAGGTCCGAACAAAATGACACGCACATCAGGGGCGCGGGCGTAAAGGCCTCGAGTCCTCCCTGCTCAATGCGCAAGCGCACGTGGGTGAAAAGACCTGGCCGTTACGGTTGGCGCATGTCGAGCCCATCAGCCTCGGGTCAAGTGCCGCAGTACCTCGATGCGGGATCCTTCACGACATGGCTGGGCGATATCGACTCGGCCATCAACGGCACGAAGCCAGCCGATGTGCCCTGCGGCACCTGCACGGCCTGCTGCACCTCGAGCCAGTTCATCGACATCTCACCCGATGAGCAGGCCACTCTCGCGGTGATCCCGGCGGCAGTCCTCTTCCCCGCACCGGGGCTGCCGAAGGGCCACATGCTGATGGGCTATGACCAGAACGGCTGCTGCCCGATGTTCGCCGATGGCGGCTGCTCGATCTATGACGACCGACCCCGCGCATGCCGGGCCTATGACTGCCGGATCTTCACGGCTTCTTCTATCGAGCCCGACGAGGACAAGCCCCTCATCGCGCAGCAAGTCGCGCGCTGGAGGTTTCAGTATGAGCATGACCGGGACCGGGTGAACCATCAATCAGTGATCGCAGCTGCCCGGTTCATTTCCGAGCACCGTGCTCTTCTCGATCCAGCACTGCGACCGGTGACCGCATCGCAGACGGCAGTGCTCGCTCTGCTGATCTCCTCCGCATTCGCGACTGGCGATGAGGATGGCGAACTGAAGCCCGTCACTCCATCACTGGAGATGGTTGCCAAGGCGATCCAGGCCTGTTTGAGCCAGCTGACTACTGGATGACCTGCCATTCGACCTCGACGACAACGGACACATCAGCTGTTCCGGGCATGATCTTGGTCGAGGGACTGGCCGCGGCATCGGCATTCGCGCTCATCACCGGCTGCGACTGTGAGAGCTCATTCACGCTCACGATGTCGCCGAGGGTGAATCCCAGACTCCTTGCGTACTCCTCGGCCTTGACACGCGCACTCGCCGCGGCCTTCTCTCGTGCCTGTGCCTCGGCCTTGACCGGATTCGACACGATGAGGGTGGTGCCATCGATCTGCACATTGTCACCACCAGCAGCCACGACAGCATCGATCACGCTGCCCGCCTTGGAGACATCGCGCACCAGCACAGTGAATGACTGGCGTGCCCGATAGCCCGTCAACTTCTGCGTACGTCCACTCGCGTCGTACTCGGGACCGACACTGACAGTCTCGGTCGTGATGTCGGCGTCTGCCACGCCCTGACTCTTGAGAGCGGCCAGAACCTCGGACTCGACCTTGGCTGCTTGGCTTGATGCCTCTGCACTCGTCGGGGCGAGGACGCTGATAGTGAAGGCAACCTTCGCCGCATCCGGTACGGACGTGGCAGTGCCAGTTCCGGAGACCTTCACCGTGCCGCCTTCAGGCAGCGCAGTGGTGGTCGAATTGCAGCCTGTCAGCAGCAGAGCCGACACCAGTATGCCGACCACGCCCACAGCCGCACTCTTGCCCGAGATTCTCATCATGATGCCAACCATGCCACCACCCTCGTCACGATTGCCAGGGCGGCCTGGAGTTCCTCCATTCCCAGTCATTGCGTCCCCGTGACGGCATGCTTGGCACATGCGCACACGGTTCGCCCCTACGCCCAGCGGGTATCTGCACCGGGGCAACCTGCTCAATGCCGCCATCACCTCCCGTCTGGCAAGTGAGATGGATGGCGAACTCGTGCTCCGTATTGATAGCGATGATGACGATCGGTGCCGACCAGAATTCACGGAATACATCTTCAGGGCCCTTCATGAGCTCGGGATCACGTGGCACTCGGGTCCAGGAACATTCGACGAATTCGCAGGCATTGATCGAGCGGCCCGGAAGGAGTACCTGCGCTCACAGCTCACTCTCATCCCACCGGACCTGACCTTTGCCTGCTCATGCACGAGATCCTCATTGCTCACTTTCGCCTGCGAGTGCAGGGGCAAGGACCTGCCCCTGAGTACCGGGCAGACATCACTTCGCCTCTACGTCGATCCAGCAGTCATGGTCGACCTCGATGAGCGCCGCCTGCCGCTGCGCAATGCACTCGGAGATCCCGTGCTCTGGCGGCGGGATGACTCACCGGCCTATCACTGGGCGAACGTCATCGACGACCGTGATCTCGGGACGACGCATGTGGTACGGGGTGAGGATCTGCTCAGCTCATCGGCTCTGCACCGGCATCTGGCAGCCGCCATCGGCGCAGGCAGCATTGCCAATGCGGTCTACCTGCATCACGCTCTGGTCAGGAACGAGGCCGGAGAGAAGCTGTCCAAGCGAGCACAGCCGACGCAGCAGCCGCTGCCTCTTGATGCTGACGAGATTACAAGGATCCATGAGTTGGCAGCTGCCCTCGCCGCGGAGTTGCAACGCGACGACGCAACGCACAGAGCCGAAGGTCCCGCAACTTGAGTCAATCGACTCTGTGCAATCCGCAGTTGCAGCACTACGTTGGAGTCACCACTACGGAGGTGAGCATCATGACCACTCATGAGGAGCGGGCCGCTCGTCCAGATGAAGTTCTCCAGGCCACGATGTCCGAGGCGACAGGCGATTCTGCGGATCAGGCAGATCGGCTTGCCATGATCATGGAA
>JBAYUM010000198.1:0-3819 GCA_041675125.1 Candidatus Nanopelagicales bacterium
CACTCGCAGCACGACCGAGGCTCAGGAGTTCCTGGTGCCGATCCTGGCCCAGGCCCACTGCCGCGTGGCTTCGATCACTCCGGAGGAAGCCACGTTGGAAGACGCCTTCTTGGAGCTGACCAAGTGAGCCTGTGGCGATTGGAGATCCTGCGGCTGAGTCGCACTCGACGATGGGTCGCGCTCGTCGGTGTCTACGTACTCTTCGGCTTCGTCGGCCCCCTCATGACTCGTTATATGGAGCAGTTCCTGTCGGCCCTCGGCAACTCCCTGCAAGGGGTGAACATCACTCTTCCTGCGCCGACCGCGCCGGCTGCGCTGGAGTCGTTCACGAAGAACGCCACCCAGGTCGGCACCATCGTCGTGGTCGTCGTCGCAGCCGGAGCGCTGGCCTTCGATGCGGTACCCGAGATGGGCAGCTTCCTGCGCACCCGCATCCCGCAGGTGACGCGCATCCTGCTGCCCCGCTATGTGGTGACCATGATCGCCAGCGCTCTCGCATTCATGCTGGGTGTTCTCACCGCCTGGTATGAGACATGGGCGCTGATCGGACCAGTGGAGGCCGCACCGATCGCCGCCGGGATTGCCTACGGCGTCATCTACATCGCACTCGTGGTTGCCGTCGTCGCGGCAACTGCGCAATGGTTCCGAACAGTCCTGCCGGCAGTCATGGCCGCCCTGGTGATCCTGCTGCTCATGCCCACCCTCGGGCTCGTCACCGCCATCGCCAACTGGGTGCCGTCACGACTGGCCTCTGCACTTCCCGAACTCGCTGCAGGACAAGCTGCATCCGACTACCTGCCCGCAACGCTCACTTCATTCATCCTGATCATCGGGCTGGGTGCGATTGCGGTCCACGGAGCCCGACGCGTTCGGTGACACGAGTCTGACTCGGCACGCATGCAGCACCATGACGTTGGCGCTAGCGTTCTGGCATGGCACCCGAATTGCCTGAGTTGCTCGTGCTCGATGCCGCCGCATGGGCCGACTGGCTCATGGAAAGGCATGCAGATGATGCCGGCGTATGGCTTGTGCTCGCCAAGAAGGGCACAGTCACGCCCACGAGCCTCACCTATAACGACGCACTGGAAGAGGCCCTGTGTCACGGATGGATCGACGGGCAGAAGGGGCGTCGCGACGAGTCGACCTTCCGGCAGCGGTTCACCCCTCGGCGTCCTGGCAGCATCTGGTCACGACGCAATGTCGGGTTGGCCGAGCAGTTGATTTCCAACGGACGCATGCATGCTTCCGGGCTGCTTGCGGTGGAGCAGGCACGTGCCGATGGCCGCTGGGACGCTGCCTACCACGGATCGGCGACCATCGAGGTCCCAGACGACCTGGCCGCCGCGCTCGCAACCAGCCCCAAGGCGAGCATGATGTTTGCGATCCTTACCAGCCAGAACCGATACGCGATTCTCTTTCGTGTCGCTGATGCCAAGCGGGCGGAGACCCGCGCCAGCCGCATCGAGAAGTTCGTGGACATGCTCGCGCGAGGCGAGACCGTCTACCCGCAGAAGCGCACGCTCCGCGACTGACTGAGGTCACTCATTTGAACGCACATGCACCTCAAGACGGGGCCTGTCGCTGACTTGGCAACCCCGACAGGACTTCCTAGTGACGACTTTCTGACGACCCATGGATCAAGGACTCGAGAAATTCTTGGGTCTCGTCGTCGACGGAATAGATCAACGTTCCCAGCATGCCGCGCGTCAACAACACCTTGTAGACGTTGCGGACCAGCGCATCGAACTCCTCATCGGGCACTGCCTTGAGACTGCGGAAGTCCGGGTCACGGTTGGCGCCGCGCACAGTCACCCATCGATCACTCCGCCAGACGAGATCAGGTCCCAGGATGACTCCGTTCCAGTCATACTCGAAGCCCTGCGCCGTGTAGACGCAGCCCACCTGACCGAATCCAGCGGGGTCGGTTGCCCACAGCGCGGATGGCGGAGCGCCTCCGACAGCCCTCTCCCCCTTGAGGTTCCATGGGCGCGACCAGTCGCCGACCACAACGTCGTCGACGAGGCTGCCGTCCGCTCGCGGATCACTCCATTGCCAGCAGTAGCCCGCAGTGATGCGAGCACCGAAGCCCTGATCTCGCACCGATTCAAGCCTGCGACTCATGATCTCGAGCGAGGTAACCGTCTCCAGCACGAAATGGTCGTCGCCTGCCCATGCGATCGGTCCACCTGCCTCCAGCCCCAGCAACCGCTCCACCCAATGGATGAAGGCCTCGCTCCCCCCACACCTGAACTGATCGTCAAGCTGGATAGTGCGGACTTCGAACCCAAGATTGGCTGCCCAGGCCGTGATCTCCTCGACCGACCCCATCTCACCTGGTCGCACGACCTGGTACTGGTCAAGCAGGAAGACCGGCACGCGAGCCGCCGCGATCAACTCGTCTATCTGCGGACGCCCCTGCCGTAGGTGGGCCTTGGTATAGCGATTGACTGACGTCTCACGAAGCCGGTGCGCCTCATCGAGAATGAGTACGTCCAGTGAATTGGGCTCGGCCTCCATGAACTGGTTGAAGTACTTGAACATCGCCTTCACCCGAGTGGACCCGCGTCCAGCGACCGTGCGCAACGTCTGCGTGAATGACCGAGACCCAGTGGCATGCAGCACTGAACGGCCTTGCCGTGCCAACTCCCCCATCAGGGACAAGGCGATGACGCTCTTGCCACTCCCGGGGCCACCGGAAACCACGACCACGCACTTGTGATCCCCACGCCTGGCCTTCTCCACCTCGTGGAGCACAAGTTCATAGGCCAGTTTCTGCTCGGCGAGCAGCACGAACTGCTCCCGGTTCTGCACCTCGTCAGCCGCAACCGCCAGCAGCTGTCGACTCGGAGCGACCGCAAACGACATCAACTGATCAGCTGCGTTCACTCCCGAGACTTCGGCAGACAGGACGGACCGAAGATAGTTGTGCAGGTCCGCGCGACGATCACCTGTGAACAGTCGCAACCGCTCGCTCTGTCCCAACTCGAAGAGATCCTCGGCACCCATCCGCGTCGCGTTGTGCAGATATGCAATTCCCTGGATAGCGTCCTCCCGATTCTGCAGCGCCGGAAGGAAATCGAGCATGTATTGGCGATAGCCGGAGACCTGTTCAAGTGGGTGCAATGCCGGGTGCGATCCATAGGCAGGAACGTGTACGAGTTTCGGATCGCCCTCGAAGGATTGAGCATCCGACCACTGCTTCAATTCCACGACGACATAGGTCGGCTCACCTGTTCGCGGGTGAACGCCAGCTAACACCACGTCGGCGCGCTTGCTGGTCAGCGGAAGCTGGTACTCCACGAGCACCTCGACATTCGAGAGACCTGCATCAACCAGGTCATTGACCAGGACCGGAAGCGACGCTCGCCACGACCGCTGCTCACCGTCGGACGGGCGCCGTCCCGTCGTGGCAAGCATCTTGGACATCATCTGCTCAACCGCACTGTCCGATTCCAGGAGCGAGCGCAGCCCAAGAACAGACTGACGCAGCAGCACCACGGACTTCCCCCAGACAGCACGAAATGAATCGTGCGGGTGGGGGCATATCCCTCAATAAATCTGAGAGAAGCCTGTCGGGCCGCGAGATGCAGTGTAGAGGCACGAGTCGACACGCAGGCGTGCGATAGTCGTGTCGTGTCAGATCTCCAAGAGCTCACCCTGTTGATGCGTCAGTTCTCTGAAGAACGGGACTGGGCGCGGTTCCATGATCCCAAGTCGTTGATCCTGGCTCTCGTCGGCGAGGTCGGCGAACTTGCGGAACTCTTCCAGTGGCTCCCTTCGGATGAGGCCCGTGATGACGCATCGCACGGAAAGCTGCAG
>JBAYUM010000199.1:0-3812 GCA_041675125.1 Candidatus Nanopelagicales bacterium
AAACCTCTGCTCTATCCCCTGAGCTACGGAGCCGCGGAGCGTGGTCACGCTGTAGGACTGATCTGTGCGTAACCAGCTTGTCGCAAGGCCCTATCTTGCCGGACGACGGTGAAGTGCGGATTCATAGGGTGGACAGAGTGAGTCTGTGACGCTCAGCCTGACCGCTCTGCTCGGCGGCGGTCGTACATGTCCTCGTCGGCCTGCCCGATCAGAACGTGTATGTCGAGCGCATCCGGTCCCATCGAAGCTGTGCCGACGCTGACATCCAGCGGTCCAATGCGGGCATCGACTGGACTCAGGCGGATGAGTCCGCGCATGCGCTCCCTGAACTCATCTGGATCTTGCCCTATGCCGATCCCAAGGACGATGAACTCGTCCCCGCCCCAACGGCTCACGATGTCCGCGGATCGTGCGGAGGCTCGCAATGCCTCGGCGACCGTCAGGATCACTGCGTCTCCCTCTTGATGGCCATAGTGATCATTGATCCGCTTCAGGCCGACGACGTCGAGAAAGGTCACGAAGACAGGTGACTGCATGCGGGCGGCCGCGCCAACGAGTTCAGGAATGCGCTCCTCGACCCCATGTCGATTGAATGCACCGGTGAGTCGGTCGCGAGTGGCAAGGGCTTTGACCTGGCTGGTGAGGTCCGCCATCTCGTCAACGCTTCGCAGTCGAACCCACAGCAGGCTCATCCCGATAGCCACCGCTGCCACTGCCGCGATCACCCAGTCAGTTGCCTCGGCCGCTGGCCATTGGCGTGACACCACGGCAGCGCCGATGACCATCGGGCCAGCCGCCAGGGCGGCGGGCGCCCAGGCCAGGGTGAACGGCGCATAGGCCACCATGATGAGCAGCACATACGCGAACGCGGATCCGTCAGGGCTGCGCCACACCTGGACCTGGCCAACCAGCACCAAGGCAAGGGCGCACACCATGGCGAGCCAGGGCCAGGCTCCCACCCTCATTCGAGTTGAATGGGCCAGCGCTGCGCCGCCCAGCAGCAGGACGGCGACAACTGCGTTGAGGACGAGCACGGACGTGGCCATCGGGGGACCGAAGAGTTCATTGACCAGGGTGATGGCAACAAAGCACCCACCGGCAACGGCCAATGCTCTTGGGGTCTCTCGCCGGGCTACGGTCAGTCGGAAGGCAGTTCGCTCCTCGTCGCTGATCGCCACGCGCGACTCACTTCCGCTGCGCCAGTCCTGAGCGAGTCCTCGTCAGGAGTCCCGACAGTGCCACCACAGCTTGCAGGTGCTGAACTGATGGAGTCCACTCTCGGGATTCGAAGATACCGGTGAAGGTCCCTTCAGTGGTCACTTTGGGCAGTTCGCGGCCATGCTCAGTGCGTCCAGGGCGTCAAGGAGCCGCATTCTCAATAGGCCTGCGGCTTCAGCCAACTGCCTCTGTCGCTCCACGTAGACGCGCCGCCCTTCAATGGTCTCCATCAGGATCGGCTCATATCCGAGATCGATCAGGTCATACGGGGAGGACTGCATGTCGAGTTCTCGTGCGTTGCGCGCCAGAGCGAAGCAGTCAGCCACGAGTTCACTGGGCAGGTAGGGGTAGGCCCACATCGCGTATTTATAGAGGTCCATGGCTGCATGCACGCAGCCCGGTTGCTCGTCCTGCGCCTGGGTGTCGCGCTTGAGCACGTGGAGGTTCAACGGGATGGCTGCTGGAGTGAAGAAGCGGAGGGCATCGAAATGGGTGCAGCGCAGCCCGACCTCGTGCACCACTTGCTGGATCTCCTCCTGGGTGAGGCGCAGGGGGTGGTCGGCATGTCTGATCTCTTCGGCACTCTGCCGGTAGACCATGGCCCACTCGTGCATGCCGAAGCAGCCGAATTGGCCGGGTCGGGACGTCGTTGCCTCAACGATCTCCTTGGCCTTGGCCAATCGGCCTGCTCGCTTGCGCAGGCCCTCGTGGCCGACTGTCACCCCGTCTTCGGATTCGACGTAGGCAGTGCTGGCCAGGAACTCGCTGCTGTTCCCGCGCAGGATCACCCCCCACCCGGGGTGCCAGGTGGCGAGCTTGCCGCTGGAATAGGGGTAGTACTCAAAGAGGAAGTCATCGACCGGATGCCTGTGACCCACATAGCGGCGAGCCAGCCGCGGCTCGATCCACGGTCGTACCCGCTCGGCATGCGCAGCCTGAAGCGCTCGCCACTGCGGCTCGTCCATGAAGTCGACCGTACGCCGTACCCTTGTCAGGTGTTCAACGACCCTGTTCCCTCGCCTGAGGAGAAGACGCGCAAACTGGAGGTCGACCTGCTCCCCGACGTGACCTCGGATGAAGAGGGCGGATTCGAATCACGCGACGAGTGGTTGCGCGGTGAGGTTCCACCGCATCACGGCGGCTAGGACTGCTGCTGCTCCTTGAGCAGATCGCGAATCTCCTGCAGCAGTTTCACATCGGCTGGAGTCGTGTCGAGTGTCTGCTGATTCGTGCGCTTGCGGTAGGCATTCATCGGCACGACGAAGACGAAGTACAGCACCGTCAGCGTGATCACGAAGGTGATGATCGCGTTGATCAGCAGTGAGAAGTCGATGACCTGATCGCGAATGGTGATCGTTCCAGCACTGATGCCACCGCCGAGGAAGATGCCGACGATGGGATTGATCAGCGCCTTGGTGAACGCAGCGACCAGCGTTGAGAATGCGGCTCCAACGACGAAGGCCACTGCCAGATCGATGACGTTTCCGCGCAGTACGAAGGTCTTGAATCCCTGCAGCATGGGTACTCCTTCAGTTGTCCACTGACGTGAGCACAAGGGTAAGGGATCCCTGGGCTCCCGCGGCGGCGACTTTCACGGCATCCTCTGAGCGAACTGCGACCAGCAGCATCGTCGAGTTGTCGGAAACCAGGGATGACTGCGCCGAGCCCTTGTTGAGGACCCGAGCGTGGCTTGTGAGCACGTATGCGCTGGCTTCTTCAGTGACCTGGACCAGATCGACGACATCACCCGGCGATACGGCATCGGCGAGATGACGGTCGGCCAGCAGCACTGGAACGGCAGACTCGTTGGCGTTGAGATGAAGTGACGCAGAGGCTGGTGATTGCTGCTGCTCGGATGCTGATGAGGAGTCGAATGCCAGGGTGAGCGTGAGCAGGGCTGCCAGGCTGGCGCAGACGGCAGCGAGGATGCGCCGATGTCGGGCTATGGCAATGCGCAGTGCTGGCACGAGTTGCAGCAGCGAGCCCATGCGCGCAGCGTAGGCAGCACTATCGGATCAAGGAAAACGGCTGTCCACAGCTCAGTTGGATGAGGAACTGGACGAACTCGTCGAGCTCGCTGCAGGCGTGCTCGCGGGCGTGCTCGGACTCGAAGAAGTCTGAGTTGAAGAAGGCGACGCCGAGGAGGAGCTGCTCTCGGACTTATTGGCTCCGCTGCGCGAGTCATTGCGGTAGAAGCCCGAGCCCTTGAACATGACGCCGACATTGTTGAAGAGCTTGCGCAGGGTCGGCTGGCCGCAGTCAGGGCAGTCGGTCAGCGTCGGATCGCTCATCTTCTGCACAACCTCATGCGCTGCACCGCAGTTCGCACATGAATATTCGTAGGTTGGCACGTTTCCTCCGGAACTGCAGGCCTTGACGGGGTGACGGGCAATTGTGCCCCGCGGTTCCCGCGCGATCCAAATCAGGGGCCTTGGGCCCTAGGGTTTCAGCGTGAATGGTCGGGTGCCTCTGAGAGTGCTTGCCGTGATCGCAGTTGGTGGCGCCCTGGGATCCCTGGTTCGCGTGGGGATCGCTGAGCTCCTGGGCCAGGCCCAATGGGCAAGGCTGACGGCAACCCTGCTGGTCAATGTTCT
>JBAYUM010000200.1:0-3759 GCA_041675125.1 Candidatus Nanopelagicales bacterium
AAGGAGCCGGCGATCGAGGGCACCGCAGCGATCATCGTCTCCTCATGCACGCTGTCGCCCCACAGTCCGGTGACGTGTGCACCGGACTCAGCAGCGATGAGCGAGCCAGCGGCGACATCCCAACGGTGCAGCCCGCGCTCGTAGTAGCCGTCGAGCCGGCCGCGTGCCAGCCAGCAGAAGTCGACGGTCGCGCAGCCTGATCGCCGGAAGTCACGGACCTGTCCAGCGATGGCCAGGATGACCGCTGCCTGCTCAAGGCGACGCTGTGCCGAGTAGCCAAAGCCTGTCGCCACCAAGGCCGACGACAGCTCACTGCAGTCGCCGGCCCGCAGCCGCTCGATCCAGCCCGGATCGCTCAGGGCATGCCGTACGAGCCAGGCTCCCCCGCCGGCAATCCCGACATAGGCCTCGTCGAACTCCGGCAGGACCACGATGCCGATGACCGATGCCTCGTCGACCTCAGCGGCAACCGAGACCCCCCACGTGGGAATCCGGTAGAGGTAGTTGACCGTGCCGTCCAAGGGATCGACAACCCAGCGCACGCCTGAGGTGCCGAGTCGCTCACCCCCCTCCTCGCCGAGGAAGCCGTCGTCGGGCCGAGCCTTGAGCAGGGTCTGCACGATTCGTGCCTCGGCACCCCGATCCATCTCTGTGACTGCGTCAACGGGTGTCGACTTGGTCTCGACCACCAGGTCGATCGGCCGCTCATCGCGCAGGAAGCGAGCCGCTTTCAGGCTTGCCTCCCAGGCCAGCGGGAGGAGCTCATGACGCGCGAGGAGTTCTGCCAAGGACTGCACGGCCCCATCATTGCGGTCGACCCTGTCCGCGCACGAACCCCCTTCGCACTACCGTCAGACCTGTGTTGACCTCATACCGCGAGGTCCTTCGCACCCCAGGCGCTGCGCGCTTCAGCGGTGCCGCATTCATCTCGCGACTGCCTCTGGCGATCTGCATGCTGGCGATCGTGCTGTACGTCGCCGGCACCACTGGCTCCTACGCTCAGGCGGGCGCCCTGGCTGCCGCCTTTCAGATCTCGTATGCAGCGGGCGCAGTCGTGACCAGTCGCATCATCGATCGACGCGGGCAGTCGGTGACCCTTGTCGTGCTCGCGGCGCTCTACTCACTTGGTCTCCTGGTCTTTCTCGCCAGCCACGAGGTGCTCGCAGTGCAGGTCATCGGCGTGGTGCTTGCCGGCCTTGCCCAACCACCGCTGGGCTCGGTCGTGCGTTCGAGATGGGTCAACGCCCTCGCCGATGATCCCGACAGGAAGCGGACGGCCTTCGCCTGGGAGAGCATCCTCGAGGAGCTGATCTTCACCATCGGTCCGCTGTTCACCGCGACCATTGCCGTGCGCGTGGGGCTGGCGGCTCCACTGGTCGTCGCCATGATCCTCATGGCCGGTGGGTGCCTATGGCTGTCGACCCAGCGCTCGACCGCGCCCCCTGTCCATCCAGCCGATCACCTGCGCCCAAGCGCGCTGCGCACACCCGGCATGTGGCTCATGCCATTCATCGGCGCCGGCTTTGGCTGGCTGTTCGGCTCGTACGAGGTCACGGTCGTCGCGTTCACCGAGCATGAGGGCATGCCAGGTGCCACCGGCATCATCCTCGGGGTCTGGGCGGCATGCTCGGGCCTGGGCGGACTCTGGTTCGGGCACCGCTCCTGGTCCATGCCCCTGCAGCGACAGTTGGTCATCTCGTCCGCGATCCTTGGCTTCGCCCTGATCCCCGCGATCTTCGTGCGATCGATTCCGGCATTGGCCCTGACCTCGATAATCGCAGGAGCCGCGATATCACCGAGCCTGATCTCGACCTACGCTCTGACCGAGCAGCTGGTGTCGCCAGCCCTGCTGACGGAGTCACTCACCTGGACCAACTCCGGAATGATCCTCGGCTATGCCGCCGGCACTGCACTGTCAGGCGTCTTCATTGACGCACTCGGCACTTCTGCCAGTTTCGTCCTGCCCGTCATCGGCGCATGGAGTGCCGCACTTCTCGCAACACGGGCGACATCTCCGCCGGGACGATCGCCGCGGGTTGGGTAAGGCGCTATGTTGTCGCATACCAAACGCACGTGAGGAGACGATCCTGGAACCGCTGAGCCCAAGGGACATTCAGTCTCGCGTACGCGCGGGCGCTGATCCTGAGGTCATCGCTGCAGAGACGGGATGGCCCGTCGACAAGGTCATGCGCTATGCAGGACCACCCTTGGCTGAGCGGGGCTACATCGCCAACCAGGCGCGCGGCACCGAGTTGCGGCGCACCGGCGGCTCAGTCTCCCTTGACGATTCTGTTGCTCTCGTGCTCTCGCCCATGGGCTTCGCAGTCGACTCGATCCTGTGGGACTCATATCGCCGCGAGGATGGCAAGTGGATCGTCACGGCCCTGCTGCCTGGCTGGGCTCATGGAGCCAAGGCCACCTGGACCTATGACCACTCCGGTCGCAATCTGCATCCGCTCGACGATGCTGCTCGTCGCCTCATGGGCGTTGCACCCCAGACTGAGGCGGAGCTCGACTTCATCACCGAGACTCCGATCGCGGTCATCATCGCTGAGACGGAGATCGAGATCGTCGAGGAGATCCGTCCTCGCCTCGTTGCCGTGCCCGCGCTCGCGGCAGATGAGGGCCTCGCCGACGACCAGAACAGCACCCTGATGCTGCCGATTCCGGTTGAGGAGCCCGTTGCGAAGAGCAGCAAGGCCAAGCCGGAGCCCAAGACCGCCGAGAAGCGACCTGCTCGACCCAAGGGCCGCCGTGCCAGCATCCCTACCTGGGACGAGATCCTGTTCGGCACCAGCCGCAACGACGACGTCTAGTCTGCCTCACACCTGCGTGATCAGGCAGGGAATCTCCCACTCGTCCATGGTGATGGCGCCATGCTGCCCGGCAAGTGAGGACACGCGCACATCAATGAGCGAGGTCAGGGCAACGTCGGCATTCGCCAGCACTACCAGGTCGCCGATGCGATCGGCGATGTCATCGATGACCTCACCCATCAGGCAGCTGGCGATGAGCTCGTCCTTGTGGATGACTCGCGCGTGCTCCCCCAGGGCCTCCTGCCACCGTTGGGCCACTTGATCAGCCTGGCCGGATTCGACATAGACATGTCGGGCCCGAGGCTCACCGGCGAGCAATCGGACGCCATCGGTGAAGGCCAGGTCGTCATCGACAGCTATGCGAGTCTGGCAATTGACCATGCCGTGGTCAGCTGTGACCACGAGGGTTGAGCTGCCAGGCAGGGCATTGCGCAAGCCCTCGACGAGCGAGTCGACCCGGATCAATGCCTGCCGCCACCGGCTGCTGCCCACTCCGAATTCGTGCCCGACGCGATCCAGCTCGGCCCAGTACACATATGAGAACGTCGGTTGCACGTGCGAGGTCGCATACAGCACGCCAGCAATGCGCTGCATGACATCCTCCGCGGCTTCATACGACCCGCCGCGCAGCACAGCGCGCGTCAGGCCGCTGTTGCGATAGGCGCCGGGCGCGATCGTGGTGACGACAATGCCTGCTGCGGCCATCCGCTCGAACATCGTGGCGTCGGGTTGCACCGCCAACGGCGGCATGCCCGTTGACCAATGCAGGGGAATGAGCACGCCTTCGAACTCAGGTACCCAGAACGAGGCCCCGACCAGTCCATGGGTTCCCGGCATCTGGCCGGTTCCGAAGGATCCGAGCGCAACGGGTGTCGTCGACGGCACCATGGTCGCTGCCCGGGGACCCGTCATGGACGCCAGCGCCGGTGCCAGATGCGCATAC
>JBAYUM010000201.1:0-3701 GCA_041675125.1 Candidatus Nanopelagicales bacterium
ACACCTACATCTCGTACCTGCGCAAGAAACTGCACCGCGATGACTTCACGGGCATCAAGACCATTCGTGGGGCTGGCTTCCAACTCCTGGCGCAGTAATGAGACTGCAGACCCGGCTGATCATCGCCGTGACTCTCATCATTGCGTTCGTCGCCCTTGCCATAGGCGGCTTTGCCATCATGCGGGCGCAGACGGTCGAGCTCAATCGCATCGATGCAGTGCTCGATGATGCAGCCGACCAACTGGCCAACACGACAGATGACCCACTGATGCTCTCGCAGTTCATCGCCGACGAGAGCCCGCTGCCCATCGCAATGACCTATCTCGATCCCGACGGTGGCGTCGTGCAGATCTCCGACTACGACAGCGGGCTGCAGGAAGCGCCGACACCTGCGGAGCTGGGGCCAGCCGTTGACCAGCCCGTATCGATCGATGCCCCCGAGCCAGTGCGCGTGCGCGCAGCGGCGCTCGGCGATGCCGACTACATGCTCGTCTCGACCTCGCTCGCCCCTGTGATCAGTGCTCGTGGGGATCAGATCAGACTGCTCTCACTCTTCACGATCGCGATGATGCTCATCGGCTTCGCCATCACCTTCATCTTCTTCCGGCGCGACGGGCAGCTCGCCAATCTCGTCCAGGCCCTGGAGCAACGCCAACGGCACATGCAGGAATTCCTCGGCGATGCCTCGCATGAGCTGCGCACCCCGCTCACGGTCATCAAGGGCTACGTCGACCTGCTGAGCCAGAACCCCATCACCGATCGGGAGAAGCTGGATCGCTACTACGCGCGCATGTCCACCGAGATCGATCGCATGGAGGCGCTCATCCGTGATCTGCTGCTGATCGCCGAACTGTCGGAGAACACCAGACGTGAACTCTCAGACTGCGACTTGACCAGTGCACTCCAGCAGCAGGTCGACGACCTCGAACGGCTCCAGCCCGAACGCGAGATCACTACGGACATCACCGCCGACGTGCACCTGCAGTGCGTGCCCGATCTCATGAACCAATTGCTCGCCAACGTGTTCTCCAACATCCGGCGCCACACGCCAGCAGACTGCGCAGTCGATGTCTCACTCAGACGGCGAAATGACGAGGCGATCATCACGGTGGGCGATGCAGGGTCCGGCATTCCCCCTGAGGCCTTGCGTCGGGGGATGCAGTACTTCCAACGCTTCGATGACTCGCGCTCCCGGGAATCCGGTGGCTCAGGGCTCGGCATGAGCATCATGCGCGGCATCGCCGAGAACACCGGGGGCACCATCGACCTGGGCCGCAGCCCCCTGGGCGGCCTCGAGGTGCAGATCACTGTCCCGCTGAATCGCCGCTAGTCGGCCTCGCCTAGCGGAGGCCGACCAACGGAGTGCTGCTACTTCTTGGGGATGACGATCGCATCGTTGCCTGCGGCAGCGGCCCGCTTCTCAGCGCGCTTCTCCTTGATGGACTTCGATGGCTTCTTGACGTTCTTTTGCTGGGATTTCTCGCCCATGGCAGTTCCCTTATTTGCAGAGTCTGAGCGACTCGGGTTCTTCGACCATACTCCCGCCGACATTGACGGCGCCAGCAAGGCGCGTCACCAGCATCGGCCCTAATGCCTCAGGTGCCCGGGAACCGTTAGTCTTTTGTGCGCGTCGGACTGAGAACTATGAGGCTGGAGAGCAGACGCTCCTACTGGCTCTCCCGCGCGAGAACGGAACTGTCCAAGAATGAGCTCTCGAATGCGCAAACTCGCAGTTGCGGCCGTAACTATGGCAGCAGTGGCTGCACCACTGGTTGCGGTGTCAGCCAAGGCCTCCCCGGCGGAGGTGGTGCTGTCCTGGGAAGTCACCAACGACTGGGTGGGTGGATTCCAGGTTTCCGCGAACCTGACCAACACCACGGGGGAGCCCATCAATGCCTGGCAGGTGTCCGTGGCATGGCCTCATCAGGTGACCTCGGCATGGGATACGACCTGGTCCCAGCAAGCCGGCTCGGCAGCCTTCGGCGCTCCCGCCTGGAATCCCTCCCTGGCTCCGGGCGCATCCGCCTCATTCGGCCTCATCGCCACCTCGTTGACTCCCGGTGCACGAGTTCCGACCTCGTGCACAGTAGTTGGATTCGCATGCCGAATCACGAGCACGACAACCCCATCCCCCGAGCCGACTCCGACAACCCCACCTGCGCCCACGCCGAGCTCCACGCCCACCCCTTCCCCCACGCAGAGCAACCCATCCGGTGCATTCCTGGTGGAACTGCGCACGACGAGTTCCTGGGACAGCGGATCGACCGTAGAGGCCACCGTCACGAACACGGGTACCACTCCTGTGACCGAGTGGAACGTGGACGTGCCTATTGATGGAACTGTGACCTCCACCTGGAATGCCGTGAGCGCATCCACGGCAGGCCATCTGATCGCGCACAACGCCTCGTGGAACGGCGCGCTGGCTCCTGGGGCGAGCACCGCATTCGGCTTCACGTTGAGCACGACGGCATCCAGCCATGCGCCCACCCCCACCGCCTCGCCGACCCCCACGATCTCTACTCCCACACCAGTGCCAACCTCCATACCCGGCTCGATCACATCCGGGTATGCCGTGGCCCCGTATGTCGACATGCTCCAGTACCCCACCCCTGACCTGAAGACCAGCCGCGCCCAATCAGGCGTCGGCACCTACACGCTGGCCTTCATCACCGACGGCGGGTCCTGCACCCCGGCCTGGGGCGGAGCCGTGCCCTTGAGCACCAGCAATGCCGCACAGATTGATGCACGCGATGCGATCGAGCGCTCCATCGATGCGCTCGAGGCTGCGGGCGGTAGCACCATCATGAGTTTCGGCGGCGCCAATGGCACCGAACTTGCCCAGGCCTGCACCACGCTCTCTGACTTGACTCGTAGTTACCGACAGGTCATCGAGCGTTACACCACCACTCACATCGACTTCGACATCGAAGGTGGCGCCCTGGCCGATCGTGCCGCCAATCTGAGGCGCGGTCAGGCGATTGCTGCCCTGCAAGCAGCAGCCAAGGCCAACGGATCGACCCTGACCGTCTCCTTGACCCTGCCCGTGTTCCCAACCGGGCTCACCCAGGATGGGCTCAACGCGATTGCCGACACGATCGCGGGCGGTGCTCGCGTGGACCTGGTCAACGTGATGGCCATGGACTATGGCCCGTGGGCGATGCCGAACCCAGACGGCAATCTCGGCCAGGCGGCCATCGACGCAGGAGTCAACACAGCGGCGCAGATGGCCCGCTTCTGGCCAACCCTGACCGCAGCCCAGCGACTGGCGCATGTCGGCGTGACTCCGATGATCGGGCGCAATGACGTGGCTACGGAGTTCTTCCGTACCCAGGACGCGCACACCGTGGGAGTCTTCGCCCGAGCAGAGAACCTGGGACGACTCTCCTGGTGGTCCGTGAATCGCGACAAGCCCTGCCCAGCTGGGCAGGGAGCCTGGGCGTCATCGACCTGCTCGGGGGACCCCTCCCCCGCCTGGACGTACGCACAAGGGTTCTTGGGCCGGATCTGAGCATCTGCGAGACCGGGGATGCCGTTGCTGCGTGTGAGTCGGGCCCGCAAGCGGAGCCTCCACGAAACAATGTCTCGCGACTTCGCACTGGTGCGCCCGGCAAGATTCGAACTTGCAACCTCTTGATCCGTAGTCAAGTGCTCTATCCGTTGAGCTACGGGCGCAGTTCATAAGAACGAGGGGTGAGTCTAGC
>JBAYUM010000202.1:0-3663 GCA_041675125.1 Candidatus Nanopelagicales bacterium
GCCGATGTCTCCTTCAAGGCCGATCCCTCGGCACCCGAGCAGCATGCCGTGATCGAGGTCAATGAGCCGCTGGCCATCAATGGCGCCAAGATCTTCCTGGTCGGCCACGGCTATGCGCCGATCGTCAAGGTCACCGACAGGACAGGCGCAGTCGTCTTCGATGACGCTGTCCCCTTCCTTCCCCAGGACGGCAACTTCACCTCGACCGGCGTGGTGAAGATCCCAGACGCAAGCCCGCAGCTCGGTCTGCAGGCGCTGTTCCTGCCGACGGCGGCCCTGGATGCAGTGCTCGGACCGCACTCGACCTTTCCGGCGCCTGATGATCCAGCCCTGTTCATGTCGGCCTGGAAGGGCGATCTCGGCCTGGACTCGGGCCAGCCGCAGAGCGTCTACCGCCTCGTGACCGACAAGATGACCAAGATCGGGCTGGAGCAGCTTGCTCCCGGCCAGAGCTGGAAGCTCCCTGATGGTTCCGGCGCCGTGACCTTCGTCGGATTCAAGCGCTGGGCCTCCTTCCAGATCGCCCAGGATCCCGGCAAGGAGGTCGCACTGCTCGCCGTGGCAATCGCGATCCTGGGACTCACGCTGTCGCTGTTCATCCGTCGTCGCCGGGTCTGGGTGAAAGTGATCGAGCGAGAAGGCGTTACCGTTGTCCAGCTGGCGGGAATCCTGCGCACCTCCACGGTCGATGACGAGGACATCGGTGTGCTTGCCGATGACCTGACCCTTGTGGAGCAGGCCCTCATCACTGCTGGTGCCGCTCGTGCACGTGAACTACCCGAGGAGGAAGCGTGAGTCCAGAGTCGCTCGCCCACATGAGCAATGTGGCGATCTATTCGTCGATGCTGACGTTGACACTGTCGATGTTCGCCTTCGCCGCCTCGTTCGCAGGCGGTCGTCGTCGGCCTGCTGCAGTGAGTGTGGATGCACAGTTGAGCGAGGGCGGTGCTGCAGTCATCACCAGGACTCCCGTTGCGACCGAGCCTGAGCCCGGCCGCCGCGCGTCCAACATCGGGGTCTCGCTTGCCTGGCTGTCCTTCTTCCTGCTGCTGGCAGGTGTCGTGCTGCGCGGAGTCTGGGCCGGCCGCGCTCCGTGGGGCAACATGTACGAGTTCTCGATCACCGCAGCGCTTGGCATCCTCGGGGTCTACCTGTTCACCAATCTGAAGATCGACTTGCGCTGGATGGGTCTGTTCATCGTGATTCCGGTACTGCTGACGCTCGGCGTTGCAGTCACGGTGCTCTACACCGAAGCCGCCCAGCTCGTCCCTGCGCTCAAGTCGTACTGGCTGGTCATCCATGTGTTCGCAGCGATCATCTGCTCGGGTGCCTTCACCCTGGCTGCTGGAACGGCCGGCCTTTCACTCGTGCGCGATCGCGCTGAACGACGTGCCGGAATGGGCGGTGAGGTCACGGGCATCCTGGCCGCGCGCGTTCCCGATGCCCAGCGCCTGCGCTCGCTGACGAACAAGATCCTTGCCTTCGCCTTCCCACTGTGGACCTTCACCGTGGTGGCTGGAGCGATCTGGGCCGAGAATGCCTGGGGTCGTTACTGGGGCTGGGATCCCAAGGAGACCTGGGCATTCATCACCTGGGTCATCTACGCGGCCTACCTCCACGCGCGCTCCACTGCGGGCTGGCGCGGCAACAAGGCCTCATGGATCGCGCTCGCCGGGTGGGCTGCATTCCTGATGAACTACTTCGGCGTCAACTTCCTGGCCAGCAGCCTGCACTCCTATGCCGGAGTCGGTTCGTAGCCGTACGCGGTGCAGGTCGTACGCCGTCGCAGTTGACTGCGGTGGCTAGACCTCGCCGCGCTTCTCGCGCATGCGTCGACGCCAGGCTTCCTCGTCGAGCTTGGCAAGGAAACGCGGATCGTCATCGGGTGCCATGGGCACTCGTCGCCCTCGTCGTCCACCCCCGATAGGCCGGGTGCGCCCGAAGATCGCCCATACGGCACCGCCGAGGATCGGGATGACAATGACGATCAGCAGCCAGATGCCCTTGGGAAGGTTGCGCACCGTGGATTTCGGGGAGCGAAAGACATCGACGATGAACCAGATGTACACCGCAAGCAGCACGATGATTCCTGCAACCCTGATCACTTCGACCTCCAGCGCACACTCTAACTCCCGTGTACTCGTGCCGCAGTCGGTCACGTAGCGTTGGCCCGTGACCTCAGCGAAGAGCAAGTGGACGAGTGCAGTCGCCTATACGGGCTTGCGAGTGCTGCTGTGGCTTGTGCTGTGGGCAGTGCTGCAGTTCCTCACGCCGATCAAGGGCCTGCTCGCTGTGGTGCTCTCGCTGCTGATCTCCAGCGCCATCAGCATCATCGTGCTCGATCGACAGCGTGATGTGATGAGTGCAGCGGTTGGCGAGTTCTTCAGCGGCATCAATCAGCGCATCGAGAATTCGGCAACTGCGGAGGACGCCTGGGAGCGCGGACGAGATGAGCAGTCACAGCCAGGCGAGCATGGCTCCGGTGGCAAGGCCATAGACGAGCACGAGCATCCCGGACTGCTTGAGCGGGATGATCAATTGCGGTCCGAGAGAGCCGCTGAGGACGATGCGGATGGGACGCAGCGCTAGCCCGAAGCTGAGCAGTGCGAGCAGTACCCACCAGGTAGTGACTGCGGCCAGCACGATGGTCAGGCCGAAGGCGACGACCATGAATGACACGTATAGCCAACGGGTGTGCCTGTCGCCCAGGACCACTGCCAGAGTGTGCTTGCCTGCGTGGATATCCGTGGGAATGTCGCGCAGGTTATTGACGACGAGCAATGTGCAGATCAGCAGTCCGATAGCGCACGCGGCGATCACATCGGCAGATTGAATCGACAGCACCTGGACGTAGACAGTGCCGAGCACGGGGACCAGCCCGAAGAAGACGAAGACGAAGACCTCGCCCAGGCCAAGATAGCCGTAGGGGTGCTTGCCTCCTGTGTAGAACCAGGCAGCTGCGATGCTCGCTGCTCCGACCGCAATGAGCCACCACTGCTGAGTGATGAGCACCAGGGCAAGTCCGGCGAGCATGGCAACAGCGAAACTCGAGAAGGCTGCCATCTTCACCTGTGCAGGTGTGGCGAGCCTCTGCCCGACGAGCCGGATGGGACCGACGCGTACCTCATCGGTTCCCTTGATGCCATCGCTGTAGTCATTGGCGTAGTTCACGCCGATCTGCAAGGCCAGTGCGACCGCCAGTGCGAGCAGTGCTCGCGTGGCAATGAACGAGTCGGCGCGGGCTGCCAGGCCCGCACCGATGACGACCGGAGCGATCGCCGACGGCAGGGTCCGTGGGCGTGATCCGCCTATCCACTGGCCTAGCGTTGCCACAGGACTCCATCGGCGGTGAGGTCGACCAGTGCTCGGCGATCGATCTTGTTATTGGGCAGCATCGGAAGGCTGTCGAGGAAGGCAAGGTACCGGGGTGCGGCGGCCAGGCCCAATGCCGCGATGACCTCGCTGCGCAATGCGTGTCGAAACTCCACGGGATCATCCACTGGCTCCAGGACGGTGACTGCGGCGAACAGCTGCAGCTCATCGCCTGCATCTGGAGCGGCGACGACTGCGCAGCCCTGTACCCCAGCACAGTTGTTCAGTGCCTCCTCGACTGCGTTGATGGCCACATTGACGCCATTGATCGTCACGACATCGTCGCGACGA
>JBAYUM010000203.1:0-3612 GCA_041675125.1 Candidatus Nanopelagicales bacterium
CTGCGCGAGGGCCTGGACGTTTCGAGCCTGGACCTGATCGAGATCAATGAGGCCTTCGCGGCCATCTGTGTTGCATCCGCGCGGGAACTGGGCGTGAGTGACGACATCGTCAATGTCAACGGTGGTGCGATCGCCCTGGGCCATCCGGTCGGCATGTCGGGCGCGCGGCTCGTCCTGCACCTGGCCCTCGAGCTCAAGCGCAGGGGCGGGGGAGTCGGAGCTGCAGCGCTCTGCGGTGGAGGAGGCCAGGGGGATGCGCTGCTGCTGCGCGTCGAGTAGGCGTCAACGCACGAGGTGTTGATCAACGGACGGATTCATGAACGTGAACGGACGGATCACTCAAGGCGAGTGGTCATGGAAGTGAAGGGGATCTCTATGTCGATTCGCATGAAATCAGGACGCTCCGCCGTCCTGCTGAGCGGTGGACTGACTGCCGCGATGGTGCTGTCCATCGTGTCAGGTGTTGCTGCTGCACCCACGCCGAAGCCATCAGCACCGGTCAAATGCGCTTCAGAGCCCGGCATTGATGCCACCACGGTGAAGCTGGGCATCATCACCCCGAAGACTGGCGCTGCCGCACCCACCTTCCTGAATTTCACCGAGTCCGCACAATTGCGGCTCGACCAGGAGAACGCCAAGGGTGGAGTCTTCGGCCGCAAGCTCGTGGCAACGAGCTATGACGATCAAGGTGCTGATGCCGTACAGACCCTGCAGGGCAATAAGGCAGTGTCACAGGACGGCATGTTCGGCATCCTCGCCGGTTCCTCGGCCGTCGGCATGTTCGCGACGCTGAAGCAGGCGGGCGTCCCGGTCATGGGCTCGCCCGGCGTTCCGTTCTCGACCGATCGCAATGCATTCTCACCAGCGGGCATCAGCACCCCGTTGGCGGCGACCACGGCCGTGCTCGAACGCATCAAGGCGGCGGGTGCCACCAAGGTGGCCAATATCAACCATGCGACTCCCGGCGCTGCAACATCGGGCAACAACACCGCGCTGCTGTTCCCATTCGTTCCTGGCCTGACGCAGGTCCTGCGCATTGCTGACGAGACCCAGGGCGCGCATGACGCAACGTCAACAGCACTTCGTATCAAGAGCTCAGGGGCGGACGCGACCATCCTGGTCATGTTCGTCGATGGTGGTGTCTCCATCGGCCAGGCCATGAAGTCACAGGGCGTCACGACCAAGGCGAATGTGCTCTCCGGTCTCACCGACCCGTCGGTTATCTCCAGGGCGGGCTCAGCGTTGGAGGGCTTTCTCGGTCAGACCTCCGGCCTGGTCGCGGTCGGTGCTCCGGTGCCCGCTATGCGCACCTATGCCAATGCCATGAAGGCACGTGGGCTGAACCCCTACAACTCGGCTGGCACGGTCGGCTATGTGGCAGCCGACTTGATGATCCAGGGATTGAAGCTGGCCGGTAAGTGCCCCACTCGTGCTGACTTGATCACCAAGCTGCGCAATGTCGACAATTACAAGGGCGCCGGGATGCTGCCGGGACCCATCAGCTTCAGGCCGGGCATCACTCCCAACGGCAACCCGGCCAAGTGCACGTGGTTCGTGCAGGTGGTGAACGGCGCTCCTGTTGCTGACAAGAAGGCGACATGCGGGCAGATCATTGAGTTCGCGACCGGCAAGGTCGTCAACTAGTTCGCCATGAGTACAACAGGACACGTCTTGCGGCAGCACATGCGAAAGGCTGCTTGAGGCGTACGGGGTCCCAGTCGGTCTCGCCGCTGGGACCCCAACCTCGCTCTCACCCAGATCTCGATCGGAGGGACATGAGGAGAGTGGGCACATCGGCCAAGGCTCTGAGCATGTCATTGAGATGAGTGCAGCCCAGGGTCCCTGGCAGGGTCCGCGGAACCTGGCGCCGCAGTTGCTCCAGCCCAAGACCAAGCACTCGGTCCACATTTCGTGCGGCTCCCGGGCACTCGTCGAAGGGCAGGATCCGCGGATCGGCATTGATCGTCAGCAGCTCATTCGTGCGCAAGTGGGCGGTGGCCGAGATCGTGTACTCATGAACGCCAACGCGAATCCCAGACGGGGTCATGCAGCTGTCCTGGAAGAAGGCATCGACGTGAATGCAGTCATCCATCCAGACATCGATCCTGCGCGAGCGCCGCATCGAGGGCACGACGATCTCAGGAAGCAGTGCATGCCATGAGTGGTCGTCATCTGGGCGAGTCAACGGTTCAACTGCCTGCACCTGGTGAGTGGCGGCGCTGCCACCGTCGGGAAGGAAGGCTGAGGATCCCATCTGGTACCCGGCGCATACATCAGTCGGCATCTGCTCGCGCACCTCGACTCCGGAGCGCAACTCCTTGGCACTGGACCATTCCAGCATCACCTCACCTGCTGCGAGATGAATCCCCGGCAGATCGTCGAGGAGCAGGAACAGCGGCGTGCCGTTGCTGCTCTCGTCAGGAATCAGCTGAGCGATCATCGATCTCGTTGCCACGGTGCGAGGAACGCCCACGACCTCCTGCAAGGATGAATGGGCGGGCATCGTGCTGAGCGCCTCATATACGCAGTCGTCTCCGATCGCTGCCTCAAGTGAGCCCTCGGCCGATATGCGTGGCGCGTCCTGGGTCTTGGGCGTCACCAGATCGCGCGCGCGACCTCGAACGCGTGCAGCGTTGTGCATGCCGGCGGGCCAGTCCAGGTCGAGGGTTGATGTGCGACGAATGGAATCCGACTGTCGCGGGGGTGTGGGCTTGCTGGGTCCGCTTACCTGTGCAGTGAGAGGGCGACTGCCGAGCGGGAGATCCAAGGGCATGACGGGGCTCGATTCGAGAGTGTTGTACTGCCGAGTGTAGTCGATAGCCTGGCGATGAATTGAGAAGAAGCATTGGTATTGCAGGGTTTTCAAGACATAGCAACATGGACGCAATAGGTTGGCAGCGCATGCACACCACCAAGGGAGATTCCCGTGACAAGTCAGACTGCGGCACCTGTCGCTCCCGACCAACACCTATGGCGGTGCATGCAATGTCGGGCGCAGGCATGGTGCCAACTCCTTCATCGAGGTGACCTTGGGCCTTTCGCGCAGACGCAGAATCCTGATCGATCAGAAGAGAACTCAAGTCAAAGGAGCAAAGCGATGCAGGTTGAACCAGGGGTCTACTTCGGAGGAGCCTGGCGCTCTTCCGAGGGGACGGAGCAGTTGACAGCCCATTCCTCGCATGACGGCAGCGTGATCGGTGCCGTGCAGTCAGGAACGCAAACCGATGTGAACAGTGCAGTCGAAGCGGCTGCAGCGGCATTTCCACTCTGGAGTGCAACGCCTGTTGGAGTGCGCACTCAGGCCCTGCGCGCCATCGCCGACGGCATCGAGGCAAGAACCGATGAGTTCGCTGCCCTTGCCACCAATGAGGTGGGCACGACGATCGGCATCTCGAAAGCCGTACAGGTGGGCCTGGCACTTCAGGTGCTGCGCAGCACTGCCGACGCCATGGATGCCTTCGAACTGACCGAGGCAACGGACAACTTCGTCGTCGAGCGCGAGCCGATCGGGGTCGTGGCAGCCATCACTCCGTGGAACTTCCCACTGCATCAGATCGTCGCGAAGCTCGCCCCTGCGATTGCGACCGGTTGCACGATCGTGGTCAAGCCTGC
>JBAYUM010000204.1:0-3512 GCA_041675125.1 Candidatus Nanopelagicales bacterium
GCTGTCCATCGAGTAGCGCCCGCCGACCCAGTCCCAGAAGCCGTACATGTGAGTGGTGTCGATCCCGAATCTGGCCACCTCATCGGCATTGGTGGACACTGCGACGAAGTGCTTGGCCACCGCTGCTTCACCCAGTGCATCGACCAGCCACGTGCGGGCCGCAGCAGCATTCGTCATGGTCTCAAGGGTTGTGAAGGTCTTCGAGGCGACAATGAACAGCGTGGTTGCCGGCTGCACGGCCGCAAGGACCTCGCCCATGTCGCACGGATCGACATTCGAGACGAAATGACAGGCGATGCTCGGATCGCGGTAGTGCTGCATGGCGAGGTAGGCCATCGCTGGGCCAAGATCAGACCCACCGATGCCGATGTTCACCACATCGGTGATGCGCTGGCCGGTGGCCCCAAGCCACTCTCCACTGCGTACCTCATTGCTGAACGACGACATGCGGTCGAGCACTTCATGCACTTCCACCACCACGTCGGTGCCATCGACCACCAGTGATGTGCCCTTGGGCAGCCGCAGCGCCGTATGCAGCACCGCACGATCCTCGGTGGTGTTGATGTGCACGCCCGCGAACATCGCGTCACGCAATTCGAGCACCTGCGTCTGTGCTGCGAGTTCCAGCAGAGCCGCCACCCCCCGGCTGCTGATTCGCTGCCGAGAGAAATCCGCAGAGATCCCAGCGGCTTCGCGACTCATCGTTGCGGGACGATCCTGATCGTCGGCAAGGAGCTCGCGAATGGTTCCTGCTCCATCTGTGGCTGCCAATTCCTGCAATGCCGCCCATGCTGCACATGCCGTCGGATCGACTGCGGGGATTTTGGTCATGCCTGGAGCCTTCCACTAGCCTCGACGAATTGCGACATCGGGACAGGCTGGTGTCCAGTGGCGTTGGGGGCAGCATGACAACCGCACAACCCGTGACTCTCGGCATGGTCGGGCTTGGTCGCATGGGCGCCAACCTGGTGCGGCGTGCGATGCGCGATGGGCACTCCTGCATCGTCTTCGACCAGAACCCCGCAAGTGTTGCGGCCCTGAGCGCCGATGGCGCTGCAGGTGCATCGAGCATGGCCGATCTTGTTGCACAACTGCCCGCTCCCCGTGCGGTCTGGGTCATGGTCCCGGCCGGTCACATCACCGAATCAGTGGTGACCGAGCTCATCGGATTGCTCGAGCCAGGCGATGCGCTCATCGACGGTGGCAATTCGTACTACCGCGATGACATCCACCATGCGCAGCGATGCAGCGAGAAGGGCATCGACTTCATCGATGTCGGCACATCTGGCGGGGTCTGGGGACTTGATCGCGGATATTGCCTGATGATCGGTGGCGCTGATCGATCCGTGCAGCGCCTGTCAGGTCTGTGGGACACCATCGCCCCAGGTGTTGCCGCCGCCGAGCGCACCGAGGGTCGCACCGGTGATCCGACCTCCGATGAGCGCGGCTGGCTGCACTGCGGCCCAAGTGGCGCTGGGCACTTCGTGAAGATGGTGCACAACGGGATCGAATACGGGCTGATGGCTGCCTATGCCGAGGGCTTGAACATCCTCAAGCACGCCAATGCCGGAACCGCGCTGCGTGATGCTGATGCCGAGACCGCGCCCATGTCCAATCCCGAGTACTACCAATATGACCTGGACATCCCCGCCATTGCAGAGGTATGGCGTCGTGGCAGCGTCGTGGGCTCCTGGCTGCTCGACCTGACTGCCCTGGCCCTGTCGAAGTCGCCTGAACTCGAAGAGTTCAGCGGCCGGGTGTCCGACAGCGGTGAAGGCCGCTGGACCGCCATCGCCTCGATCGAGGAGGGCGTGCCGACTCCAGTGCTGACTGCTGCCCTGCACGAGCGCTTCTTCTCACAGGGGTCGTCGCTGTTCGCCGACCGGATCCTGAGCGCGATGCGCAAGGAGTTCGGCGGTCACGATGAGAAGAAGTGATGCCGAGAAGAAGCGACCTCAGCTAGAGCGTCACGCCTAACAGGGCCGCAACTGCATCGCGCATGAGCGCAGGTGCCGTAGTGCTGTCACCTGATTCATTCGTGGCCTCAGCCGCCCAGGTGTCGACGACGTCGAGCATCTCTGGCGTGCGCAGGTCATTGCCCAGGTGCGTCCGCATGCGCTCCAGGAACGGTGCGAAATCAGGGGCCTTGGTGGCAGCAGCGCCCTGACGCCACAGGCTCAGGCGATCCTTGGCCCCTTCCAGGCCATGGGGTGTCCAGGTCCAGTCGGTGCGGTAGTGATGCGCGAGCAGGGCCAGTCGGATGGCCATGGGGTCAATGCCCGAATGCCGCAGCTGCGAGACGAACACCAGATTGCCCCGCGACTTGCTCATCTTGTGTCCCTGCCAGCCGACCATGCCCGCGTGCACATAGTGCTGGGCATAGGTCTGCCCGGTGAGCACCTGGGCTTCGGACGCGCCCATCTCGTGATGGGGGAAGGCCAGATCGCTTCCACCGCCCTGCACATCGATGGTCGCACCGAGATGGTCAAGTGCGATGGCGACGCATTCGATATGCCAGCCGGGACGGCCATGGCCCAGCGAGGTGTTCCATGCAGGCTCATCCGGTCGCGCGTCCTGCCAGACCAGGCAGTCCAGCGGATGGCGCTTGCCTGCACGGTCGGGGTCTCCCCCACGCTCGGAGAAGATCTCGAGCATCGTCGCCTCGTCGAAGTTGGCAACGGTGCCGAACTTGGGGTCGGCATGCACGGAGAAGTAGAGGTCATTGTCAACGGCGTAGATGGAGCCCTTGGCCTGCAACTGCGTCACGTACTCCGCGACCGACGGGATCGCCTCGACCGCACCGATGTACTCGCGCGGGGGAATCACGCCCAGCGCCGTCATGTCCTCGCGGAACAGCGCAGTCTCACGATGGGCGACGACCTGCCAGTCCTCGCCCCGCTCGACGGCGCGCTCCAGCAGCGGGTCGTCGATGTCAGTGACGTTCTGCACGTAGTGCACCTCATGACCGGCATCGAGCCAGGCACGGTAGACGAGGTCGAAGGCGACATAGGTTGCCGCGTGACCCATATGGGTCGCGTCATATGGCGTGATGCCGCAGACGTACATGCGGGCAACGGGCCCCGGCGCGGTCGGCCGTACCTGCTGAACAGATGTGTCAAAGAGCTGGAGTGCTGGCCCTTGTCCTGGAAGTGACGGTACTGACGGCGCTTCCCATGACTCCACGTCGCCACCTTAGCCAGTCATTTGGCCTCGGGTTCAGTAGAGGGGCCAGGGAATGGAAGGCCACTGCGAGCGTGGATGCGGGAAGACCTGGGACAGGAGCAGTTCGCGCAGTCGTTCGGCCAGGGCCTCCAGCTCGAATGAGTACAGGTGGCGGTCCAGCATCGCCTCGACCTCATCCCACCTGTCGTTCAGGGTTCGCAGGTCATGCAGCAGTGGTTCGGGCACTGGCTCCCCGGCCCAGCCCCACAGGACCGTGCGCAGCTTGGGCTCCTCGTTGAAGGTGAGCCCGTGATCGATCCCCCAGAGCCGGCCGGCTGAGTCCTGCAGCA
>JBAYUM010000205.1:0-3502 GCA_041675125.1 Candidatus Nanopelagicales bacterium
ACATTGCCCTCGGCGACCTTGGCGAACTCCTCGCGCCGCTCGAAGCTGAACACCTGCCCATCTGGGCCCACTGCCTTCAGCAGGGAGCAGGTGAGCGCGCCCGAGCCAACCCCAGCCTCGGCAATACGATCGCCGGGATGCAGGTTCATCAATCCGACGATCCGCGCGGCATCCTTGGGGTAGACCACTGCAGCACCACGCGGCATCGACAGCACGAAGTCGTCCAGCAGGGGGCGAAGGGCCAGATAGACCGAGCCGCCGGTGGCATTGATCACCGAGCCGGATTCAAGGCCGATCAGGTCGTCGTGGGCGAGCCCTCCGCGATGGGTATGGAAGACCTTGCCGGGAACGAGGGTGAGGGTGTGCAGCTTGCCCTTCGGATCGGTGAGCTGCACCAGATCCCCTTCACGAAATGGACCCTTGCGACGCTCGACACTCGACATTTGAGCAAGCGTAGTGGGAGGGCGCCATAGGGTTGTCGGCGTGACTGATGCCTTTCCACGCGCGCTGTCACCGTCGCGGGCCAATGATTTCCAGACCTGCCCGCTCATGTTCCGGCTGCGCAGCATCGATCGCATTCCCGAGGCTCCGGCACCTGCAGCGCTTCGCGGCAATCTCGTGCATACCGTCCTCGAGCGGCTCTTCGATCTTCCTGCTGCACAACGCTCGCTTCCGGCAACCCGGCAACTGCTGGGTACCGCGTGGAGAGAGCTGGCCGATGCCGATGCCGATGGCGCCCGCGCCCTCCTGGTCGATGCCAAGCTGCCTGACGATGTCTCCAAGGCGAGTGACCTCACTGACGCGATGGTGAACAGGATCGCCCCATTGCTCGACACGTACTTCGCTCTCGAGGATCCCACCCGGCTGCAGCCCCATGCCCGCGAGGTCGCGGTATCAGTGCAGATCGCCGAAGATTTCAGCATTCGAGGCTTCATCGACCGCGTTGACGTGGCCCCTGCAGGCCAGATCCGCATCGTCGACTACAAGACCGGCAAGGCTCCACGAGCCGGATTCGAGTCCAAGGCCATGTTCCAGATGCGCTTCTACGCCCTGGCCTGGTGGCGCATGACCGGAGACCTGCCCGCCATGCTGCAGCTGCTCTATCTGGGCAGCAACGAGGCGCTGCGCTATGAGCCCGACGAGGCAGATCTCGTCAGGACCGAGCAGAAGATCCTCTCGATCCGCGGTCGAATCCAGGCGGCCGTTGCCGAGGGCTTCGAGCCGACTCCCTCGCGGCTGTGCGGTTGGTGCTCCTATCAGCACCTGTGCCCGCAGTACGGCGGCACTCCCCCCGAGCTTCCGCACTCCGACACCTGGGAGTCGCTTGCCTTCGAGAGTGCACGCATCCAGGAGGCCTAGACCTCGACTGACTGCCACAAGTGCTGCACCGTGCATCCCTCGAGAGTGGAGAGCACCACCAGGTTGGCCGCGGCGGACACTGGCGAGATATGCGGGATTGCGACAACCCGACAGCCGGCGGCCTGCGCCGATGCAGCCCCGGTGGGTGAATCCTCGAGGGCCAGGCATTCGTGGGGTGCGACGTTCAGAGCCCGAGCCGCGGCCCGATACGGCTCCGGATGCGGCTTGGTGTTCTCGACCTCATCACCGCCGATGGTGACGTCGAAGGCCTTGCGTCCCAGGTCCCGCTCGATCGACCACTCGACGATGCTGATGAGGCGACGCCATGACGCGGTCACGAGGGCCGTCGGTATCCCAAGATCGCGAGCCTCATTGATCAGCGTTCGTGCACCTGGACGCCAGAGCAACGGCCGTTCTCGATAGAGCTCCTCCATCACCACGAGCAGGCGCTCGAGTGCATCGGCATGCGGTAGTTCGCTGCCGGCCTTGGCGAGCATGTAGTCAACCGCTCGCTCGATGGGTCCGCCCAGGCAGTGGGCCTGATCCTCGTGGCTCCAGGCCCCGCCCAGTTCCTGCATCACGAGACGCTCGCCCTCAAGCCAGAGGTGCTCGGAGTCGATGAGCGTGCCATCCATGTCGAACAGCACTGCGCGAGGCATCACGTGGCGTTGAAGTACTTCGCCTCGGGGTGATGCACGATGATGGCGCTCGTCGACTGCTCCGGATGCAGCTGGAACTCCTCGGAGAGCTCGACTCCGATGCGCTCGGGCTTCAGGAGTTCGACGAGCTGCACCTGCTGATCCAGGTCAGGGCAGGCGGGATAGCCGAACGAGTAGCGCGAGCCGCGGTAGCCCTGCTTGGCGATGAGGGTCTCCATATCGGGATTGTCCTCAAGACCGAGACCCAGCTCCTCGCGCGTGCGCGCGTGCCAGTACTCGGCCAGGGCCTCGGTCAACTGCACCGACAGGCCATGCAGTTCGAGGTAGTCACGGTAGTTGTCAGCGGCGAACAGCTTCGCGGTCGCGATCGAGGCGGCCTCGCCCATCGTGACGATATGGAAGGCCACGACATCGATCTCGCCTGAGTCCTTGGCCTTGAAGAAGTCGCTGATGCACAGGTGGCGATCTCGACGCTGCCGCGGGAATGACAGGCGGGTGCGCTCCTTGCCCTCATCCGGACCATCGGCGTGAAGGATCACCAGCTCATCACCCTCGCTCACGCACGGGAAGTAGCCGTAGGCCACCGCGGGCTCGATTGCACCCTCGGTCTGGATCCGATCCAGCCACATGCGCAGGCGCGGACGCCCCTCGGTCTCGACGAGCTCCTGGTACGAGGGTCCATCGCCACGGGTGGGCTTGAGACCCCACTGCCCAAGGAACAAGGCTCGCTCGTCGAGGTAGGGGACGTACTCGGCAAGCGGGATGCCTCGCACGATGCGGTCACCGAGGAAGGGGGCCTTGGGTACCGGCACATCGGTGGCGACATCCGAGCGAGCTGGCATGTCCTCGAGCGCTGTGACGGACACCTTGGCATGCGAGGTGACGCGACGCTTGCGCGCCTCAGGCAGTGCGGCACCAGGCACACCGCGCTTGATGGCCATGACGGCATCCATCAAGCGCAGGCCCTCGAAGGCATCGCGGGCATAGCGAACATTGCCGGTGTAGATGTCCTGCAGGTCCTGCTCGACGAAGGCGCGGGTCAGGGCGGCGCCGCCGAGCAGCACGGGATAGAGCTCACCGAGGCCGCGGGCATTGAGCTCCTCGAGGTTCTCGCGCATGATCACGGTGCTCTTGACGAGCAGGCCGCTCATGCCGATGGCGTCGGCCTTGTGCTCGGCCGCCGCATCGATGATCGCATTGATCGGCTGCTTGATGCCGATATTGACCACGGTGTAGCCGTTGTTCGTAAGGATGATGTCGACGAGGTTCTTGCCGATGTCATGCACATCGCCCTTGACCGTGGCCAGAACCATCGTGCCCTTGCCATCCTCGTCCGCCCGTTCCATATGCGGCTCGAGAAAGGCAACCGCGGTCTTCATGACCTCCGCGCTCTGCAGCACGAAGGGCAGCTGCATCTCGCCCGAGCCGAACAGCTGGCCGACGATCTTCATGCCCTCGAGCAGTGTCTCGTTGACGATCGCCAG
>JBAYUM010000206.1:0-3496 GCA_041675125.1 Candidatus Nanopelagicales bacterium
CATGCACGAGAAGTTCGGGGTCGCGCCGCGCAGCAGTGCGAAGTCGCCGTAGTCGCCGTCCTGGGCATCGCCCATGTACGGCAGCGCGGCGTCCCAGACATCCGGCGCATAGGCAAGGCACAACGGCGAGCGTCTCGCTCCGCCACTGCCTCCATAGACATAGGAGTATGCGGGCGCAGAGCCGTAGAGCTGCGTCGCGATGAACTTGGCCAACCGTGCCGACTCGGCAGCAGCGCGCCAGCCGTAGATGGTCGGGTCAGGTCCGGCCTTCGGGTCCATCACGTCGCCGATGTGGCCCATATTGGATTCAACGGCAAACCCACCGAGCCGGAAGATCATCTCCAGGCCGCCGGTGACCTGCCCTAGCGGCCCAGTGTTGACACTCTCGTGACCGGCGTTGGCCCCCTCGAGTGGCTGGTAGAGGCGACCGCGGTAGGAATCGGTGGGTGGGAAGCACAGCGAGAATCGCGTGCTCGTCGTCTCGAAGCCGCCATGCACGTATAGATGTGGGGTCGGCTGCTCCCGCTCCTCGACCACGTCGAGCACGGGAGGTCCGAAGAAGGAATCAGTGGCCTGATATGACGCAACGTCGATCGATGACATAGGTACACCTTCTGAGGGGTTCGGGTACCGGACTATCGGACTGGCGCTGACGGTAGTGGTGCAGGTCAAATGACGTCCACGGAATGGAGAATGTCCGCGAGATGCCCGCCATTGAGGGTGGAGGACACTTTCCATATTTCGTCACGATTCACAACATTGCTTGACTCATCCTCGATTCGAGGTCACACTCGATTCACAGGCAATGTCCGACTTCGGACTGTGATGCCAGGGGTCGTTCATCCCTGACTTGTGAACGCTATCGGTCCGTTGTCGCATCGAGATCGGCTAGCGGAAGGTGCACCCCATGAAGCACTCAAGAAGCAAGAGCCGCGTGGTCCCCGTGAGCGTAATCGCTGGTCTGAGCGCCGCGTTGGTGCTTGCAGCATGCAGCAGCGGAACTCCTTCCGCAGATTCCGGTACTGGCACTCCTGGGGACACGAGTTGTTCTGCCGTGCCCGGTGTGACTGACACGCAAGTGAAGGTCGGCATCGTCTTTCCACGAACTGGTGGCGCAGCAGGCACTTTTGCCGAATTCGACAAGGCAGCCCAGTTGCGGTTCGAGCAGCAGAACGCCAACGGTGGCGTCAATGGACGAACAATCGTTTCGACCGTCTACGACGACAAGAGCGACGGGAGCACGCAGTCGACTGTCGCATCGAAGGCCATCGAGCAGGACAAAGTCTACGGAATCCTGCACGCATCGCAGGCAGACACGATGTTCACGATGCTGAAGAAGGACAACATCCCCGTTACCGGTTTGGCCATTCAACCCGCCTATTCGACCGACCAGAACGTCTTTGGTGTCTTCGGTGCGTACAACTCGGGCTTCGCAGCGACCAGTACTCCACTGCGAATGCAACAGGCTGGTGCCACGAGTGTGGCGATCATTGGTCACAACTCGCCAGGCGCGACCGCCTCGGCGAAGGGCATGGAAGTCGCTGTCCCCCAAGTCGGCATGAGCGTTGCCACCACGATCCTGGACATGCCTATCGGTTCCTTCGATGCGACATCCATGGCATTGAAGATCAAGCGATCGGGGGCCGACAGCGTCGACTCGATCTCACTGGTCGATTCGGCGATCTCCCTGCTGCAAGCACTCAATCAGCAGGGCGTGCAATTGAAGGCCAAGATGATGTCGCTCATTGTGCCGCCGGACATCCTGGCAAAGACAGGAAACGTGCTGGAGGGAGTACTCGCGGCCACTTCTGGAACGAAGCCTCTGACTCTTGATGATCCAGCCGTAAAGGCCTACGTCAAGGCAATGAACGACGCGGGCCTCAGCACCGAGACCTCCTTCGCTTCGGTCGGCTACATCGCCGCTGACCTCTTCATCCGGGGACTGCAGGAAGCCGGGCCATGCGAGTACCGCGACGACTTCGTCACGAACCTTCGCAAGGTGACCGACTACGACGGTGACGGCCTCAGCATTGCTCCGGTTTCGTTCGCGCCTGGTCTGACGCCAAACGGTGACCCCTCCAAGTGCCAGTGGTTCTTGCAAGTCCAGAGCGGGCAATTCGTCCCCGACAGTGAGGCAACCTGTGGCGACCTGATCCCACTGACCCGATGAACAACTGCCGCGCATGTACCGTCAGTTCCGACCCAGACCAAGTCACCGGCTGGGCTGATATCGGTTTGTACGACGTACCGAAATTTGAGACCTGACGTGTGAACTGGGCATGGCGCCAGGGGAACGTCGACGCCCCGGCGATTCAGGGTGCGAGTCAGGGAAAGACGCGTGTCAGCGCGGAGCCGACCATCTGTATCGCATCGGCTTCCAGCATGCCCAGTACGACCACACCCTGCGCTCCAGCTTCGGCGAGTTCCACAAGCTGGGACTCGAACTTGGCAAGGTCCTTGGCGGGCGCGACGAACGCAGTGCGAGTGATCTCCGAGTAGTCACGGCCCACCCGCTCGCAATGCTCCTGCAACACGGCGAACTTGTGACGCACGGTCTGCGCATCGCCGAACACATTGCATGCGTCGGCATACCTGGCCACGAGGTCAAGCGTCCGCTTCTCGCCTCCCCCGCCGACCAGGATCGGGATCGAACCGCGAATCGGCCGGGGGCTGTTGTAGGCCTCAGCGACCGAGTAGTACTCGCCGATGAAGGTTGCCTGCTCCTCCTGCATCAAGGCCGTGCAGATGGTCAGCGCCTCATCGAGGCGGTCCATGCGCTCCCCCACCCCGGGAAAGTCGATGCCATAGGCAGCATGCTCATCGGCATCCCACGCGGCACCGACGCCAAGTATCGCCCGCCCGCAGGAGATCACGTCCAGGGTCGTCACTGCCTTCGCGAGGAACGCCGGGTTGCGCAGGGTGACCGGGCTGACGAGCGCGAACAGCTTCACCGCGCTCGTGCGCACCGCAAGCGCACCGAGCATCGTGTACGCCTCGAACATCGGTGAGGCAGGTCCGCCACCGGTGCCGTTCTGATGCACGTGATCTGGCACCGAGATCGCATCGAAACCGGCTTCTTCGGCGAGGATCGCCGTCGTACAGGCGCGCTCGAACACTGCAGTGCCGTCGTCAACCGAGCCATATGAGCCCAGGTGCAGACCTCGCTTGAACACCGTCATGCGTTCATCCTCTCGGTCCCATCCACAGTCCCAATGCCGTGGAGATCGCGGCGACCAGTGCCAGTGGTTGGTCAAGCATTGGATGATGCCCGGACTGCGGCAGTTCGACGACCGGAATCCTGTTGCCGACGATCTCCTGCAGGCCATCGACCATCTCCTGCGTCACCAAGCCGAACTCGGCGCGCAAGCACATGCTTGGGCACTGCAGACTCGCCAGCATCTCACTCAATGAACGGCCTCGAGTCTGGCTGAAGAAATTCGGGTCGTACTTCCATGTCCATCCGCCCTCGACCTGCCTGAGTGACTGCTCAGCCACA
>JBAYUM010000207.1:0-3495 GCA_041675125.1 Candidatus Nanopelagicales bacterium
ATCCAGCCGATGGCTGCACCGACGACCACGACCACGAGCGTGATGACCATCAGGAGCCATTCAGGGATGCCGATGGGCTCTTCCTTGTAGCCGACGACCGGCTCGAGCCAGGTCTCGATATTGCCCCAGGTGACCAGGGCGACGCCCAGGAAGGTGGCGCCGATGGCAAGGATGATCAGCGGGATCGTCATGACCTTCGGTGATTCATGCGGATGCGCATCGTCTTCCCAGCGGGCCTTGCCGTAGAAGGTCATGGCGGCCATTCGCGTCATGTAGAAGCCCGTGATGCCAGCCGCGACGATGGTCAGGGTTCCGACCAGCGCATTGCTCTCGAAGGCCGCATGGATGATCGCGTCCTTGGACCAGAAGCCGGAGAAGGGCGGGATGCCCATGATGGACAGCGTGCAGATGATGAAGGTGCCGTACGTGATGATCATCAGCTTGCGAAGGGCGCCGTAGCGACGCATGTTCACGTTGTCGTTCATGCCGTGCATGACCGAGCCGGCACCGAGGAACAGACCGGCCTTGAAGACACCATGCGTGAGCAGGTGGAAGATCGCGAAGACATAGCCGATCGGACCCAGACCTGCGGCGAGCACCATGTAGCCGATCTGGCTCATCGTCGATCCGGCCAGGGACTTCTTGATGTCGTCCTTCGCCGAACCGATCACTGCACCCATGAGCATGGTGATCACGCCGATGACCACCACCGCAGTGGCTGCCCAGGCGGCCGCATCGAAGATGGCATTGCTGCGAGCGATCAGGTAGACGCCTGCAGTGACCATGGTCGCCGCGTGGATGAGCGCCGAGACCGGGGTCGGACCCTCCATGGCATCGAGCAGCCAGGCCTGCAGCGGGAACTGCGCTGACTTGCCACAGGCCGCAAGCAGCAGGAGCAGCCCGATCGCAGTCAAGGTGCCCTCATTGGCCTGGCCTGCGCTGCCGAACACCTGGTCGAATGACACCGAGCCGAAGGTGACGAACATGAGCATGATGGCCAGGCTCAGGCCGACGTCACCAACGCGGTTGATGATGAATGCCTTCTTGGCAGCAGCGGCAGCGGCAGGCTTGATCTGCCAGAAGCCGATGAGCAGGTAGCTCGCCAGGCCCACGCCTTCCCAGCCGACGTAGAGCAGCAGGTAGTTGTTCGCGAGGACGAGCAGGAGCATCGCCGCGACGAAGAGATTGAGGTAGCCGAAGAACTTGCGACGATCCGGGTCGTGGCTCATGTACCCGAGCGAGTAGACGTGGATCAGCGCACCGACGATGGTGATGAGCAGCACGAAGACGATCGAGAGCTGGTCGATCTGGAAGGCCATGTCGGCCTTGAAGGTGCCAGCGAACATCCAGCTGAACAGGTTCTGGTCGAATGTGCGCTCTTCGGCGCCGTTGCCCATCATCGCGACCAGCATCCAGATAGCGATGAACGCATCAGCGACGACGGTGAGGACGCCGAGGTACGGGCCCCACTTATTCGTCCGGCGCCCACCAAGCAGCAGAATCGCAGCGCCAGCGAGTGGGAGCGCAATCAGCAGCCACAGCAGGGAGAACACGCCGGTGGCCGGCATTAGCTCTTGCACGAGAGTGTCCTTGTCCTAGTACTTGAGCAGGTTGGGTTCGTCGATGGACGCTGATCGGCGCGTTCGGAAGATCTGCACGATGATCGCCAGGCCCACCACGACTTCTGCGGCAGCCACGACCATCACGAAGAACGCCACGACCTGGCCGTCCAGATTTCCATGCATGCGGGCAAAGGCGACGAACGCCAGGTTGGACGCGTTCAACATGAGTTCCACGCTCATGAAGACCACGATGGCGTTACGCCGCACCAGGACGCCAACGGCTCCGATCCCAAAGAGCAGCGCCGACAGGATCACGTAATTGGACGGATTCACAGCGAATCAGCCTCCTCGATAGCGTGAACATCCTCGATATCAACAGGCTGCACACCGCCGCGGGCGAGCAGCGGTCCGGGGATGCTGATATCGGCTGGGGTGCCATCGGGCAGCAGCGCCGGCGTATCGACGGCATTGTGCCGGGCGAAGGTTCCCGGGCTCGGACGGTTACCGGGATGCTCATCGCCCAGGAAGCGAGCCTGGGACAGCTCTGCCTGGGTGGGCTTGGGCTGCCAATGCTCACGATGCGCCAGGACCATGGCACCCATGGCTGCAGTGATCAGCAGCGCCGAGGTCACCTCGAACACGATGAGATAGTCAGTGAAGATGAGGTGCGCGATGCCCTGCACATTGCCACCGTCCTCGCGGTTGGCCGCATCAAGACCGACGGAGGGAATGCCCGCAAGCGCACTGCCCAGGCCCCAGACCATCAGCACGGTGAGCAGCAGGCCCAGGAAGATGGCGGTCCAGCGCTGACCCTTGATGGTCTCGATGAGCGAGTCGGAGGCGTCGACGCCCACGACCATGAGCACGAACAGGAACAGCATCATCACTGCGCCCGTGTACACAATGACCTGAACCATGCCAAGGAACGGCGCGTTGTTCGTGACGTAGAGAACCGCGAGGTTGATCATCGTCAGTGCCATCCACAGCGCACTGTGCACGGCCTTGCGTGACGTGATCAGGCCAATAGCGCCGAGCACCGACAGGATCGCGCACGCCCAGAACACCACAGCTTCGCCGGTGTCCACTTCCATTCCGGTCATGAGCTCACCTCCCCGTCAACCACTGCAGCGCCCTTGACCTTGTTCGCGTAGTAGTCCTGCTCGGTGGTGCCAGGCACCATGTCATGCGGCGGCAACTGCATGCCGGCCAGCAGCGGCGAGAGCAGATCCTGCTTCTCATAGATGAGCGAGGTGCGGTTGTTCTCGGCGAGCTCGAACTCGTTTGTCATCGTCAGCGCTCGCGTCGGGCACGCCTCGATGCACAGGCCGCAGAAGATGCAGCGCGCGTAGTTGATCTGGTACACGCGGCCATAGCGCTCACCCGGTGAGAATCGCTCCTCGTCGGTATTCGAGGCACCCTCGACCAGGATGGCGTCAGCAGGGCAGGCCCACGCACAGAGTTCGCAGCCCACGCACTTCTCAAGCCCATCGGCCCAGCGGTTGAGCTGGTGGCGGCCATGGAAACGTGGCTGCGTCGGGTACTTGTGCGAGTCCTCGGGGTACTGCTCGGTGACCACCTTCTTGAACATGGTCGCGAAGGTGACCCAGAATCCCCGGACTGCTTGGGGCAGCTCAGCCATCGATGGCCTCCTGCTTAGTGATGGACGAGTTCGCACGTCGGGTGGGCATTGCTGCCTGCTGTCCCGGCATGGGAGGGACGGGGTAGCCACCGGCCATGGCGTCGAAGGGACGGGCCAGGGCTGCGGCATCTGCAAGCTCCCTGGCCTCGGTCCTGCGATCCGCACGAGCCTGCAGCAGCCAGGACACGACCAGGAGCACCACGATCACGGCACCGCCGGACAGCAGGATCTGCGTCGTGGTGAAGGTCATCTCATTGCGCACGACGCGAGCCGTGGCAACGATGAGGATCCAGG
>JBAYUM010000208.1:0-3478 GCA_041675125.1 Candidatus Nanopelagicales bacterium
ATGCGTTGTGCCACGAAGCCGCCAGGAACTCATCAGCCGTACGGACGAGGTCATGTGCACGGGTGCGCACTCGCTCGGGGTCGAGCAGCACCACGGAAGTCGAGTCAGGCAGAAATGAGACCAGGGGCTCCACGGAATCGACGAGCACCGGGATGAGGGCCTCCATGCCTTCGACTGCAATGCCCTCGGCTATCTGGGAGCAGATGTCAGCCAGAGTCGGACTGGTCTGCGCGAGTCTGGCCGCGCGTGCGCGCACCTCATCGGTCAGCAGCAGTTCGCGCACAGGTGGTGCGAAGAGTCCATCGGGTGCGATCTCAAGTGAGCGTTGATCAGTGACAGTGAATGAGCGGACCTCCTCAACCGAGTCCCCCCAGAACTCCAGGCGCAATGGGTGCTCGGCGTTGGGTGGGAACACATCGAGAATGCCGCCGCGCACGGCGATCTGACCCCGACGTTCGACCAGGTCCATGCGCTCGTAGCCCAGATGCACGAGTCGTTCGACGAGTGCCGACAGGTCACTCTGATCACCCTCACGCAGCCGCACCGGCTCGATCTCACCCAGCCCACCCGCAATCGGCTGCACCACCGCGCGCACTGAAGCGACCAGCACGTCAATCGGCTGCAGCAGCGGATCCTGCGGATCAGGATGTGCGAGCCGACGCAGCACGGCAACGCGTTGGCCGATGGTGTCCGACGAGGGCGAGAGCCGCTCGTGCGGGAGGGTCTCCCAGGACGGCAGTACGGCCAGGCTGAGCTCAGGGCACAGGTTCTTCACCTCTGCGGCCAGGTCCTCGGCCTCCTGCCCAGTAGCCGTGACCACGAGCAGTCGGCGTGCCGAGCCGGTGGGTGCGGGAGCCGCCAGCAATGCCGTGATCAGCGGCTGAACAGACTGCGGAGAGGTGATCACCCCACCGCTGAAGGCCTGCTCGCGTGCTGCTCGAAAGGATGCAGCCTGCGACACAACCTTGAGAAGGCCGCTGAGATTCACTCGCGTGAAGCCTCCGCCAGCGCATCCCGCGTCATGTCGACGATGAGTGGATGGGCGACCAACAGGTTCGGGACCCACGGCGGCATGTGATTGAACGAGATCTCGTCGCCATTCACGTGCCCTGGCACAAAGCCGTAGTGACGCGCGACGCCGTAGGGGGCAGCGACATCCCACTCATAGAAGCCACTGTCATGCACATAGATCTCGGCGCGGCCGGACACCAGCTCATTGACCTTCGCGCCCACCGACCCGACGTCGAGCAGTTCGACACCGTGACTGTTGATGCCGGCCTCAGCAAGGCGCGTCCCGAGGCTCTGCAGCGTAGTGCCAAGGCCCTGCGGCGGCCTGGTTCTCGAGGCGACAACGCGCACGGGCCGATCGGTGGGAAATGGTGGCTCGCTGCTGACCTCGTCGAGCATGGACCTTGCGATCCCCTGGGCCGGGAGGTCGACCGTGCAGGCCGAGAGGCGCCGCTCCTTCGGCTCCCACAGCGCCACATGCACGGCGAAATCCCATCGGCCCTGTCCGTACTCCCAGGTGCCATCGAGGGGATCGACTATCCAGAGTCGTTCGGCATCGAGCCGATCGGCGTTGTCTGCGCCTTCCTCGCTCAGGACTGCATCACCGGGTCGATGCTCCGCAAGGGCCTGCGCGAGCAGCTCATGCGAGAGTTGATCCCCCTGCTTGCGCAGGGCAGTGGCCTGGAGCTTGTCGAATGGATCGAGCTCGCCGTAGGACTCGCGCAGTTTCAGCAATAACTGGCCGGCCTGCTGGGCAATGAGAAGCGAGAGCTCTCCGTCACTGAGATTCGTCATCCCTGACCTCCATTGAATTCATTCTGAGCCCTTTCCAGACCGTGCAGCACCAGTGCCTCGACTGCATCAGCGCTGCGCTGCACCTCGCGTGCCACGACCTCGCGCTCGGCTCCCGCGAAGGGCTTGAGCACGTACTCGGCCGGATCCTGGCGGCCTGGCGGTCGTCCGATGCCAAAGCGCACCCGCGCGAACTCGCCTGATCCAAGCGACTTGCGCAGGCTCTTCAGCCCGTTGTGCCCATTATCCCCGCCGCCGAGCTTCACTCGCACAGTCTCAAGGGGTAGATCGAGCTCGTCATGGATGACGACGAGATGGGTGTCACTGACGTCGAAGAACTGCATCAGCGCCTTGACCGGTCCGCCCGAGGCATTCATGAACGACCACGGCTCAACCAGCACGACCCGGGCATCGGCTCCAGGGAGTCCGACCCTGCCCTCGAGGACAGCGGCCATCGCCCGCTTGTGGCGACCCAGGGTTCCGCGCATGCGCGACGCCAGTTCATCGACCACCATGAAGCCGACATTGTGCCGCGTGGTTGCGTACTCCGGACCAGGATTGCCGAGCCCGACGATCATCCAGGTCATCGGGGAGTGGCCTTAGTGAATCTTGGACTCTTCAAGAGCGACAGCTGCTGCGGCATCGTCATCGGCCTTGGCCTCATCGTTGCGCTCCAGCGCCTCGTCGGCAGTGATGATGATGAGATCGACATGCTCGATGTAGCGCTTCACCGGCTCGCGCTGGATATCACGCGGCTTGGCGACGATGGTCCTGCCGTTCAAGGTGACCTCGAGCACCACATGCGACCTGCGCAGCGCGAGATCGAGATCATGGGTCGGAAGAGCAACATGGACGAGCTCTGCACCCTGGCCGTACAGCACTGCGGGGACCAAGCCTTCACGACGAAGTCGACGGGCTGCGCCCTTGCCGAAATCGGAACGTTCTTGGGCAGTGATGGGTACCTGTAACACCTGAAACTCCTCGTTCGATCGTCAGTTCGCCTCGGCTAAGCGCATGGGCGCTGACCTTCGTCGATCACGGTCCGTGAGAACCCTCGCCGAGGAGATGCAAGAGCGTATCAGTGAGAGGAGGGAGACTCCGAATCCGGGTTTTCCTCGAACATGCTCGTGACCGAGCCATCGGTGAAGACCTCGGTGATCGCCTGCGACAGGATCGGGGCGATCGAGAGCACGGTCAGCTTCGGGAACAGCTTCTCCTCGGCGATCGGCAGTGTGCTCGTGACGACCACCTCGGAGATATTCGAGTTCTGCAGTCGCTCACGGGCCGGATCGCTGAGGATGGCGTGGGTTGCGGCCACGATGACCTCGGAGGCACCGTTCTCGAACAGCGTCTCAGCAGCCTTCACGATGGTGCCACCGGTGTCGATCATGTCGTCGACGACGACGCACACGCGGTCGCGCACATCGCCGACCACCTCGAAGACCTTCACCTGGTTGGGCACATCAGGGTCTCGACGCTTGTGGATGATCGCCAGCGGGGCACCGAGCACATCGGTCCAGCGCTCTGCGACACGCACGCGACCAGCATCCGGCGACACCACGGTGATGCGATCGCTGCCGATGTGGCTGCCCACGTATTTGGCCAGCAGCGGCAGGGCGAACAGGTGATCGACCGGACCATCGAAGAAGCCCTGGATCTGCGAGGTGTGCAGGTCGAC
>JBAYUM010000209.1:0-3467 GCA_041675125.1 Candidatus Nanopelagicales bacterium
AACGGCATCTCACAGGCCTCGCCCGACGATGCACCCACGATCACCGAGATCACCACCACGACCCCAGGCTCCGGCGAGTTGGCCGTTGACTTCGTTCCTCCCGTCGACACCACGATTCCCGTCGTCACCTACGAGGTGTCAACCGATGGTGGCTCCACCTGGGCGCCGACCGATGTCACCCCGACTGACTCCACCGTTGTCATCGACGGATTGAAGACTGGTACCGAGTACGACATCGCCCTGCGCGCCGTGCACCCGGTCGGCGAGGGTTCGGCCTCGCTGGTCGAGACTGCAACGCCAGAGCCCGTTGCGACACCCTCAGTGACTCCCGCAGTGACCCCGTCGGCAACCCCGTCGGTGTCCATGAGTTCCATCGGAAGCCCGCAGCCGACAGCCAGCCCGACAGGTTCCGCCACGGCGTCAGCCACTTCGACAGCGACCTCGTCCGCAAGCCCACACGCCTCCGCGTCTCCAACAGCTACGGCGTCGCCATCTGGCACTCCGATGGTCACGCCCTCCCCTTCCGGCTCACCCTCGGCCACCTCGGTCCCTGGGGCACCTGGTGCCCCGACAGGGGTGACTGGGGATCCCGATGATCATTCGGTCACGGTCTCCTGGAACGCGCCTGCGCTCACCGGCACCTCGCCGATCATCAGCTACACCGTGACTTCAACCCCTGGGTCCTTCACGTGCACCACGGCCAAGACCTCCTGCACCGTTGACGGTCTGACCAATGGCGCTTCGTACACGTTCGTCGTCACGGCGATCAACAGTGCGGGAGTGTCACTGCCCTCGACGCGCTCCGCGATCGTCGAGCCCGGTCCAGTGAGCGGCCCCCCCGGAATCCCGACGATCTCGTTGGTGTCCGTGGGTGATGGCGAGGTGGATGTCACCGTCCTTGCGGGCAAGGGTGGGGTGCCCGACTACTTCACCGTCACCTCATTGCCTGATGGTCAGACATGCAAGGCCAAGAAGTCCACCTGCACTGTTGACGGTCTGGCCAATGGGAAGGACTACACCTTCACCGCCAGAGCCACGAACAGCTTCGGCACCTCGGACCCTTCTGATCCGTCGAAGAAGGTCACGCCGATTGCCGGGCCGCCGGGCATCCCTGTCATCACCTCGGTCAAGCCTGATGACGAGGAAGTCGATGTCAGGTTCGTGAAGGGTCGAGGCGGCAAGCCGACCACCTACACGGTGACGGCATCACCAGGCGGCAGCACCTGCATCACGGATGACAACATGTGCCCTGTCACCGATCTGACCAATGGTGTCCCGTATACGTTCACGGTCACGGCTACGAATGCAGCAGGCACCTCGGCCAAGTCCGAACCCTCGCTGCCCATCTCGCCGACAGATCCCCCGAACCTGCCTGGGCTGCCTTCGATCGTGTCGATCGTCGTCGGAGATCGCATCGCTGAGATCACTCTCGCCCCTGGTGCTGGCAGCACTCCTGACACCTACATCATCAACTCCGACCCCGATGACTACCAATGCACCACTCATTCGAATGTCTGCGTCATCACTGGGCTCGACAACGGCAAGCCCTATACCTTTACCGCCAAGGCGCGCAACGAATTTGGTACGTCGAAATGGTCTGCACCCTCGCGCTCGGTGGTCACCGTTGAACGCAATGACTGAGTTCGACGACCTGTGCTGTTCGTCCGAACGGGGCGATCTGCGCGCGTGAGACCAGCGGGCATTCACTCTAGAGTGAGCGCATGAGCGAGTTCTGGGTCAACATCGTCGTGGTGTTGTGCTTCATCCTGATCGGAGGCTTCTTCGCCGCTGCAGAACTCGCACTCGTAACCCTTCGTGACAGTCAGGTCGCCCGCCTTGGTGAGCAGGGCCGACGTGGTCGTCGATTGGCCATTCTTGCCTCGAACCCCAACAGGTTCCTTGCTGCCGGCCAGGTCGGCCTGACACTGGCCGGCTTCATCTCTGCCGGCTTCGGTGCCTCCAAGATCGCGCCCATCGTGACCTCTGCGCTCGTTGATCGCGGGATGAGTCAGTCCTTGGCCGATCCGCTCGCGTTCATCCTGGTCACGATCGTGATCGTGTTCTTCTCACTAGTGCTCGGCGAGCTGGTCCCCAAGCGCATCGCATTGAAGCGCGTGGAGGGCGTGGCGCTGTTCGTTGCTGCTCCCATTGACATCCTGGCCAAGGTCTTTCGCCCGTTCATCTACGCGCTGTCAGTTGCAACAGATGCAGTGGTGCGCCTGTTCGGCATCGATCCGCATGAGGCCAAGGAGCAGATCAGCGGTGAGGAATTGCGTGATCTCGTAGCTGCGCATGAGGAGCTCACCGAGCAGGAGCGCGAACTGATCGATGATGTGTTCGCGGCCGGCGAGCGCGAACTGCGCGAGGTGATGGTGCCGCGAACCGAGGTCGAGTTCCTCGATGCCAGCATACCGGTCTTCAAGGCAGTCAAGCAGATCGCCGATCAGCCGCATTCGCGCTATCCGGTGATGGGCGATTCCTCTGACGACATCATCGGCTTCGTGCACATCCGTGACATCCTCGCTCCCGATATGGCAGAGCGATCCATCCGCGTCGGTGAACTCGTCCGCGAGGTGGCCGCGTTTCCGGGGACCAATGGCGTGCTGTCGACCCTGTCGGAGATGCGTCGCCGTAGACAGCATCTGGCGATCGTGGTCGATGAGTATGGCGGCACTGCCGGAATCGTGACCATGGAGGATCTCGTCGAGGAGCTGGTCGGCGACATCCAGGACGAGTACGACGTCGAGAGCGGTGGCGCAACCTCGCGTCCGCTCGGCATCCTCACCGTCGACGGACTGATGAACGTCGATGACTTCGCGCAGGACTGCGGCATCGAGATCCCCGAGGGGCCCTACGAGACGGTGGCCGGTTTCCTCATCTCAAAGTTCGGTCGGCTTCCCGAACTGGGTGACTGCGTCACATCTGCGGGGCATTCGTTCGTGGTCGCCGAACTCGACGGCCGTCGAGTCGCTCGGATTCGGGTGGAACCTGTTGAGGTCGAAGACCTCGTGCTGGAGCCTGACACGGCTTTGCCAGAATGACCCGCATGCCTGCTGTCCGCCCGTCCCGTGTGCTGTCCGGAATCCAACCCACTGCCGATTCGTTCCAGTTGGGCAACTACCTGGGAGCCCTGCGCCAGTGGGTGCAGATGCAGCGCGCCAACGATGCCTACTACGTGGTGGTCGACCAGCACGCCATCACCGTCGACCACGATCCCGCACTGCTGCGCCAGCGCACGCTGGTGTCGTTCGCGCAGTTGCTGGCAATCGGGCTCGATCCTGAGCTGTGCACGATCTTCGTGCAGAGCCATGTGCCTGAGCACAGCCAATTGGCCTGGGTCCTGGAGTGCCAGACCGGATTCGGCGAGGCGAGCCGGATGACCCAGTTCAAGGACAAGTCGCAGAAGGGCGGCACTGATCGCTCGACGGTCGGGCTGTTCACCTATCCGATCCTGCAGGCTGCCGACA
>JBAYUM010000210.1:0-3416 GCA_041675125.1 Candidatus Nanopelagicales bacterium
CGAATGACCAAGCTCCCACGCAAAAGGATCGATCCCAGAGATTCAGATGTCTCAAGGCTCGAATGGGGTCCGGACATAGACCTGGACACCGAGGTGGTTCTGAACAGCGCGGGCAACCGCATCGACCAGGTTTGGGTCGATCGTGCCGTCGCCGAGATCCACGCGGTACGTGACGATAAAGAAACTTTATTTCCTGGTCTGAAGTCTGTGGCGAGCAGGCGAGCGAAGTGGACGTCGAAGGTGGCGGCGTCAATTCCACGGAGCGGCGCGACTCACAGGCCAAGTGGCGCAGTAAATGGCGCATACGGCATGAATACGGAACACGAAACCCCTTGCGAGGTGATCTCGTGGGGAGATTTGAGTCGGGCTGGCGGGATTCGAACCCACGACCCCTTGACCCCCAGTCAAGTGCGCTACCAAGCTGCGCTACAGCCCGCCGCACAGTTCGTCCGCAGTTGGCTGGTCGAAATGTGCTCCACGAAGTTTAGTGACATGCCGATCTGGTCGATCGGTGGGTGTCCTTCTCCGCGCGTTCGATTACTTGCGGGTGCGCTTCTCGCGCACTCGCATGAGGATGCGGATGGGAGTCCCGTCGAAGCCGTACTCCTCGCGCAGGCGCCGCTCGATGAACCGTCGGTATCCGGACTCGAGGAACCCCGTGGTGAACAGGGCGAAGGTCGGCGGACTCACCGAGACCTGGGCACCGAACAGGATGCGCGGCTGCTTGCCGCCGCGGATCGGGTGCGGATGGGACTGCACGATCGATCCGAGGAACTGGTTGAGCCGACCGGTGGGCACTCTGGTCTCCCAGCCAGTCAGCGCAGTCTCGAGGGCTGTCTCCAGGCGCTCGATATGGCGCCCGGTCTTGGCCGAGACATTGACATGCGGAGCCCAGGGCACCTGCACCAGATCACGATCGATCTCGCGCTCCAGGTAGTGACGTCGCTCCTCGTCCGTGAGATCCCACTTGTTGTAGGCGATGACGATGGCTCGTCCGGCCTCCTCGGCCATGGCGATGATGCGCACATCCTGCTCGCTGATGGGCTGGGAGGCATCGATGAGCACCAGCGCGACCTCGGCGCGATCCAGGGCGGCCTGGGTGCGCAGGGTCGCGTAGTACTCGTGGCCGCTGGCTTCCTTTGCCCTTCTTCTGATGCCGGCGGTGTCGACGAACCACCACCACTTCTCCTTGAGCTTCACGAGCTCATCGACCGGGTCGACCGTCGTGCCGGCGACATCGTCGACCACGACGCGGTCAGAGCCCGCGATCGCATTGAGCAGCGAGGACTTGCCGACGTTCGGCTTGCCGAGCAGTGCGACGCGGCGCGGGCCTGCGCCACGCATGCGCCCTTGGCCTTCCTCGGGCAGGATCTTGACGATCGCATCGAGCAGGTCTCCGGACCCGCGACCATGCTGGGCTGAGACCGGCAGCGGCTCACCCAGGCCGAGCGACCACAGCGAGGCGGCCTCCATCTCGATGATGGCGTCATCGGCCTTATTGGCCACCAGCAGCACTGGCTTGCCTGACCTTCGCAGCACCTCGACCACGGCCTCGTCGGTGTCGGTTGCCCCGACGGTGGCATCGACGACGAAGGCGACGGCGTCGGCGTCATTGATGGCGCGCTCTGCCTGGGCAGCGATCTGGGCTGCCATGCCCTTGACCTTGCGATCCCAGCCACCGGTGTCGATCAGGATGAAGCGCTTGCCATTCCAGTCCGCCTCATAGGTGACACGGTCGCGTGTGACTCCGGGAATGTCCTCGACCACGGCCTCGCGGCGCCCGATGAGGCGATTGACCAGGGTCGACTTGCCCACATTGGGCCGCCCGACGATCGCCAGCACCGGCCAGCCCTCCTGGCTGGTCTTGTCGGTGAGATCTGCCAGATCCTCGTCGAACTCGCCGAACTCTGCCCTGGCTGCCGCGAGTGCACGCTCGAGGGCTGCCTCGTCATCGACTTCGACCTCTGCGGCGTCTGCTGCATCGGGGTCAGGCAGATCAAGAGCATCCTCGTCTCCGTCGATGGAAATCCAGTTGTCGCTCATGCCTTGCCTGCTCTCATCTTCTTGCCCGTGCATCCGCCCGGGCTTGGCGCACCTGCTCGCTCAACTGCTGGACAGTTGCGAGCGCATAGGGATCGCCAATGGGCGAAATATGAATAGGTGCTTCGAACACGATACCGATGCGTGCTCGCGGCCTTGGCGGGTCGGTGGGCACTCGGCCTGAAGCGCCAGTGATCCTGACCGGCTGGAGCTGGGCTCCACTGGCAGCCAGCAGCAGGCCAAGTGGCGGGGTCTCCCCCAGGATCGCCACCGCATCACCTGCGCGCAGCAGGTCGATCGCAGCGTTGGCCGCCCCGAATCCGAGCCCATCCAGGGGGATGTCGCCGGCCCAGGCTCGACTGCTGCCCAGGAGCACCTGCCCCAGGGCGCCATCGATGATGGCGTGAACAGGACGCGGCGCAACGGCCTTCAGCACGGGGATGGCGAGCAGTCCGTCGCCCTCGATCTCGAAGATCACCCCGCCGGAGGCTGGTACGAGCTCGGCGCCCTCGACCTGGAGCCGGTAGAGCGCGCGCAGCGCCGGGCCGGAAAGACTCCGCACGGTGGCGGCGCGCGAGTGGGAGGTCATCGCGCGACAGCTCGCGCCCGGCTGATGACCTCTGCGATCACTTCTTCCAGGGTCAGGTGCGAGGTGTCGAGCTCGTCGACCTCCTGCGACCTGGCCAGCGGACTGGCCGCGCGGGTGGAGTCCAGCTGATCGCGACGGCTCAGGGCCTCGTGCGTGGCCTGCACTGCTTCGGTGGCCACCGGCGCCTCGCCTGCCTCCTCCTTGGCGCGGCGCTGCGCACGAATCTCGGGGTCGGCAGTCAGGAAGATCCTCAACTGCGCATTGGGCAGGACGACCGTGGTGATGTCACGTCCCTCGACGACGATGCCGGTTCCCGATTGCAGGGCCTTGCGTGCCTCGTCGCGCTGCTTCTGCACGAGCAGCTCGCGCACCTGCGGGACTGCACTGATCGCACTCACTGCCGAGGTCACCTCGGACTCGCGAATCGCCTTGCTCACGTCGATGCCATCGACTTCGATCGCAGGGGCGAGCGGATCGGTGCCACTGGTGATCGTCGGGGTCTTGGCGAATCGCGCAACAGCACCAGCATCTTGCGGATCGATGCCGGCCTGCAGCACGCCCCAGGTCATCGCGCGATACATGGCGCCCGTGTCGAGATAGCGCCAGCCGAGTCGGCTTGCCGTTCCCCGGCACACACTGGATTTTCCTGCGCCGGCGGGACCGTCGATGGCGATGATGATGGGCCGCACGTCGGTCATGCAGTCCCTCGCACGTCGAAGCCTCGAATGGTGAGAGCAGCGATCAGGCTGTCGGATACCTCAGGGCGCACGGACAGCTCGACCAGCCC
>JBAYUM010000211.1:0-3399 GCA_041675125.1 Candidatus Nanopelagicales bacterium
CTGTCATGTCGCAACCGTCGATCGATGCAGTAGAGCGGATCTACCTGGCAATGGGGTGCTTCTGGGGAGCCGAGGAGATCTACTGGCTCACCGCTGGCGTCACTGGCACCAGTGTCGGCTACATGGGCGGGATGTACCCGAACCCGTCGTACGAAGAAGTCTGCACCGGACGCACCGGGCACACCGAGACCGTCTGCATCGACTACGACCCGAGCCGAATCTCGACCCTTGAGATCCTTCGCGTCTTCTGGGAGCAGCATGATCCGACCCAGGGCATGCGCCAGGGCAATGACGTGGGAACGCAGTACCGCAGCGCGATCTTCACGACGACAGATGCGCAGTTCGAACTGGCAGAGGCCACCCGCGATGCGTACCGCCCGGTGCTGTCGGTTCGCGGCTATGGCGACATCACGACCGAAATCGCACCAGCTGAGTCATTCATCTACTACCCCGCCGAGCAGTACCACCAGCGCTACCTCGAGGTGCATCCCAATGGATATCGATGCCATTCGATGACTGGCGTCCCGCTGCCTGCGCTGGCCTGAACGTTGAACGAGCCAGCCCCCGGAGAGTTGTTCGACACCGAGCTCGATCGCGTCGTCTCGCGACTGAGGTCAATGCAGATCAACAAGCTCGACACCGTCGCACCCACTGTTCATCTGCTCGCACGGCAACTCCTCGAGGTCTCTCGCGACCTAGGCGACGCCGCACCTGTCGACCAGCCGGCATTCCAAGCACACGCAAGTGGCGATGTCATCATGGTGCTTGGCCGGGATGTCCGTGCACGAGCCGGATCAGATGGTCAGCTCGAGCCAGCAACAGCGGCCCTCACGCAGGCCCGGCGCGCACTTCCGTGAGCGACTAGTCTCGACCGGCGAGGATCGCCAGGAAGCGCAGGATCTCCAGGTAGAGCCAGATCAGCGTCATGAGCAGGCCGAAGGCCATGCGCCAGGACTCGCGCTCAGGTGCGCCATTTGCGATGCCCTGCTTGATCGCCTCGAAGTCGAGCATCAGCGTGAACGCGGCCAGTGCGACACCCACCAGGCACAGCAGCAAGCCCCAGGCGCCGACGCCGTAGAAGCCCCAGCCATCACCCATCCCGAACATCGCACCGATGAGCGATGCAAATCCGATGAGCGCATAGCTGACGATCGAGATCATCATGACGCGAGCGAACTTTCCGGTGACCTTGACGATGCCGGTGCCGTAGAGGAAGAGCATCACAGCGAACGCCGTCATCGTGCCGACGACTGCCTGCTGGATGAGCCCCTCGTACTGCACTGATTGTGCATAGTCGTTGTACCAGAACGAGATTGCGCCCAGGAGATATCCCTGCGCGATCGCGTAGAGCATCACGAGCAGCGGCGACACCTTGGCCTTGAACGCATTGACCAGTCCCAGACCCAGACCGGCAATCATGGCGATCACCAGCAGGTAGGGAGCCGACGAATAGGTGTTCCATCCGATGATCGCGAAGGCCACGGTGATCGAGAAGACCAGCGTGGTCTTGACGATGATGTCGGTGATGGTGAGTCGCGCGCCACCGCCCGCCGTCACAGTGGCGAACTGCTGATCGACAGCGGCCGCTCCCCCACCGGATGCCTGCGCATAGGCAGTGCGGCCTTCTTCATACGCGAATCCGGGCTGGTCGGGCTTCTCGTAGCGCGACAGTACGGGGTTGTTGGAACTGTTGAATCGCGAATTCTCGGCCATGGATGGACCGTAAGCCGAAGCTCCCGAGGAGTGCAAACCCATCATCAGGGTGTCGCGATCTGCGTGCCCCCGATGGGATTTGAACCCATACTGTGCCGGGTTTAAGCCGGGTGTCTCTGCCATTGGACTACAGGGGCGTGGGTCACAAAGCCTAGGGGGCATGCACTGCGCCTCGGGCACAGCGCCGACTAGAAGACCTGGCCCACCGGTGCAGTGGACGTGCGAACCACCAACCGGGTCGGCAACACGATCGACTTCGCCTGGATGTCGTCATCGGAGTTGATCTGGACCAGCAGGGCCTCAGCCGCGATGCGACCCAGATCATGAACCGGCTGCTCGATCGTGGTCAGTTCGAGCAGCTCAGACATGTCATGACCGTCGACTCCGACGAGGGAGACGTCTCGGCCTGGCTGCAGTCCGTGACTGCGCAGGGCACGCATCGCACCAAAGGCCATCTCATCTGACATGCAGAACACTGCCGTCGGGCGTTCGCGCTGCGCCAGCAACTCGGTCATGGCCTGCTCGCCACCGGTCGTGGTGAAGTAGCCGGGCACTTCGTAGTTGGGAACGAGGGGCAGTCCTGCCTCGTTCATCGCCTCGACGAACCCCTGATGACGATCGAACTCAGCAGTGAAGCGCGTTCGCCCTGGTGCAGCTGAGATCAGCCCGATGCGCCGATGGCCGAGATTGATCAAGTGCTGGGTCGCCATGCGACCCGCACGCACATCGTCGATCTTGACGCTAGGAGTGTCACCGAGGCTCACGCCGATCAGGCTCGTCGGCAGGTCGAGCTTCAGGATATCGGCCAACTGCGGATCATCGGTGGGGATGGCGATCACGAGCGCCCCGTCCACCCGTCTGCGCAGCCGCGGCGCGGGAGGCAGTCGGTATTGAGCATCGGGGCTGCTCACGGTCATCAGCAGCAGGTCCATGCCTGCGCTCTGCAGAGTCGACTCCACGCCGGACAGCACAGTCGAGAAGTACCAGCGGGCAATATGAGGGGTGATGACAGCGACACTGCCAGTGCGCCCGCTGGCCAGCCGCGAGGCACTGGGCGAGATCACGTAGTCGAGTTCAGCGGCAGCGCGCTCGACCCTCGCGCGAGTCTGCTCATCTACATTGGCCAGCCCGCGAAGGGCCCGGGAGACAGTCGCGGTCGACACTCCGGCAGCCTGGGCCACATCGCGAATCGTGATACCCACGGCACCTCCTCTGTCATTCGCCTAAAGCGATTACACGCCAAAGGCCACCGGAGGTCAAGAAGCCGCTGCTGCCAGTCTGTAAACGATGCCATCGAGGATGTCATATTCAGAGACCAGGATGCGGGCCGGGTGGGTGCGGCGGACCAGTTCGCGCAGGATCATGGCTCCCCCGCCGATCACATCGACCCGACCAGGGTGCATGAACGGCAATTGCGCCCGCTGTGCTCTTGGCATGGCCAGCAGCTCAGCAGTCAGCGCCTCGATCTCATCCGGCGTGAGCGAGGAGCCGTGGATGACCCCCGGGTCATATGCCTGCAGCCCCATAGCCATCGCCGAGATCGTGGTCACGGTTCCGGCTACGCCCACGACGGTCCGGGCATCCTGCAGCCGAACTGCGGCACGCGCCCGCTCGAAGCCTGCTGCGATATCGAGCTCGGCCGCCGCGATCTGCGCAAGTGATGCCGGATCACCCGTGAGGTGGCGC
>JBAYUM010000212.1:0-3361 GCA_041675125.1 Candidatus Nanopelagicales bacterium
GCTCTGCGCGCCTCAAGGTGCTCGATGATCACACCGGCCAGCAGGACAGGTTCGGCAACACCCTCGAGATGACCGTGGTCGCCATCGCCGATGAGATCGCTGCAGCAGCGGACCTGGTCAAGGGCAAGCTGCGCGACTGCCCCGTTGCCGTCGTCAGAGGCTTGGCCTCGCACCTGGGCGATGAGTCGAGCGCTGCCGACCTGGTTCGTCCGCTCGACGAGGACCTGTTCACCCTCGGCACTGCCGAGGCAATGGCGCAAGGGCGCAAGTCGGCGGCGGCTCACCGCCGCACTGTCCGCACCTTCACTGACCAGCAGGTGCCACAGGATTCGGTGCAACGCGCCATTGCGGCAGCGATCACCGCCCCGGCCCCGCACCACACGACTCCATGGCGGTTCGCCGTGCTGCGCGACGAGCCAGTGCGCACGACACTGCTGGATGCGATGCGCGATCGCTGGGTTCGTGATCTGCGTGAGGGCTCGGGCTACGACGACGAGGCCATCAACCAGCGCATAGCTCGCGGAGACATCCTGCGCACTGCTCCCGTCATCGTGCTGCCGTTCGTCGATCTGGCAGCAGGCGCACATGCGTATCCGGATGCCGACCGCAATGCAGCAGAGCGCACCATGTTCATGATCGCCGGCGGTGCCGCAGTGCAGAACCTGCTCGTTGCGCTCGCTGCTGACGAGATCGGCTCGGCTTGGATCTCCTCGACGATCTTCTGCGCAGACGTCGTGCGCGCCTGTCTGCAACTCCCTGCGTCCATGGAACCGCTTGGGGCTGTCGCTGTCGGCTATCCCGCCGACCGGCCGAAGATCCGCGAGGCGCGTTCTGCCGCTGACTTCATCCTCGGCATCGCGTAGCAACGCCCAGTAGGGCTAGGCGTCACTCGAGAAGCGAATGGCGGTGTCAGTCAGATGCACCCCGGGCCACACCCGCACGCCTTCCTGCAGTTCATTGCGCGCACCGATGACTGCACCGTCACCGATCACGACGCCATCGAGATTGGCATGCTCGCCGATGATCGCACCAAGCCCGATGATGCTGTTGTGCACCCTCGCACCACTGAGGATCTGCGCATGATCGAACACCACGGTTCCGTTCACCACAGCGTCGTCACCGACGCTCGCATGACGCCCGATCACTGATCCACCGTGCACATTCGCCGATGCGGCGATCACTGAGCCCTCCAGTGCGAGAAAGTCGCCGTGCACCGGAACAGCAGGTGAGGGCGCATTGCCGAGCACCAGGTCTCGCGAGCCCTGCACGAAGGACAGCGGATTGCCCAGGTCGAGCCAATAGCCGGGATCGACCACGCCCGACACCATCGCACCGGCAGCGAGCAGGCCGGGAAAGGTCTCGCGTTCGACCGAGACCACTCGACCCGCGGGAATCTGGTCGATGACCGAGCGCTTGAACACATAGCAGCCGGCATTGATGTTGTTGGTGACGATCTCCTCGGGCGTCGTCGGCTTCTCGAGGAAGGCTGTGACGCGACCGTTCTGATCGGTCGGCACCAGCCCGAAGGCGCGCGGGTCGTCCACCGGAGTCAGGTACAGCGTCACGTCGCTGTTCGTGCGCTGGTGGTGGACGATGAGGCCGCGAATATCCAGACCGGACAGCACATCGCCGTTGAACACCAGCACGGGTTCATCGGGACCGCTCGTGAGGTGCTCTGCGGCGAAGCGGATGGCTCCACCGGTGCCCAGCGGCTCGGACTCGGTTGCAATGACCACCTCGATGCCCAGATCACTGGCATCGATGAAATCGCGGAAGACCTCGGCCTTGTAGCTCGTTCCCAGGACGATGCGAGTGACACCGGCATCGCGTGCGCGAGTGATCTGGTGCACCGTGAACGGAACGCCTGCAACCGGCAGCATCGGCTTTGGGGTGTTGATGGTGAGCGGTCGCAGGCGTGTTCCCTGCCCACCGACGAGCAGTACGGCTTCAGTCATCCGGCAAGGGTGCCACACGCCTGGAAGGCTTGCGACGAACGACTATGGTCGAGTCATGTCAGGCCAATTCGACGGTGCGATCTGGCCACTCATCCAGCGGCGCGCACGCCTGCACTCCAGCCAGCCCTTCGTCACCTCGATCGACGCCGACGGGTTTCGCACCGAACTGTCCGGCACTTCACTGTCGAATGCGGTCGCGAAGACCGCCGGCGCCCTGGCCGATGAGGCCGGGCTCGAACCCGGTGCTCGCATCGCGATGCACCTGCCCTGGCACTGGCAGCGAGTGACCTGGACGCTCGCGGCGTGGACGGTCGGCGCAGTCGTCGCAGTCGATGGCGATGTGGGCACTGCAGATCTCGTCGTGACCGATCGTTCCAATGCTGCAGCACTGGCCGAGGTGGATGAGCCGTGGGTCGTCTCGCTGCACCCACTCGGACTCGTCGAGCAGGGCCTGCCCAGCACCGTTGTCGATGCCACGGGACTGTGCCGGATGCAGCCTGATGCCCTGCTGATCGAGCCTGCAACTGGCGATGGGCTGGCGCTCGAGCTCCCCAGCGGCCAGCAGTTCACCCGGGTGCAGGGCGCAGACTGGGTTCGCGGCCAGCTGGCTGATGCAGATGCACGACTGCTCATCGATCGCCTGGGCGATGACGATCCGGCGGCCTGGCTCATTGCGACCCTGCTCCCCCTGCTCGGCTCAGGTGCAGTGGTCATCACCGACGGCGGCGATATCGCAGCGATCGCAACGCAGGAGGGCGCGACCCGGATCTGGCCGTGACTACTTGTGGATCCTCACGATCCCGGACTTGCTTGCTGCGATCTCGGCACCGTTCTGCACGACGACCACTCGGTATTCATACTGCGCACCTGCGGGCACGGCCTTCTTGATCGTGAACTTGAAGCGACCCTTGCTGTTGGTCGTCGTCGTGGCCTTCAGCTGCCAGGCATCGCCGACCTTCATCTGACGCTGCACCGTGACGCCTGCAGTGGCAGGAACGACACGGCCCTTGAACTTCAGCGAGGTTCCGGCCTTGGGCTTGGTGGTCGGTCCGATCTTCATCGTGATGGCAGAGGACGCCTGCTGGACGACTGGCGCAGTGGTGGTTGCTGCCGGTGCCGGAGTGGCGCTCGGGACTGCGACCGGTGAGCCTGGCACCGCCTGGCCGTTGATGCCGGTGACATAGGTGGACTTCAATCCGAGCTTGGCCCGCATGGCCTCGCCGGTGATCGTGCGCTGGGTGCCGTCCTGCAAGGTGCCGACCAGTGTGCGCACGCTGCCCGACGGAAGTCGCTCGGCAACGTCGACCTTCCACACGCCCGGAACGCCGAAAGCCGCGGCCATGGATGCCTGGGGCACGTTGACGGTCCAAGGGGCATTCGGATTGTCGGCCGACAGCGCCCAGTGA
>JBAYUM010000213.1:0-3347 GCA_041675125.1 Candidatus Nanopelagicales bacterium
GGTAGGCGCCGACACCAATGGTCCCGGCAACGGCGTCGTCGGCGTCGCTCTGGCCTTCGGCCTGGTGCTGCTTGGCATCGCCTACGCGTTCGGCCCGGTGTCAGGCGCGCATGTCAATCCCGCGGTCACACTCGGGATGCTCCTCGGGCGTCGCATGCCTGCTACTGAGGCCGTCGGCTACTGGATCGCCCAGTTTGCCGGTGCCATCGTCGCTGGAGCAGTGCTCAAGCTGTTCGTCACCAGCTTCGGGGTCACCGACTACACCGGCGGCCTTGGCACCAACTCCTACAACAACGGAGCGATCGACATGGGTGGAGCCTTCCTGCTCGAGGTCCTCCTCACAGCTGCCTTCGTCCTGGTGATCCTGCTGGTCACCGAACGAGTCGCTGCGCCAGGATTCGCCGGTATCGCCATCGGCCTGACGCTGACCCTGGTCCACCTCGTCGGCATCCCGCTCGACGGGACATCGGTCAATCCGGCCCGATCCTTCGGCCCGGCCCTGTTCGCGGGCAGCGGCGCCATGAGCCAGGTCTGGCTGTTCATCCTCGCTCCGCTGGTCGGCTCCGTGGTCGCAGTCGCCGTCTGGATGTTCACGCGGGCTCAGACCGTTGAGCCCGAGCCTCTCGTCGCCGGATCAGAGCGCGAGGAGCAGTCCAAGCCGAAGGTGAAGTCGAAGAAGAAGTAGTCGGGCACTTCCCACCATCACTGGCGTTGGATTCGGGTCACGCACCCGGGTCCAGCGCCAGCAGGTCATCAAGGGTCTCGCGGCGCAGCACGACTGTGGCGACCCCTTCATTGACGCCCACCACCGCGGGGCGGGGCAGGTAGTTGTAGTTCGATGCCATCGACCGGCAGTACGCGCCTGTGGCAGCCACAGCCAGCAGATCCCCTGGAGCCAGATCTGACGGCAGGTACGCATCGCGGATGACGATGTCGCCAGTCTCACAGTGCTTGCCCACGACGCGAACGAGCATGAGGTCTGCTGTCGACGTGCGCGACGCGAGCTCAACGGTGTACTCGGCGTCATACAGCGCAGTGCGGATGTTGTCGCTCATCCCACCATCGACCGAAACATACGTGCGAACGCCTTCATCCGTCTCAACCGGCTTCACGGTTCCCACCTCGTACACGGTGATCCCGGCTGGTCCCACAATGGCGCGGCCTGGCTCGAAGGCCAGTGCAGGTATCGACAGCCCCCAGGCAGTGCACTCGCGCGCAACGGCCCCGGCAACCAGCTCGGCGAGCTGATCGATCTCGAGCGGATCGTCAGACTCGATATAAGCGATGCCCATGCCTCCGCCGAGATCCAGTTCCTCGACGACCAGCGCCTGGTCGCTGTGCAATGAGGCGATGAACGCGACAATGCGCATGGCGGCCTCTTCAAAGCCCGCAGCATCGAAGATCTGTGAACCGATGTGCGAATGCAATCCTCGGAGTTCAAGGGATGGAAGCTTCACAATGCGAAGAATCGCCTCGAGCGCTGCACCCGATGACACCGAGAATCCGAATTTCTGGTCCTCGTGGGCGGTAGCGATGAACTCATGGGTATGCGCCTCGACACCGATCGTCACCCTGACCAGGACTGGCTGAACAATGCCGGCGCGTTCCGCAGCATCGGCAACACGCACGATCTCCTCGAATGAGTCGACGACAATGCGTCCCACGCCAGCCGCGATCGCCGTCTTGATCTCGATCATCGACTTGTTGTTGCCGTGCAGCACCAATGCGCCGCCGGGCACACCGGCGCGCAATGCCACTGCCAACTCGCCGCCCGAGGCGACATCCAGGCCAAGGCCCTCCTCATGCACCCATCGGGCAACAGCTGTGGCCAGAAATGCCTTTGACGCGTAGTACACGTGGTGGGCTCCCACAGCGGTCGCAGCCTGGAGATAGGCGCGAGCCCGTGAGCGCACAGCGACCTCATCGAGCAGGAACAGCGGCGTGCCGAATTGAGCTGCCGCATCGCGCACGTCGACCCCGCCGATGCTCAGGGCACCGCGCGAATCACGTGCAGCAGAAGGAGGCCAGACATTCGACATCCCGAAAGGCTATGGCATGCAGGCTGGCGCCCTACATCCGATCAGGCGCACTGACGCCGATGAGGTCAAGACCGTTGGCGATCGTCTGTCGAGTCGCTGCGCACAACCACAGCCTCGACACATGCTCTGCCGTCAGCTCCTCGTCCCCTCGGGGCAGCACTCGGCAGGCATCGTAGAAGCGGTGGTAGGTGGTTGCCAGACCCTCGAGATAGCGAGCAACGCGGTGCGGTTCACGCAGTTCAGCAGCACTTGCGACGATGCGGGGGAATTCACCGAGAGCACCCAGGAGCTCATTCTCACGCTCATGGGCGAGAAGCCCCGGCTCGAAATGCGCTTCGCGCCAGTCGATGCCCAGGTCCGAGGCATTGCGCAGCATCGACGCGATCCTGGCATGTGCGTACTGCACATAGAAGACAGGATTGTCATTGGTTCGCTGGGCGATGACCTCGAGATCCAGCGTCAGTGGCGAGTCGACTGGGTACCTGATCAGCGAGTAACGCGCGGCATCCACGCCGACCTCGTCAACCAGATCCTCAAGAGTCACGATGTTGCCCGCACGCTTGGAGAGCTTGACCTCCTGGCCACCCTTGGTGATCTTGACCAACTGTCCGATCAGCACCTCGGCTGCATCCTTGTCATCGCCGTTGCACTGAGCAACAGCCTTGAGTCGGTTGACATAGCCGTGGTGATCGGCTCCCAGAAGGTAGATGCAGACATCGAAGCCGCGATCCCGCTTGTTGACGTAGTAGGCCGTGTCAGAGGCGAAGTACGTGTACTCCCCGTCGGCCTTGATCAGCACGCGATCCTTGTCGTCACCGAAGTCCGAGGTACGCAGCCAAGTGGCTCCATCGAGCTCGAACACATGCCCTTGGGCGCGCAGCCTGTCGAAGCCGTGCTCAACGGCATTCGATTCATGCAGGGCGCGCTCGGAGGACCACACGTCGAAATTGGTCCTGAAGAGCTGGAGCACCTGCTGCTGCTGATGGAGCTGGCGCCTGTACGCGGCCTCGCGGAACCCGGCCAGCTTCTCATCGTCAGGCAGGCTGCTGAGCTCAGGCTCCTCCGCCAGCACTTGCGCAGCCAGGTCGACGATGTACCCGCCGTGGTACCCGTCCTCAGGGACGGGTCGTCCCGTGGCAGCAGCGAGCACCGACGCGCCGAACTTGTCCATCTGGACACCGCGGTCATTGATGTAGAACTCGGAGGCAACGCTGGCACCTGCTGCAGCAAGGACTCTGGCGATGGCGCTGCCCACGGCGGCCCAACGAGTGTGCCCGAGGTGGAGCGGGCCGGTCGGATTGGCCGAGA
>JBAYUM010000214.1:0-3346 GCA_041675125.1 Candidatus Nanopelagicales bacterium
GACTTGCTCCGTGACGTTGTGGGTTGATTCCTGCTGTCACCAGGCGCCGCCACCGCCACCGCCGCCACCACCACCGGACATGCCGCCCCCTCCTGAGCCGCTGCTGGGCGCGGTGAGTGCCGTCGATGCGGAGTGAGTCGCGCTGTTCATCACTGACGACAGGGCGACGATGGACACGACATTGAAGCCTGTTGATCGAAGCTCCTCAGGCGTGAGGTCGGGGAAGGCGCCGATCCAGGATTCCTCAAGCGAGAACACGATCGCGTACGGGAGCATTGTGGCGAGGATTGCGTGCGCTGGCAGTCCCAGGCGTTGCGCGAACTCGCGCCGGGCTTCAGCAGCATCTGTTTCGAGTAACCGCCTGAAGCCGAGAACCAGCACGAGGAATCGCGCGGATTCAGTCGTCTCGCGCCGTGGCGTGATGATGCGCGCAATCGCGCCGCCAAGGAGTGCCCCGACTGTCGCAGCGATGGCGATGACCGTCGTCACCTGGGAGTTGAACACTATTGAGGCGATGAACGCGATGACGCCCACCGCGGCCACCAGGAACATCCAGTTCCACCGACGATCCGGTGCCCCGCCCTGAGCATTGCGTCGACCGGCTTGCTCGGCGGCGGTCACGAGGCTGTCATAGTCCTCCTCCCAGGCCTGAGCCAGACTGGCGTCGTACTTCGCCAAGGCGGCAGTGGTGCTGTCCGCGAACAGTTGGTCAAGCAGGCTCGACTCCCAGGACGCGAGTGCTGAGGTGCTGCCCGTGAGGCGGGTGACCGTGAGGTGATCGACATCGGAGATGACGACGTGCCCGCGAGCGGCAAGGTCGGTGAGCGCGGCAATCAATGCTCGTGGCCGCATCGCAGCGGAGTCGCCCTTCCAGGCCGCCGCCATCTCAACGGCGGTCAGTCGGTCCGGTGGCTCGTACTGCACAGGTGTGCCACTGATCGCTACGCCCTTGTCCTGTCGTCGCCAGGCAATCGCCAGCACGATCGGTACGAAGCAGAGTGCGAGGAACAGCACACCTCCGATCAGCGCTGCCAGGCCCAGGGGCTGCTCAGGCTCGAATACTTCCTGGGGCACGGTCGTGAACGCCGATGCTGGGTACACGATCGATGCAGTGAGGAACTGGCCGGCGTCAACGGGTGTTGGTCCAAGGTGCACGGTCGCATTGGAGGTGGTGAGTGCGCAGGCCTGCGTCGAGCCGAAGCTTCCGACGAAGCAGCGCGAGGCCAGCGGTGCGGCCGGCCCGGTCACAGCGGCCTCACCTGCAGTGATCGGAACATCGAAGGTGTTCTCGATGAGATCCCAGAACAGCTCGACATCACCCACACTCAATCCGGAAGGGGCCTGGGGATCGGCCACATCGTCGGCCGTGATCACACGAAGCGCGTTCGCGACCGTGTAGGTAATGACATAGGTGTGCGTTCCAGACACCGTGGTGTCTGGGTCGCCGATACGGATCCGATCCACATTCGACTCAGAACTCGTCGTATATGCGGTCGGCATGCCATCTACGGTCACTCCGCTGACGTTCACCTCATACTGTCGCGTTCGACCCAGCGAGTCCTCGTCAGCGACGACCAGATCTCGGAAGATGCCATGGCGTTCGGGAGTGCCGGCGAAGTCGTAGGTGATGGACTCCTTCACCACCATCCTGGTGTCGGACTGGATCGATACCGCGACTGTGTAGGTCGGGATCGACTCGGCCGCCTGAGCCGGCGCGGCCAACATCACGAACGCGGTCAGGACGGAGAGGATGGCCAGGAGTCTGGCGGCGATGCGGGTCACTGCATGATTGTGGCAGTTGCGACTCCGTTACGTGACAGTGAAACCGGCTTGGCAGCCGAATGAGGGTTGTGTCCAGACAACTCATTGAGAGATGGGCCTCAACGAACTACTGTGAGTTGGAGAACTTCGATCTGAACTGCACGGGCAATGAGCCCAGAGGATTGGATGAACATCAATGACTTCTCAAGACGCCTTTGTGGTCATCGGTGGAGGCCTGGCCGGTGCAACTGGCGCTGAGGCACTGCGGACCCAGGGGTTCGACGGCTCCATCTCCTTGATCAGCAATGAGGTGAATCGTCCGTATAACCGTCCGCCATTGTCCAAGGGATATCTATCCGGCGCCGATGATCGTGAAAGCGTCTTCGTGCATCCCAAGGACTGGTATCAGGACAATCATGTGCACCTCCATCTCGGCAACGCCGCTGTGCGCATCGATCGGATCGAGCATGCGATCGCGCTTGCCGATGGCTCAGTGCAGCCGTATGCCAAGTTGCTGATCGCAACTGGCTCGACTCCGCGTCAGCTGAAGGTGCCAGGCTCGGATCTGCCAGGTATCCACTACCTGCGATCCATCGAGCAAAGCGAGCACATCAAGTCGGCATTCGCGGATGCGCGATCAGTTGTCATGATCGGTGCCGGATGGATCGGGCTGGAGACGGCAGCTGCGGCCCGTGCTGCTGGCTTGGACGTGACCGTCATCGAGGCGGCAGCTCTGCCCCTGATAGCGATTCTTGGGGAGCAGGTGGCTCAAGTATTCGCTGACTTGCATCGTGCACATGGTGTCGACCTTCGCTGCGATGTCACTGTGAAGTCGATTGTCGGAGCCAATGGAAAGGTGTCAGGCGTGGAACTCGGCGATGGCAGCGTCATTGCTGCTGACATGGTGGTCGTCGGCATCGGAATCGTGCCAGAGGTCTCCCTCGCTCAGCAGGCAGGTCTGGAGACAGAGAACGGAATCCTCGTTGACGAGCACCTGCGCTCCAGTGATGCGGATATCTATGCAGCCGGTGATGTCGCCAATGCCTTCAACCCTCGAATCGGGCGGCATATCCGCGTCGAGCATTGGGCCAATGCGCTCAACATGCCTGCTGTGGCTGCATCGGGGATGCTCGGCCAGGAGGCGGTCTACGACAGGCTGCCGTTCTTCTACAGCGATCAGTACGACCTGGGCCTGGAGTACCGGGGCCATGCCGGACCCGATGAGGCAGATCAGGTTGTCATTCGGGGCGATCTCCCGGGGCGCGCCTTCATCGCCTTCTGGCTCCGGCAGGATCGCGTACTCGCGGGCATGAACGTGAACATCTGGGATGCCGGCGATGACGTCCGCACGTTGATTGAGTCGAAGCGCCGCGTGGACGTACTTCAATTGGCGAATCCCGATATTGCGCTGGCTTCGATCTAGTTCCTCGCTGGCCCGCATGGGCTGACCACGGGTCATTGGACGTCGGTGTCTGGTAATTTCGGCGCGACCACGCGTTCGAAGGGCTGGGCATGAGAAGCAGGGGCGTAGTTCAACTGGTACTGGCACTGACGGTGGCTGCTGTTGCAGCAGCGTTGGCGATGC
>JBAYUM010000215.1:0-3287 GCA_041675125.1 Candidatus Nanopelagicales bacterium
CCGGATTCCTGCGACACTCCGCTGGCACCGTGGCCAAAGGGAATGCCATGCACCTGGCGCATGCCGGACTCGATGTGCACCGCACCCAGAACACGCGTCAGCCAAGGGCCGTAGGCATCCTCGGGTCGGGCAGCGAGCCCCAGTCGATGGAAGAGGCCCGGTTCGACCGGCGGCGTAGCACCTTGCTGCAACTGCGACATGGCAATGTCTCCCATTCCCTGCGATGCGACTGAGCTCAAGGACACAGCGTAGGGCGCGAAGCCACCGCCAGTCCCAGGAAGTCAGGTGCTCGATCGTCGCCCGCTCCCAACCTCTATGAACAGAACGGCTAGTTCAGTGGCCGGGCCAGGACAGGAACAACCGGCTGATTGTCGAACATGATCGGCTTCGTGGCATTCGCCGACCAGTAGATGGCCGTGGGCGCGCCACTGGCGTTCACCGTGAGGCGCATGTTGCCAAAACCGGTGCCAGAGAACTTGGTGGGCTGGCTAGCGGTCAGCGGCAGGGCTCGAGCATCCGTGTATCGCGAGTCGTACTGACCGTGGCCGGGCAATGCGGTCGCGTCATACGTGGCAACCGCATAGGAGCCATCGGAGAGTTTCAAGGGTGGGCCCGCAATGATGACGGCATGCCCGACATACGACTTCCCATTGGAGGTTGAGCCGTACTGGATCTGACCGTTGAGCACGATCTCACCCGGAATGATCATGAGCTCGCCGCCGGTCAACGAGGTGACGGAGTTCACCGCACTCCACGCTGGCCCGGGATTGCCCGTGAGGAACTGGGCCCACAGCGCCACATGCCCCGAAGCCTTGTCCGACACATTCATGGCAGTGTGGAAGGCCTGGTAGGCATTTGGAGTGGCCTGCTTCAAAGCCCAATTGGTGAACCCCACGCAGTCCCAGAAGTAGGTTCCCGTCTTCGGATTGATCACGTACTGATGCGAGTACTTGGTGCGCTTCATGGTCTGGTAGACCTGCTGGGCCTCCGCGAGCAGCGGGCCAGCAGACGCTGGCGCTGTGACGGCCTGGATGGTCCACGACGGAGCCGACCCTGCGGGAGAGGCAGGCGGCGGCGTCGGGATGGCGGTCGACCGCACCATTGATGCCGGCGTCGTCGTGCTGCTCGGCTTCGGGGCAGCACGAGCCGCAGGCGCAGCCAGTGACACTGTCACCAGGCCAGCAGCAAGAATCGCGGGAAGGAACAGATTGCGGTTCATGTGATCACCTCGACTAGAGAACCTTGGACAGGAATGCTTTCGTGCGCTCATGTTGGGGATTCATCAGGACATCCCGAGGATGACCGGATTCAACCACGACTCCCCCATCGATGAACACCAGACTGTCCCCAACCTCACGGGCGGGGCATCTCCGTCAGTCGAACTCGCGACCGCCTTCGGATCGGACAAATCTCGGTCAAGACTCATGCGATAAGTGAGAGCCGATCGAGAGGCGAACGAGAGCCTGACGTGAATTCCTCGCCCTACTATCAAAGAACGGAACCAGGGTCTTCAGCACCCAAGGCCGCAGACATACGGCAAACGCCATTTGTCCGACGCCAAAGGAGATTTCATGTCCATTCAATTGGCGGTTGACACTCAAGTCAAGTCGCAAGTAGCCGTAGTTCCACCAACACAGCAGTCCATGGTGTCGATGGCCGGATTCTTCGCCTCCAGGCCCACGATCGACGGTATCGCTCAACATCTTGTACTCAAGCCCGAAGGACCCCATCAGCCCAGGGCTGCAGTGATCAGCCTGCTCGAGCCTGATGGCACGCTCACGGCACGTGGATCCTTTGGCCTATCTCCCCAGGTCATGACTCGACTGCAGAGCCAGTCCCTGTGGGAGAACGCCCCGATGATCGATGCCGTGCGCATGGGGACGCCATTGATCTTCCCGACGTCGAGCACGCTGTTGCGCCACTATCCGATGCTGAAGGCCGACGGGCTCCTCGATCAGCCGACTGCAGCATGGCCCTTGCTTGCGGGTGATCATCGGATTGGCGCAATGCAACTGATCTTCGCCGGCCCGGTGGATGAGCCCATCCTGCGCCAGGAATTCGATGGGATCGCCGCTCTTCTTGCCCTGTACGTGGCTATCTCGTCACATGACCTGGCTGCGCCGATTGGAGCCCAGATACAGAACTCGCCCCTGCCCTGGCTCAACCGCCCAAAGGAGGAGACCCTGACCAAGCGCCAGTTGGAGATCCTTGAATGGATGTCGCAGAACCTCACGAACGCGCAGATTGCCCAGCGGGTCGGCTACAGCGAGTCAACCGTTCGTCAGGAAACGGTCGTCATCTATCGAGTCCTCGGTGCCGAGGGACGTCGGCATGCAGTCCGCATCGCGCGCAGCCGCGGGCTCTTGGGAGTCTCATTGGTCTAGCTGCCTGCTGCGCTGAGATCGCCGAGGCGATACCCCACACCGCGGACAGCCACAGCGATCTCTGGTCCATTCGACGCCCGGATCTTTCCACGCAGTCGCGACAGGTGTGTCTCAAGTTGATGCTCGCTGCCGAACCAGCTTGCGCCCCACACCTCGTCGAGGATCTCAGCTCGATGGAAGACACGCGTGGGCTGCGACAGGAGCAGGGCGAGCAGGTCGAATTCAGTGCGGGTGAGGGACAGTTCCGCGCCGTCGACCATGGCCTGCCGAGACGCCAGATCGAGCTCGATATTGGAGAACCGCAGAATGGGTGACGACCCCTCCCCTTCCCTCCCGGGCTTGGACCGCTCAAGATGCATGCTCACCCTCGCCACCAGCACGTTTGGGCGAAAGGGCTTGGTGATGTAGTCGCTCGCTCCAGAGGCGAAGCCGATCAACTCATCAGTCTCCGAGTCGCGACCGGTGAGTAACAGGATCGGCAGATCACTTGCCTCGCGCATTCGTCGGCACACTTCAATGCCATTGGGCTGGCCGATGCCGACATCGAGGATGACCAGGTGGATATCGCCCCGTCGGACAAACTCCAGAGCCGTGTCGCCGTCTGATGCCTCCTCGACATCGAAACCCTCCTGCTCGAGGCAGTAGCGCACGAGAACACGCGTCTCAATCTCGTCATCAACCACGAGTACCCGACCAGCCATTCCTGCCCCCAATGGTCATCAGCCGATAAGGGTGATGAGTACAAGTGTGCACCCAAGGGACATACTGGAAGCAGCATTGGGGAAGCACCTTCGAATCCTCACACAGGCCGGAGCCATCAGTGGACGCCAGCAACCAGCACAGCAAGCGTCACGCTGTGCTCGCGGCACTGCATTTGCAGCCACCTGGATCCCTGCTCCAGCG
>JBAYUM010000216.1:0-3257 GCA_041675125.1 Candidatus Nanopelagicales bacterium
GGCGAATCATCGAGCAAAACGCGGGAATGCCGCAGCACCGGCATACCGGGCAGCCTCGGCAAGCTCCTCCTCGATGCGCAGCAACTGGTTGTACTTGGCAACTCGCTCAGATCGCGCAGGGGCACCGGTCTTGATCTGACCGCAGTTGGTCGCAACAGCGAGATCGGCAATGGTGGTGTCCTCGGTCTCGCCAGAACGGTGGCTCATCATCGACCGGTAGCCATTGGCCGATGCGAGCGATACCGCGTCGAGGGTCTCCGTGAGCGAACCGATCTGGTTGACCTTGACCAGCAGGGCATTGGCCACGTTCTCCTTGATGCCGCGTGCGATGCGCTCGGGATTCGTGACGAACAGATCGTCACCGACGAGCTGAACCCGGCCACCGAGCTTCTGGGTGATGTGGCGGTAGCCGACCCAGTCGTCTTCAGCGAGCGGGTCCTCGATCGACACCATCGGGAAGTCATCGAGCAGCGCTGCGTAGTAGTCAGTCATCTGCTCGGCCGTGCGCGAGGCGCCCTCGAACTGGTAGCTGCCGTTCTCGAAGAACTCCGTCGAGGCGACATCCAGTGCGAGTGCGACATCAGTGCCGAGCTTGAGGCCGGCTGCCTCGACGGCCTGTGCGATCAGTTCGAGGGCCGCGCGGTTGTTCGGCAGATCCGGGGCGAAGCCACCCTCGTCACCCAGGCCGGTTGAATATCCCGACTTCTTCAGCACGCTCTTCAGCGCGTGGTAGACCTCCGTGCCCTGGCGCAGGGCCTCGCTGAAGGTCGGCGCGCCGATCGGCGCGATCATGAACTCCTGGATGTCGACGCCGGTGTCGGCATGAGCGCCGCCGTTGAGGATGTTCATCATCGGCACTGGCAGGAGATAGGCATTGGGGCCGCCGACATAGCGGAACAGCGGCAGGCCGGCAGACAGTGCTGCCGCCTTCGCAACTGCAAGGGACACTCCGAGGATCGCATTGGCTCCCAGGCGTGACTTATTGGGCGTTCCATCGAGGTCGATCATCACCTGGTCGACGATGCGCTGCTCGGCGGCCTCGATGCCGAGGATCGCCGGTGCGATCTCGTCCTCGACCGCCGCCACTGCCTGCAGGACTCCCTTGCCTCCGTAGCGAGACTCGCCATCACGGCGCTCCGCGGCCTCGAATGCGCCAGTCGATGCACCCGAGGGGACAGCAGCGCGGGCAACAGTGTCGTCGTCGAGGAGGATCTCGACCTCGACCGTGGGGTTGCCACGTGAATCAAGGATTTCGCGGGCGATGACTGAATCGATGGATGCCATGGTCCAAGCCTAGAGCCTGGCGATCACTGATCCGTCGCCCGTCAGATGCTGTGCGATTCATTGCCGCGAACGGTGTGATGGGATGGGTTGATGAGATCGAGGCAAGGACACCTGAGGCTGGTGCCCGCCATGGTGCTGGCCGGTCTGTGCGCATCCGCTCCGCTGATCTGCTCCATGGCTCCTGCTTGGTCGGTGAATGCATCTGCTACCGATTCAGCCGTCGCTTCCACGACACCGTTCATCCCCCGCATCACTGAGAATTTCATGGGCTACCCCCGGGCACGACTGCTGAATGACGGCAATATCTTCGGGCCCTGGTACGTGGTGTTCGATGGTGTCGAACGGGCACCCGGGGTTCGACTGCGGCATGGACTGCTGCGACTGTCCCCTCAGATCGCGGCCAAGACAGGCGCGACCAATGCCGCACTCGTGATCTCCCGCCAGCGCTTCGATGACTATGCCCTGCAGCTGAACGCCACCTGGACCACTCGCCTGACCACGCGCGTCGGCACTGCGAATCCTTGGGAGACCGGCTGGCTGGCATGGGACTACCTTGACAATGACCACTTCACCTACCTGATCCTGAAGCCCAATGGGTGGGAGATCGGCAGGAGGGATCCCAGCCAGCGTGGCGGTCAGCGGTTCATTGAGGACGGGGATCTTCCCATCACCCCGATCGGCGCCACTCGCAGTGCGATGGTCCAGCGAGTGGGCGGCGACACCACGGTCTGGGTGGACGGCCAACCGCTGACGAGTTTCACCGTTCCGGCAGGGGAACGCCGCGGCGCCGTGGGTATGTACAGCGAGGATGCCGTCGTGGACTGGACGAGTATCACCGTGGCAACGGCCCCGGCCTAAGCCAGCGGACTGCTAGCTCTTGCGCGTGCCCCCGGCAACGGCAGGGAAGGAATTCAGCACATCGGCAGGGCTGACGAAGGTGTAGCCCAAGTCCTTGATTCCGTCGAGCAGTTGCGCAAGCAGCACCGGTGAGTAGAACGCGTGGTAGAAGAACGAGGCGAAGCCGTCGCGCACCACGAGGTTCGCTGCAGCTCGGCGGATGACCTCTGGCGGCATCACCGCACTGTGCTGGTTGTAGGAGGCCAGCGCGACATTGCCGAGGTTCTCCGGGATGACCTTCGCACCGTAGACATCGACGACTTCGTATGGGAAGAACTGCCCGATGAAGGTACTGGTATCGACCTTCTGGCCAGTGAGCCCGCCGGAGAAGAGGATCTCGCGCTCATAGCGAGCCGCATATCGCTTGCCTGCAGCCGCGTAGTCGACGTAGGAAGCTGCGTAGTGCGGGAACTCCCAGATCGTTGGCTTTGCAAGGCCCGCGGCCTTCATCATCTTGGTCGCCTCATCCATCCGGGCACCAGCCCAAGCCGCTGAATCACCAGGCACCGGGCCGTCCTTGATCACCGCGTCCTGATCGTCAAGGTGGGCGGTGAAGAACTCGAAGTCGGCAGCCGAGCGGCCGTTATAGGGATTGGGTGTAGTTCCGAACTGGTGTGTGTCACCGTGCTGAATGATGGTGGCACCGTGACTGGCCATGTACTTCAGGGCAGCAACGACCTTGGGGCGGTCGGCGAGAGTGACGCGAAGTTCCTTGCCCTTGCCCAGGCCATTGGGGTCGACGTAGATCGGGAACACCGCGAGGCTGTAGGGGATGTTGCGGGAGGACAGCACATCAGCCAACTCTCGAAGCCTCTTCGGGTTGCTCATGGGCGAGACGTCCTCAAGACGCACCATCGCGCGATGCCGTTCGGGAGTCGTCGGGGCAAGCAGGTCGAACATGAGATCGGCGAAGGCAATGTACCGATCAGCCTCAGTGGCGTAGACAAAGGGATTCTCACCCACGTAGGTCAACCCCTTCGACCGGGTGGCCCACGGGATCGACGAGCCGTCAGCCTCATGCTGCGCAGTTGCAATCACCGTCGCCAATGAGGGGTCGTTGATCGTGACGCCGAGAA
>JBAYUM010000217.1:0-3254 GCA_041675125.1 Candidatus Nanopelagicales bacterium
GCCTGAACTCATCGCCTGGCTCTCCTGGACCATGTTCGGACTCGTACTGGCCTCGCAACTGCTTCGCTGGTGGTGCATCTCGACCCTGGGGCGACGGTGGAACACCCGGATCGTGATCATTCCCGGTCTTCCACGCGTCGTAAGCGGTCCGTACCGGTGGATCGATCACCCCAACTACGTGGCGGTCGTTATCGAGGGCATCGCCCTGCCGATGGTCGGCTTCGCCTGGGTTACCGGCCTGATCTTCACGATGGCGAACATCCCTCTGCTGCTCACGCGCATCCGCGCAGAGAATGCTGCCCTTGCCAGTCTTCCGAAGACGACCGCGTGATCGACCTGCTTGTTGCCGGTGGCGGCCCGGTCGGCTTGGCCGTGGCCATTTCGGCGCGCATTGCGGGCATGGAGGTGGTGGTGAAGGAGCCGCGCGAGTCCGTCATCGACAAGGCCTGCGGCGAGGGCCTGATGCCTGAGGCGCTCGCTCGATTGCACAGCATCGGAGTCGATCTGCAGGGCATGAGCTTCCATGGCATCAGGTACATCGACGGGGCAAGGTCGGTGTCCTCGCGATTCGCGACCGGCAGCGGCAAGGGTGTCCGTCGCACGCATCTGCATGAGGTGATGCGCGAGCAGGCGCTGAATCTAGGTGTCAGGTTCATCCAGGCCCGCGTCGATTCCGTCAGCCAGTCTGATGACTGGGTGGAGACCGATGGCCTGCGCAGCAGGTATCTCGTCGCCGCTGATGGACTCCATTCGTCAATACGCGCTGCCGTGGACCTGGATCGCCCTGCCCGCGGGCCAGTCAGATTCGGCGTGCGTCAGCATTTCCATGTTGAGCCCTGGACTGATCTCGTCGAGGTCTACTGGCTGAAGGATTGCGAGTTGTATGTCACGCCTGTTGGGCATGACATGGTGGGCGTCGCAGTCCTGGGCCAACGGCCGCTCGGCCTTTCGGCGTCCGTCGCCGCCGTGCCTGAGCTTGCGATGCGCATATCGCACGCACCTGCTGCGAGCAGGCTGTTGGGCGCCGGACCCATGCGGCAGAGCGCAACTGCTCGCACACGAGGTCGTGTGCTGCTCGTGGGGGATGCCGCCGGATCTGTCGATGCGATAACCGGTGAGGGGCTGCGCACCGGATTCGCCGAGGCTCAGGCAGCTGTGGCCGCGATGGTGAGCGGTGATGTCAATGCCTATGAGCGGGAGTGGAAGTCGATCACGCGTTCATATCGCCATCTGACCAGTGCCCTCATATGGGCAGCCTCGCATCGACACCTGCGATCGATGATCGTTCCGACCGCCGCTGCAATGCCTTGGGCCTTTGGGCGAATCGTGAACTCAGTCGGCTCCTGATTGCCTAGGCTGTCAAGATGCCTGTGCCTTCGACACCAGTCCGATGAGGAGGCTCGTGCTCGTACTTGCGTGCACAGGTCTCCTGCTTTCCGCAGCCAGCTGGGCTCAGGCGCAGGACGCAAGCGCACCGCGTCGTACAGACGTCAACACCCGCATCGTGGGGGCTGGTGGTGTCCGTCAGTGGATCGACTGCCAGGGGTCTGGCCCCATGACCGTTGTCGTCGTTCCGGGGCTTGGTACCTCAGCAAGTGCCTGGGCCAAGGTTGCCGATGGATTCCGGCGGATCACCCGTACCTGCTTCTACGACCGACCCGGATTGGGCAGGAGTCCTGCACGCGCGCATGCCAACGAGGTGGTCGATGCAGGAGTGCATGCCGAGGAACTTCGAGAATTGCTGCGAAATGCAGGGGAAGGCGGACCCTATGTTGCCTTGGGGCATTCGTACGGTGGGCTGATTGCACGTGCCTTCGCTCGGGCGAATGGTGATGAGGTCAAGGGGGTGATGCTGGTCGAGAGCGTGGATCCTGCGAGCACCAGCACAAGTGCCTACTGGAGTGAGGCCGGTCATCTCATCGACATGAGGCGCAGCCGGGCTGCCACGGGTGGCGGACCTCCGCTCGGCTCACGAGCGCTGATGATCATGGGCGCTTCGCTGCCTGATCGCGATCACCTGATCGGCCCGACCTATGGGGAGTCGGCTGCAGCCGTTCGGCAATGGAAGGCGCAGCAGAAGGGCAATGCTCGACTGTCAACGAACGCGCTCTGGGTCGAGGCCCGATCAGGGCACGTTGTTCAGCAGGACAATCCCAGGGCTGTCATCGAGGGCTTGCGCGAGCTGGTCGCCGCTGTCATCGACGGCTCCCGTCTGGTCTGCACACCGGTGTGGCTGCAACTGCAAGCCAGGTGCTGAGTCCCAGGAATCCAGACATGGCCAGGGACCGATCCGGAGGGACCGGCCCCTGACTTGGTTGGATTGCGTTCCACCCGAAGTGCGGAACTATGAGCGAGTGAAGATCGCGTTCAGTTCGTCGCGCTCACCCGGGGAAGTGGCCTCGCTGAGAAGGTGGCGCTGCCACCGCTCTGCTGACCAGTTCTGCGGATCGGTTGAAGGAAATAACCGGTGCATCAGTTCTCTTGCCATGTCGTTCTCCTCAGTGTCAGTGGGAATTGTGTTCCCGCTTGCGGTTGAGGACGGACCCTTGGTTCCACCGCCTGATCGGGCAGCGGACCTTGAATCTGTCAGTGGGAAGGGTTGCTTCCACGCGTGAATTCTCGCAGAGAACGTTTACAAGTCCAATTTGTCGGATGAATAGCAGGTAATGCCTGAATGAAGACATGCTTGGGTCATGTCGGATTTTGTGCTCATTCGGGGGTCGATTGTGATCCCAGTCTCAGAATTGGAGTGGCGTTTCTCACGTTCATCGGGCCCGGGCGGGCAGAGCGTCAACACCACCGATTCGCGAGTGCAGCTGGTCTTCGACCTCGCCCATTCGCCCAGCATCCCCGAGGCCTTGCGCGCTCGAGCATTGGAGCGGCTTGCCACCAGGCTTGTTGACGGATGTCTGGTTATCACCGCCTCGGAGCATCGTTCGCAATTCCTCAACCGGAAGGCCGCAGAAGGCCGTCTTGCATCGGTGCTGCGCGAGGCGCTGGCACCGCCTCCTCGAGCGCGCAGACCGACCAAGCCTTCTCGGGCATCGACGGATCGACGCATCCGAGCCAAGAAGCAGCGGGGTGTGACCAAGCGACTGCGCGGGTCGACCGCGCGCGACAACGAATGAATGAGGGACGTCAGGCGCCGACACGGCGCGCGATGGCCTCGGCAAGCCGCGTGGCCGCACCTCCGCCCGGATGGTTCTGGGTTCGCAGGAACAAGGAAGGCTCGACCATCTCGAGTTCCAGGATGA
>JBAYUM010000218.1:0-3254 GCA_041675125.1 Candidatus Nanopelagicales bacterium
CAAGAGTCGAGGTGATCGTGATGGTCGAACGGCCTGGCCAGAAGTTGGTCGGCCGGAACATGACCGATCGGTCGCTCTGCCATGCCCAACGACCCGGAACGACCTCGGTCACGCCAGTGGCGTCCGATGTTGCGACCACGGTGAGATGGCGCTCAACGACAGCCTTATTGGGAATGGCACGGTTGAAGGTCAATTGGGGCAGGGTGCCAATGCCCACCCGCGTGGTCGACGAGTCGACACCCAGACGATTGCTCGCGCCGTCGAACTTCGCGTCGACCATCAGCCGCGAGCGCGGCAGCTTGGCAAGCTTGTCGGGATCCTGGCCTACTGGGATCTGCGGTACTCCTGAGCCACTGACGCTCGGAGCGCTCGGACCGATCTCATTGACTGAGCGCAGGGCCACGACATACCGCACGCCGTTCGAGAGTCCACCGACCAGGCACAGGCCGGTCGCGTTGCCGCAACTGGTCCAGGTGCTCCCACCGTTGGTCGTGACCTGCACGTCACTCACCGGGTACGGAGACGTGTTGAGGGGCAGGACATAGGCGATCTGCAATGACCCGCTTCCAGGTGATGTCACGGCAGCGATATTGGGAGCATCCGGGAACGGGCTGGCTGCAAGGGCTGGGGTGGCAAGGGTCGCCAGGCCGATTGAGACCAGAACAGCGAGCCCGAATCGAAGTCGACGTGGGGGAAGCACACGCTCACTCTAAATCGGCGGGTCGCACTAACCAAACGCGGCGCGATTGAGACGAGGACCACCTCGGCCATGTCTGGGCAGGTCCCTGTCAAGCGACTACTGTTGTCGGAGCGCCATTCCTAGGGATTCGGCGTGCCTTCATTCAAGACGACGAGCACATCTGTGCGAGAGGATCGGCAGTGGCCACGGATTCCATGGACCCCTTCGGCGCAAATGAGTGGCTCGTTGATGAGCTCTACGACCTGTATCAGCAGGATAAGAGCAAGGTGGACCCCACCTGGTGGGAGTTCTTCGCTGACTACTCCCCCGCCAATGGCGTGCGTCCGACACCGTTGACCGTGCCAGTTCCTGCGGCCGCTGAGGCACCCGCGGCTGCACCCGCCAGCCCTCCAGTCGCAGCGACGCCAGCCGCACCGGTGACCCCGGCAGCGAGCTCAGCCCCGGCCGCAAAGCCCGCCGAAGCCGGTGCTGTCGTCCTCAAGGGACCGGCTGCCCGAGTCGTCACCAATATGGAGGCCAGCCTCACGGTGCCCACGGCAACCAGCGTGCGTGCCGTTCCGGCCCGACTCCTCGAGGACAACCGCACCGTCATCAACAACCATCTCGCCCGCACCCGCGGTGGCAAGGTCTCCTTCACCCATCTCATCGGCTACGCCGTCGTGCAGGCCGCAACCGAGATCTCGGCGATGAACGGCCATTTCACCGAAGTCGATGCGAAGCCCGCAATCGTGGCGACCGACCAGGTCAATCTCGGACTGGCCATCGACCTCACCAAGCCTGATGGCACTCGTCAGTTGCTCGTCCCGAGCATCAAGGCAGCCCAGGACATGGACTTCTCGCAGTTCCTGGCCGCCTACGAGGACATCGTGCGCAAGGCGCGCAACAACAAGCTGACCGTCGACGACTTCGCCGGCACCACCTTGTCGCTCACGAACCCGGGAGGGCTGGGAACAAATCTCTCGGTTCCTCGCCTGATGACAGGTCAGGGCTGCATCATCGGCGTGGGCTCGCTCGACTATCCGGCCGAATGGGAAGGGGCTTCCGAGGAAGCCATCGCCCGCAATGCCGTATCCCGCATCCTCACCCTCACCTCCACCTATGACCATCGCATCATCCAGGGCGCGCAGTCGGGCGAGTTCCTGCGTCGCATCCATGAGCTGCTGCTGGGTCGCGATGGCTTCTATGACGAGATCTTCAAGTCACTGCGGATCCCGTATGAGCCGATTCGCTGGGCCAAGGACATCTCCGCGAATCACGAGACGGATCTGAGCAAGGCCACCCGCGTACAGGAGATCATTCACGCCTATCGAGTGCGCGGTCACCTGCTTGCCGACACCGACCCGCTTGAGACCCGCCAGCCGGCGCATCCCGATCTCGACACGATGTCGCACAGCCTGACCCTCTGGGATCTTGACCGGGTCTTCCCAACCGGTGGCTTCGGGGGCAAGGAGCTCATGAAGTTCCGCGAGATCCTGAAAGTCCTCCGCGATTCCTACACGCGCACCATCGGCATCGAGTACATGCACATCCAGGATCCCGAGCAGCGCAAGTGGATCCAGGACGAGGTCGAAGGTCCCCATGTGCGACCTGAGCGCGCGGAGCAGCTGCGCATCCTGCACAAGCTCAATGAGGCAGAGGCACTCGAGTCCTTCCTGCAGACCAAGTTCGTGGGCCAGAAGCGCTTCAGCCTCGAGGGCGGCGACTCGCTCATCCCCCTGCTCGATGAGATCCTCATCGGCGCTGCGGATGAGAATCTCATCGAGGTCGCCATCGGCATGCCGCACCGCGGCCGCCTCAATGTGCTCACGAACATCGCCGGCAAGTCCTACGCGCAGATCTTCCGCGAGTTCGAGGGCGACTTCGGCCCGGAGTCCGTGCAGGGCTCGGGCGACGTGAAGTACCACCTGGGCACCACCGGGCACTTCACGGCCCCCAGCGGCGCCACCACCAGCGTCTACCTCGCCGCGAACCCCTCGCACCTGGAGGCGGTCAACCCCGTGCTGGAGGGCATCGTCCGTGCCAAGCAGGACCAGCTCCCGCGCGGCGAGAGCAGCCGGATCCTGCCGATCCTCATGCACGGCGACGCAGCCTTCGCCGGCCAGGGCGTGGTGGCCGAGACCCTGCAGATGTCGCAGATCCAGGGCTACCGCACCGAGGGCACGATCCACATCGTCGTGAACAACCAGGTCGGCTTCACCACCAGCCCGCGCTACAGCCGCTCGTCGGTGTACTCCACCGACATCGCCCGCACCATCCAGGCGCCGATCTTCCACGTGAACGGCGATGACCCGGAGGCCGTGGTGCGCATCGCCCGCCTGGCCTTCGACTACCGACAGAAGTTCCATCGCGATGTCGTGATCGACCTGGTCTGCTACCGCCGACGCGGACACAACGAGGCCGACGACCCCTCGCTGACCCAGCCGCTGATGTACAAGATCATCGACAACAAGCGCTCGGTCCGCAAGCACTACACCGAGTCGCTCATCGGTCGTGGCGACATCACGGTCGAGGAGGCCGAGGAGGCCCTCAAGCACTTCCAGGCCCAGCTCGAGCG
>JBAYUM010000219.1:0-3240 GCA_041675125.1 Candidatus Nanopelagicales bacterium
ATATCGATGATGGCAATGAGCAGGCCCTCGACCAGATGGAGCCGTTGCGATGCGCGGTGTCGCCGGTAGACGCTGCGCCGGCGCACGACATCGATGCGGTGATCGAGGAAGACCTGCAGGAGCTCCAGCAGGCCAAGGGTCCGCGGCTGTCCGTCGACCAGTGCGACAGCGTTGACGCTGACCTGGTCCTCCATCGGAGTGAGCTTGAACAGCTGCTGGAGCACAGCCTCGGGATTGAAGCCGTTCTTCAGCTCGATGACGAGGTTGAGGCCGGAGTCCCCGTCGCTGAGATCGGCCACATCGGCGATGCCCTGCAGCTTCTTGGACTGCACGAGATCCTTCATGCGCTCGATCACGCGCTCCGGGCCGATGTTGAGGGGCAGCTCGGTGACGACGATGCCCTGGCGCCGAGGGCTGACCTGCTCGATGCGGGTGCGAGCGCGGACCTTGAAGCTGCCGCGTCCGGTCGCATACGCGTCGCGGACTCCGTCAAGCCCGACGATGACGCCGCCACCGGGCAGGTCCGGGCCTGGAATGAACCGCATGATGTCCTCAAGGCGTGCATCGGGCTGACCGAGGAGATGACGGGCGGCACCGATGACCTCGGCCAGGTTGTGCGGCACCAGATTCGTGGCCATGCCTACGGCGATGCCGGAGGCCCCATTGACCAGCAGATTGGGGATCGCGGCCGGCAGCACGACTGGCTCGGTCTCTCGCCCGTCGTAGTTGGAGACGAAGTCGACGGTCTCCTCGTCGATCGTTGCGGTCATCGCCATGGCTGCTGCGGCCAATCGCGCCTCGGTGTAGCGCATGGCAGCGGGACCGTCGTCGGGCGAGCCGAAGTTGCCATGGCCGTCGATCATCGGCAGTCGGAGTGAGAAGGGCTGGGCCATGCGTACCAGCGCGTCGTAGATCGCCGAGTCGCCATGGGGATGCAGGCGACCCATGACCTCACCCACGACACGGGCGCTCTTGACGTGTCCGCGATCAGGACGCAGTCCCATCTGGCCCATCTGGAACAGGATGCGTCGCTGCACAGGTTTGAGTCCATCGCGGGCATCGGGCAGGGCCCGCGAGTAGATGACCGAGTAGGCGTACTCCAGGAAGGAGGCCTGCATCTCGCTGGACACATCGACGTCGATGATGCGGCCATCCCCGGGAGGGGTGCTGCGGGACGAGCGACGTGCCATGAACGAGCCCTTCTGAAGTAGACGCTTGACGTTAGCGGCTCGGTGTCGTGGCGCGGTGATGGGGCAGCGGCGAGTCGCTCTCAGGCTGCCGCGACGAGGCTGCGTCGGATCGGCCACAATGACCCCATGGACGGACGATCGCAGTGACGGTCTACCCCATCGAGTGGGAAGCCGACGTGGTGCTGTCCAACGGTCGGCCCCTGCACCTGCGCCCGATCGTGCCGCAGGATGCCGAACGGCTTCAGGCGTTCCACAAGAGCCTGTCTGCGGAGACGATCTATTTCCGCTTCTTCACCTCCAAGCCGGAGCTCTCGGCGCGAGAGCTCGAGCACTTCACCAACGTCGACTATGTCGATCGGGTGGCCTTCGTGGCGATCGTCAACGAGGAGATCGTCGGGGTCGGACGTTATGACCGCGTCAGCGAGACGGATGCGGAGATCGCCTTCAATATCCGTGATGACTATCAGGGTCGCGGTCTGGGCTCGGTATTCCTGGAGCACCTGGCAGCTGCAGGCCGCGATCGAGGCATCACCCGATTCGTCGCAGAGGTACTGCCGAGCAATCGTCGGATGATCAATACGTTCAAGGAGGCCGGTTACACGGTCACCCAGCGCTACGAGGATGACGTCCTTGCGATCAGCTTCGCCATCGCGTCGACGGATCAAAGCCGCGCTGTGACCGTTGCTCGCGAGCATCGAGCCGAGGCGCGAAGCGTGAACCTGCTGATGACGCCCAGGTCGGTCGCCGTCATCGGCGCGTCCGACAGGCCCGGGAACGTCGGGCGTCAGGTGGTCGAGAACCTTCTCGGCGGCGGCTTCGCCGGTCGAGTGATCCCGGTGCATCCCACCGCAGCATCGGTGCTGAGGCTTGAGTGCGTGAGATCCCTGAAGGACCAGGGTCCAGTTGACCTCGCAGTGGTCGCCGTTGCGGCCGATATCGTCGCTGAGGTCGTGGCCGACGCGGCTGACGCAGGGATCTCAGGACTGATCGTGCTGAGCCGAGGGTTCGGCGACGCAGGTCCTGAGGGAATGCAGCGCCAGGCGGAGCTGGTGACCTTCTGCCGCACTCGCGGAATCCGACTCGTGGGGCCCAATGCCCTGGGCCTGATCAACACCGATCCGCAGGTCACCCTGAATGCATCTCTTGCCATCGGGATGCCGCGTGCCGGATCCCTGGGATTCTTCAGCCAGTCGGGGGCGCTCGGCGGGTCGATCCTCGCCCGCCTCGAGCAGCGCGGTCTTGGCGTGAGTGCCTTCGTGTCTGCCGGAAACCGTGCGGATGTGTCCGGGAACGACCTGCTGCAGTACTGGGAGTCCGACGCCCGGACCAAGGCGATCCTGCTGTACCTGGAGAGCTTCGGCAATCCGCGGAAGTTCGCGCGGCTGGTGCGTCGCATCGCGGCCCTCAAGCCGGTGCTGATGGTGCAGGTCGGCGGTGCCGGGCTCAACCTTCCTTCGGGTCATCAGGCCGAGCGCACCCTGCTGAGCGAGCGAGCGGTCGATGACATTCTCGCCGCGTCCGGACCCATCGTGCTCAACTCGATCAATGACATGCTCAATCTCGCCGGCGTCATCGACAGCCAGCCGCTGCCCATGGGTTCAGGGATCGCACTCGTCGGCAACAGTGAAGCGCTCATGGTGCTGGCTGGCAATGCGGCCCATCGGATGGGATGTGAGGTCGCTGCGGGTCCGATCACCATGCCGACGGTCCAGGACCCCGAGGAATACCGCCTGGCTGTCCGACGAGTGCTCGAAGAGGACCATGTGGGCTCACTGCTCCTGATCCACACGCCCGGCACGAGCGGCAGCCGCGACAAGGCTATCCGGGAGATGATGCTCGAAGAGGGCCGTGCCGTGGCCAAGCCGGTCATCGCCGTCATGCAGGAGTCTGTGACGGGCATGCGTGTGGTCGACGGTGTCCCGACCTTCCTCGATGTCGAGGATGCGTTGAGCGCATTGACCGCACTGCAGTCATACGAGCTCTGGCGGGAGACGCAGTCCGATGATCCGGAGCCGCCTGAAGGAGTCGACTTCGAGGCAATCGACGCCAT
>JBAYUM010000220.1:0-3225 GCA_041675125.1 Candidatus Nanopelagicales bacterium
ACACTTCCAGTGGGCCACACCCGAGCAAAGTCTCGCCTTCGGCGCCGACAAATCCACACCGAAATACGCCGCTATCCGCGACGAAGTCGCCGATGTGCTGATTTATCTGATCGAACTCGCCGACGTGCTGGACATCGATCTCGCTGCAGCAACGAGACGCAAGCTAGCTGCGGCTGAGTCGCGATTCGAGGCTGGCACCTATAGGGGAATCGCTCCCACTAAGGACTGAATGTTGCCGCCCGAGTTCACCGCAACTCACTCATCCGGCACCCACAAACGTGCAGTCCTAGCCAAGACGAAACGAAGGCTCGGCACCCGCTTGGGTACCGAGCCTTCTCCGTCTCCGACAAGCGAAGACCTTGCATGTCGCTTTACATCAGCTGCAGCCGCTGGTGCTCCCGCAGCCCTCGCACACGTAGCACGAACCAGCCGGCCGCATCTTGATGCCGCAGGTCATGCACAGCGGTGCATCGCTCGCAGTGCCGGTGATCTCCTCGAGCAACTCGGCACTGGAGTGCGCCTTGCTGACCGCAGGCTTGGCATGTGCTGCCGCCTCGATCTCTGCCTCTTCTGCTGCCTCTTCGACGATGTCGTCGAGATCGGCTGCTGGCGCTGGTGCGCCGTAGCTGGCGTTGACCGTTGCGGTGCGCTCATCAGCACTGAAGATGCTGAGTGCCTCGCGCTGCTCCAGTGGCAGGTAGTCCAGGGCCAGCCTGCGGAAGATGTAGTCCATGATCGACTGGCTGATGCGGATATCCGGGTCGTCGGTCATGCCTGCAGGCTCGAAGCGCATGTTGACGAACTTGCTGACGAAGGCCTCCAGCGGCACGCCGTACTGCAGCGCGATGCTGATCGCGATCGAGAAGGCATCCATCACGCCGGCCAGGGTCGAGCCCTGCTTGCCGAGCTTGAGGAAGACCTCGCCGAGCTGGCCGTCCTCGTAGCTGCCTGCGGTCATATAGCCCTCGGCACCGGCAACGCTGAAGCTGGTGGTGCGGCTCGGGCGTGACTTGGGCAGGCGCCTGCGAGTCGGCTTGCTGGTGAGCTCGGCCAGGGCATCGGCGGTCAGTTCGATGATCTCGTCGACCTTCTTGGCCTTGGCGTCGCTCAGTGGCTGGCCGACCTTGCAGTTGTCGCGGTAGATCGCCAGCGCCTTGATGCCCAGCTTCCAGCCCTGGAAGTAGATGTCCTCCACCTCTTCGACCGTTGCAGTCTCCGGCATGTTGACCGTCTTGGAGATCGCACCGGAGATGAACGGCTGCACTGCGGCCATCATCCGCACGTGGCCAAGCGGCGTGATGCTTCTGACTCCCATGGCGGTGTCGAAGATCGGATAGTCGCTAACTTTCAGGCCTGGGGCATCGATGACGTGACCGTGCTCGCCGATGTATTCGACGATGGCCTCGATGGTCTCATCGGCGTAGCCGATCTTCTTGAGCGCACGTGGGATCGTCTGGTTGACGATCTGCATCGAGCCGCCGCCGACCAGCTTCTTGAACTTGACCAGGGAGAAGTCAGGCTCGATGCCGGTGGTGTCGCAGTCCATCATGAAGCCGATGGTGCCGGTGGGAGCGAGCACCGAGGCCTGCGCATTGCGCCAGCCGTTCTTCTGGCCGATCTTCAAGCACTCGGCCCAGGCCTGGTTGGCCAGCTTGGCCACATCGCCATCGAGGCTGGTGATGGTGCGCACGGTGTCATTGGCAGCAGCGTGCTTGCGCATGACCTTCTTGTGACCGTCCTCATTGCGGGCGTAGCCGTCATATGGTCCGACGATGCCGGCCAGTTCTGCGCTGCGCTTGTAGGCGGTGCCGGTCATCAGGCTGGTGATGGCTGCGGCGAATGCGCGGCCGCCATCGGAGTCATAGGGAAGGCCGGTTGCCATGAGCAGGGCGCCGAGATTGGCGTAGCCGATGCCCAGCTGGCGGTAGCGCTTGGTGGTGTCGGCGATCGGCTCGGTCGGGAAGTCGGCGAAGCAGATCGAGATGTCCATCGCGGTGATGATGAACTCCACTGCCTTGGCGAACTTCACGCCGTCGAAGGTGTCGTCGTCCTTGAGGAACTTCAGCAGGTTCAAGCTGGCCAGGTTGCAGGACGAGTTATCCAGGCTCATGTACTCCGAGCAAGGGTTGGACGCATTGATGCGGCCGGTCTCGGGGTTGGTGTGCCAGTCATTGATCGTGTCGTCGTACTGGATGCCGGGATCGGCGCAGGCCCAGGCGGCCTCGCTGATCTGACGGAACAGCTGCTTGGCGTTGACCGTGTCGATGACCTCGCCGCTGGTGCGGGAGGTCAGGCCGAAGGGCTCGTCGTTCTCGACGGCGCGCATGAACAGGTCGCTGACGCGCACCGAGTTGTTGGCGTTCTGGTACTGGACGCTGACGATGTCCTTGCCGCCCAGGTCCATGTCGTAGCCGGCATCGCGGAGCACGCGGATCTTGTCCTCTTCGCGAACCTTGGTCTCGATGAACTCCTCGATGTCGGGGTGATCCACATCAAGCACGACCATCTTTGCTGCTCTTCTTGTTGCGCCACCGCTCTTGATGGTGCCGGCCGATGCATCGGCGCCGCGCATGAAGCTGACGGGGCCTGAGGCCGTGCCACCGGATGACTTCAGCAGCTCCTTGGCCGAGCGGATGCGCGAGAGGTTCAGGCCTGCACCCGAGCCGCCCTTGAAGATCATGCCCTCCTCGCGGTACCAGTTCAGGATCGAGTCCATGGTGTCGTCGACGCTCAGGATGAAGCAGGCGCTGACCTGCTGCGGGCTGGTGGTGCCCACGTTGAACCACACCGGCGAGTTGAAGCTGAACACCTGGTGCAGCAGCATGTGGGTGAGCTCGAGCTCGAAGATCTCGGCATCGGCGTCGGTGCGGAAGTAGCCGTTCTCCTTGCCCGCCTTGGTGTAGGTGAGCACGACCCGGTCGATGAGCTGCTTCAGGCTCCACTCGCGCTGGTCGGTGCCCACGGCGCCGCGGAAGTACTTGGTGGTGACGATGGTGGAGGCGTTGACGCTCCAGAAGTCGGGGAACTCCACGCCACGCTGCTCGAAGACGGCCTCGCCGGTCTTCCAGTTCGTCTGCACGACATCGCGGCGCTCCCACGTCACCGCGTCATAGGGATGCAGGCCGGGAATCGTATAGAGGCGCTCCATCACCAGGCCCGGCTTGTTCAGGGTGTTGTGCACAAAGCCGTCGGTGGCTGCGAGGTTCGTGGTGACCGTCATGGGTG
>JBAYUM010000221.1:0-3197 GCA_041675125.1 Candidatus Nanopelagicales bacterium
CAGTGCCTGCGCTGACAGGTTCACCGAGTCAGTACGCATATAGGTGATGTAGCCGTTCTCGTACAGGCTCTGTGCGATGCGCATGGTGCGCTGAGCGCCCCATCGCAGTCGATTCGAGGCCTCCTGCTGCATCGTCGACGTCGTGAAGGGCGCAGAGGGCTTGCGCTGCGTGGGCTTCTGCTCGACCGACTGCACGGTGAACTCGGCGTTCTTCAGGCCTGCAGTGAGTGCGGTTGCGCGGCTCTCATCAAGAAGGGTGACCTTGTCCTGGGCCTTGAGCACGCCGCTCTGGTCGAAGTCCTTGCCGATGGCAACGCGAACGCCGTCAACGGTCGACAGGCGCGCCTTGAAGTTCTCGGGAGTGAAGATCGCGTCGATGTCCCAGTACCCGGCCGAGTTGAAGGCGATGCGCTCACGCTCGCGGTCAACGACAAGGCGAACTGCGACGGACTGAACGCGTCCGGCCGACTTCGCCTCGCGCCCGATCTTCTTCCAGAGCACTTCCGAGACGGGATAGCCATAGAGACGATCGACAATGCGACGCGTCTCCTGGGCGTCGACCAACTGCATGTCCAGATCGCGGGGATGGGCAACGGCCTCGCGGATTGCCTCGGGCGTGATCTCATTGAAGACCATGCGGTGCACTGGCACCTTGGGCTGCAGCACCTCGAGCAGGTGCCAGGAGATGGCCTCGCCCTCGCGGTCCTCGTCAGTGGCGAGCAGGAGGGCATCGGACTTCTTGAGCGCAGCCTTCAGATCGCGGATGGTCTGGGCCTTGGACGGGTGCACGATGTAATAGGGGCGGAAGCCGTCGTCGACGTTCACGGCCAACTTCGACCAGGAGTGCTTGCGCTCGCCTTCGGGCAGGTCGGAGGCCTTCGATGCCAAGTCACGCACATGGCCCACCGAGGCCATGACGATGTAGTCATCCCCCAGGTATCCGGCGATCTTCTTGGCTTTCGCCGGTGATTCGACGATCACCAGCGTCTTCTCGTTGGCCACCCGTGTCCTTTCGTTGGCTTGTCGCCGCGGAGTCTGACGCTAGGCCACACCCTTCTGTCAAATCTCAGGGGGCCACACCATGACTTGACCGGCGCAAGCCAATAAACTAGTTTGTTGGTCATGAGCATCACTGTCGGAGTGTTCGAGGCGAAGACCAAGCTCTCGGAATTGCTCGACCGAGTGGCCGAGGGCGAAGAGGTCATCATCACCAAGCGCGGAGTTCCGGTGGCATACCTGTCGAACATCGAAGATCGGCGTGCACGCACGCAGGCTGCACTTGCAGCGCTGCGTGAATTGCGCAAGCAAGTCAAGCCCGGACCAGAATCAATCAAGGAACTCATCGAAGAAGGGCGCCGCTACCCGTGATGGTTCTGGACGCTTCCATGGCCCTGGCATACGCAATGCCGGATGAGGATTCCACTGCAGCTGAACAGCTCATGGACCGCCTTGAAGAAGCACCGGCCATCGCACCCACCGTCTGGATCTATGAGATCGCCTCCGCCCTGCGAATGAGTCAGGAACGCGAACGTCTGACCGCAGAGGTGGCCGACGGCATCATGACAACCCTCGCAGAATTGCACGTTGAGTTTGAACACCCTGATGGACACCAATTGCTGCAACTGTCGCGACGGACTGGCTTAACGGTCTACGACGCCAGCTACATCGCGCTGTGCCTCAAGCACCAGCTGCCGCTGGCGAGTCTTGATCGTCGTCTCGTGCGAGCGGCACGCGAGCTCGGCATCGTCGTCCTGACCTGACCACAAGAAGCGACCCCGCACTCACGAGGAGTGCGGGGTCGCTTCGTTTGAGCTAGGCGTTGATGTGAGCTGCTACCTCGACGTCGCCGACCGCGATCGGTCGACGCTTGGAGATGACCACTGCAATGACAACAATCAGCGCCGCGGCAAGGGAGACTCCCCATCGCAGCGCACTGTTCGCGTCAGTGCCGATGCTCAACGAGACCACTGCAGGTGCGATCAACAGGGCAACCAGGTTCATGACCTTGATCAACGGGTTGATTGCCGGGCCTGCAGTGTCCTTGAACGGATCGCCGACGGTGTCGCCGATGACAGTTGCCGCATGCGGCTCAGAGCCCTTGCCTCCATAGTTGCCGTCCTCGACGAACTTCTTCGCGTTGTCCCAAGCTCCACCGGAGTTCGAGAGGAACACGGCCATGAGCACACCGGTTGCGATGGTGCCGGCGAGATAGGCGCCAAGGGCGCCCACACCCAGACCGAAGCCGACTGCGATCGGCGTGAACACCGCGAGGATGCCAGGGGTGACGAGCTCGCGCAGTGAGTCGCGGGTGACGATGTCGACCACCTTGCCGTACTCCGGCTTCTCGGTGCCTTCCATGATTCCCGGGTGGTCGCGGAACTGGCGACGCACTTCGAAGATCACGGCGCCAGCAGCGCGGGACACCGCGTTGATGGCAAGGCCCGAGAACAGGAACACGACAGCCGCACCGATGATCAGGCCCACGAGGTTCGCCGGATTGGCGACATTGAGGATGCCGAGGTACTGCTGGTTGGTGACGGTCTCGAGCAATGCAGCACCGGAGGTGAAGGTCGCCGACTTGATGGCGTCCTGGAAGGAGCCGAACAGCGCAGTCGCAGCAAGGACTGCTGTTGCGATGGCGATGCCCTTCGTGATGGCCTTCGTCGAGTTGCCCACCGCATCGAGGCGGGTGAGCACCGCGGCGCCCTCGCCATGCACGTCACCCGACATCTCGGCGATGCCCTGAGCGTTGTCGGAGACAGGTCCGAAGGTGTCCATCGAGACGATGACGCCCACGGTTGTCAGCAGGCCAGTGCCAGCAAGAGCAATCGCGAACAGCGAGAGGATCACGACACCGCCACCGACGAGATAGGCGCCGTACACGGCTGCGGCGATGATGAGTGCCGAGTACACCGCTGACTCCAGGCCGAGCGAGATGCCCGAGAGGATGACAGTGGCAGGACCGGTGAGCGAGGTCTTTGCGACATCGTCGACCGGGCGGCGGTTCGTCTCGGTGAAGTACGCAGTCAACTGCTGGATGACGGCGGCGAGCACGATGCCGATGAGCACCGCGATGATGGCGAACCAGCGAGGACCAACGGTGTCGAGGCTGGAGCCGAGGAGCACGTCGATCGTCAGGCCGACCGGTCGGTACTCGAGCAGCAGCTGCTCCCAGGTTGCCGGAATCCAGACGAAGG
>JBAYUM010000222.1:0-3175 GCA_041675125.1 Candidatus Nanopelagicales bacterium
GTGACCAGTCACCACCACATCGGATGGCTGGCCTCCACGGGGCGACTGAAGAGGTAGCCCTGTCCGAATGTGCAGCCCAGTTCGAGGAGGCGGGCACTTTGCTCCTCGGTCTCGATGCCCTCTGCCACCACTCTCACACCCAGTTCATGCGCGACATTGATCAGTGCGCTGACCACAGCAGTCTTGCGCGGATCGCGTCCTAGCTCCGCAATGAATGACTTGTCGATCTTGACGGCGTCAACGGGGAAATCGGTCAACCACGACAGGCTTGAGTATCCAGTACCGAAGTCGTCCAAGGAGATGCTGATACCCGCTCGCTCCAGCATCGCGAGCTCTTGCGCAGCACCGTGCGGGTCCTGGATGAAGGTGGTCTCGGTGACCTCCACGCTCAGCGTCGCCGGGTCCAGCCCTGCGGCCTCTGCCTCGCGCAGCAGGAATGCTGCGAAGGCACCATTGCGGAACTGGACCGGGCTCACATTGATCGACATTCCGCACTTCGAGCCCTGATCCCGCCAAGCCCGCAGATCGGCCAATGCGCGCTGCACTGTCCAGACTCCCAGCGGCAGCACCAGCCCGCTTCGCTCAGCCTGAGGAACGAACTTGTCAGGCAGTATCGGAGCGCCTCCATTGGTGCCTCGGATGCGCACCAGCGCCTCAGCCGCGATGATCGACCCGTCGATCAGGTTCACGATCGGCTGGTAATGCATCAGGAGTCCGTCATTGTCGATGGCCTTGCGCAGATCCTGCTGCAGATTCACTGCGCGCTGGATGTCCCGGTCCACTTCGTGGTCGTAGACCTCGAACCGATCCCGACCCAAGTCCTTGGCCCGATACATCGCCGCATCTCCGCGACGCAGGAGTTCATCAACGGACATGTGCGGATCCTGTGTCATCGTGACACCGATGCTCATCGACGGCCTGAATTCATTGCCATCGTGAAACCACGGAACGCTGACTGTCTGCTGCAGTCTGTGCGCCAGGAATTCAGCATCTGCCGGGTCATAGAGATTCTCAGCGAGGATGACGAACTCATCGCCACCAAGTCGCGCAACAACATCGCCCGGCCGCACTGCCATGGAAAGACGCTTGGTTATCTCGATCAAGAGCAGGTCGCCGACCTTGTGCCCCATGCTGTCGTTCACCTCTTTGAAGCGGTCAAGATCGCAGAACAGCAATGTCACGATGCCTGAGGTGCGCGCAAGGCTGCGCAGTGCGGCACTGGCCCGATCATGCAGGGCGCGTCGGTTGTGCAGCCCTGTCAATTCATCCAGCACTGCCTGATCGTGCAAGGCTCGCTCCGCCTCACGTCGAGCCGTGATATCGAGCATGTTGGCAATGCGGTCGGAGCGCGGATCACCGAGGGTCACCGTTGCCCAATTGATGAGGACGGTGACCTTGCCACCGTCGCCCGTCGCCAGTTGAACTTCGACGTCGGCATGCTCTCCGTCTGCCGTTCGCTGGTCGAAGGCCTCGTCCGACTGCGAATCCGGATGGAGCAGCGTCTGCCAGTGCTTGCCCGTGACAGCTGAGGCCGACCGGCCGACCATGCGCCAGAGTGCTGCATTGACCTGCAGGACAATCCCGTCCGCATCAACGAGGAGATTGGGGCTGGCGGAGTTGTAGAACCCGGCTTCGAACATCTGCGCCGCAGCACGCAGCTCTCGTTCGGCCTCAGCGATCATGACCTGTGCAGCATGATCGGCCTTCACCAGATCACGGCGTACTGAGTCATCGCGAATAGCCGCGATGGTGTACGTCTCCCCGGCCATGCTCATGGTGTTCAGGGCGATATCCACCGGCGTCCGCTCACCGTCAGCCCGGATGAGGTCGATTCCCATCAACGTCCCCATCTGCCTGCTGCCGTGCTCACCTGTGAAGCCCTCACGCATGCCGGCATGGCGATGCCTGACCTCGTGCGGAACCAGCTCCTCGACCGACTTCCCGATGATCGAATCGTCGGTGTATCCCGTAATGTCCCGGGCCGCCCGATTGAGGTACTGAATCGTGCCGTGTCCGTCGATCACCAATAGTCCGTCAGGGGATCCCTCAGCAATCCAGCTCGAGGCCTCGCTGATGGCGCCGGGAACAGCGCGCCTGCCTGCCGCGAGGCTGATGCCGCCGTGGAAATCCGGCATGGCACCTTCGAACGAATCCTGGCTGCTGAACATCCGTGTCTCCCGGCAGTCGTGGACGCGCAGAACTGGAGCGCCGATGATCTCGCTCAGAAGTCGCGCGCGGGCGCTGGCATCCGCGCCTGGCACTCTCATCGACTGACCAATCGTGCATCTGAGCAGAATGGTCGTTTCACGAGGAGGCACTTGGCATCAGGCAGCGATGGCCTGGTCCAGGCCTCGTTCCAAGGGCGATCCCGTGTGCAGTGCCAGGAGGTTTCCGATCGGCATATCGGTCCATGCATAGAAATAGAGGCGGGAGATGCCCAGGGATCGAGCCATCGCGACAGTTCTGGGGATCAACTGGGATACCGATTTCGCATTGGCTCCGCGTCGGTCCTCGAACGCTGCCTCGGTCACCCAGATGGGAAGCGGCGCAAGTCCTGCCTGCACCGCTGCTCGTCGCATGGCAGTCCACGCATAGTCCAGCTCATTGACATCGAAGGTCGCGGGATACCAGTGGAAGGACAATGCGTCGACCCGGGCGCCCGTCGTTGCAAGCGCCCGCAGATATGGTGCGAACAGTGTCGCGTCCCTTGCCGATCTCACGTAGGGAGCCGGAGCGATGACCATCGCCTGGGGATCCTCCTGATGGATGACGGTTGCAGCCCTGGCAACCAGGTCCGCAAGCTGGTCTGGAGTGCCACGCCAGAACAGTGACAGGTTGGGCTCATTTCCGATCTCATAGGCCTTGACCCGACCGACATATCGCTGAGCGACCTTGCGAACGAACTCCTCCCAATCAGCGACATTGGCCGGAGGCGCTGCAGACCCTGGACCCATCCACGGTGCGTCATTGTCATTCAGACTCGCTGCAGCCCACTTGGGTGCTCCCCAGAGAACCATGGTGATGTCAGTCGCGCCATGCGACTCTGCAACTTTGAAATTCTCGTCCAAGTGCGAGAATTCCCACTGATCCTGCGCGGGCTCGATGTTGAGCCATGCCGTACGGGTGTCCCAGAATCGCACGGCTTTGACATCGGCTGAGGGCCACTCACCGGCAA
>JBAYUM010000223.1:0-3157 GCA_041675125.1 Candidatus Nanopelagicales bacterium
ATGCCCGACAGGCGCTCGGAGTCGTGCACGTTCATCTGGCAGCCGTAGGTGCGGACCTCGTAGGTGCGCGAGGTCAGGTCCCGTGGGGCCAGGTCCTGCGGGGAAGGTGTCACGGTCAGCCATTCTAAGGAGTCACCCGGCGGCCCGCTGAGCGCGCTTGACGACGAGAGTGCCGTCCGCGAGGGTGTCGCCCAAGCCAGCGGGTATCAACGAGGGATTCGAGGACGTCATTTCCATCTTCAGCAAGATCAAGAAAGGCCTGGGCGTCGGAACGATCTCCTTCGATCTGGTCGTGCCATCGCAGATCGCGGCCAGTGCGGGCCAGCTGGAGGGCGACATCGTGCTGACCGCCAAGAGTGCCCAGCAGGTGGTGGATGTCGAGGCCAAGTTCGAGCGGATCTTCGAGTGGGATGAGCGCGAGTCGCACTACAACTCGACCACGAAGCGCCAAGAGGACCGATGGGTCTCGCAGACCCGAACCGTCGAGCTCGGAACCTTCGTCGACAGGACGGCATTCGCCATGGCTGCGGACGAGACCAAGACCATCCACTTCGTCATCCCCTTCCAGCCCTTCGCCGCGCAGCAGGACGACCAGTCGAGCAGCCTGCTGTGGGATGTCCTGGACAGCGCGCTCGCTGGTGGAACGCAGGGCTGGTTCGGGTCATCGATGCGCAACCAGCGTGTCTCCTACACCGTCAGCGGGGATGTGGATCTCGAGGACGTCGCCTTCGACAAGGGTGACTCAAAGACCATCGTCGTGAGGTAGCTCGCTCTCGCGCAATTCCCACGGTCTATCTCATATTATGAGATACAAATACCACCATTTGAGACAGCGTGCTAGCTTCCCTGCCATGGCGAACACCTCAGAGTCCACGCACGTCTACACCCACGGTCATCACGAGTCGGTCCTGCGCTCCCATCGCACGCGCACAGCAGCCAACTCCGCGGCCTATCTGCTGCCGTATCTGCGCGCGGGGGCTCGCCTGCTGGATGTGGGGTGCGGGCCCGGGACGATCACCGTGGACCTGGCTCGACTGGTCGGGCCTGGGCATGTGACTGCCCTGGAGTATGCAGAAGCCGCTCTGGAAGCCGCCCGGGCGGAGGTTGCACGCCAGGAGGTCAGGAATATCGCGTTCGTCACCGGCGACGTGCATCAACTCGACTTCGAGGACGACACGTTCGACATCGTGCATGCCCACCAGGTGCTGCAGCATGTGCATGATCCGGTCCAGGCCATTCGCGAGATGGTCAGGGTGTGCAAGCCAGGTGGCGTGGTGGCCGCCCGCGATGGGGACTACTCCGGATTCACCTGGCACCCCGGTGACGAGGCCCTGGACAGGTGGCTGGCGCTCTACGACGCAGCGGCGCGGGCCAACGGTGGTGAGCCCAATGCCGGGCGCATGCTGCTGGCGTGGGCCCATGCCGCTGGCTGCCGCAATGTCATCGCATCCTCGAGCACGTGGTGCTACTCCGATGCGCCCTCACGTGAGGCATGGGGTGGAATGTGGGCTGATCGCATCACGGAATCCGCCGTTGCCACTCAACTCATCGACATGGATGCAGCAACCGACGCTGAACTGGCATCCGTGGCCGCCGGATGGCGGTCATGGGCGGCAGATCCCGATGGGTGGATCAGCGTGCTGCACGGCGAGATCCTGATCGCTGTCTAACGCTGCCGAAGCCCGCAGATCATCCGCCCTTGCTGGCCTTGGTGGTCGCATGCACGACAACGGTTGAGGCCGTGGCCTTCTTGGTGGTCGTGGTCTTCTTGGCCGCAGTGGAGTTCGGGTACTTCTGCGTGAAGGACACGGCAGTCGCAGCGGTCGATCCGGTCGAGACTGTGCCGGAGGCCGCCGATGTCGCCGTTGCGGCCTCGGCCATGCGAGTGGCGATAAGGCCGCCGATGCCCACGAAGACCCCAGCGGCAAGCCCTGCGGACAGCAGTCGCTGCTGGATGGAGATGGGGCGGTAGGTGCGCTGGCCGCGTCGGTCTGGGTTCATGGACCAAGCATGCGTACCCAGTATTCGTGACCGATGTGTCCGAGGTAATACCCGGGTAAGGAGATCTGTCGCTGTGGCTGCAGGGATATGCCGGGATTGTGACGTACCGTGATGTCATGCGCGTTCTGGGGATCCTTGGCTCTGCCGTGTCCGTCTGCGCGCTCGCAGCCTGTTCCGCCGCAGTGAGCGCACCTGTCACCGACTCAACCTCTGCGCCCCAGGCAGTTCAGCAGATCACCCTCTCCCCCCTCACCGGACTGCCGGAGAGTGCACCGACCCCCGTGCTCATCGTGAAGATGGACAACACGCGCAATGCCCAGCCGCATGCCGGGTTGAAGGATGCAGACGTGGTCTATCTCGAAGAGGTCGAGTACGGCATCACGCGCATCGCTGCAGTCTTCTCCGGCATCATCCCCACCCGCATCGGGCCGACGCGATCGGCGCGCATCACCGATATCGATCTCACTGCGCAGTACGGCGATCCGGCCTTCGCCTTCTCAGGAGTGCAGCGCAAGATGTGGCCAGCCATCAACGACTCCACCGTGGTCGACGTCTCTCCCAATAAGCATGCGGCGAGCTACTTCAGAGATCACGACCGGCGTGCTCCCTACAACCTGTTCCTCGACGGCGCCAAGGCGCTCGCCTTCGGCTCGGGAGTGTCGCTCGACAAGGACCTGGGCTGGACCTTCTCCGCACAGTCGCCTGCAGGCGGCGTAGCGAACACCGGTGCCACGATGAAGTGGAGCGAGGCCTCGGCGGAGTTCACCTACGACTCGACCTCCGGGCTGTACAAGGTCGGCCTCAACGGAGTTCCGGCCGGAGCCGAGGAGGACAGCAAGGGCCAGAGCGCGGCAACGGTGATCATCCAGAACGTGACGCAGAAGGCGTCGAAGTACTTCGACAAGGGAGGCGGCAATACTCCGCATGCCGAGACCATCGGCAGTGGGACTGCGATCGTGCTGCGCGATGGCCAGTCCTACCAGGTCACGTGGAGTCGTCCGACCGCTTCAGCAGGCACCACCTTCACGATGGCCGACGGCTCGCCGATGGCCTTCAAGCCCGGACAGCAGTGGATCGTGCTGCTCAACAAGCAGACGCCGTCGACCTTGCTTCCGAAGCCGAGCCCGGCACCGAGCGCCTCAACCTCGAAGCCACC
>JBAYUM010000224.1:0-3148 GCA_041675125.1 Candidatus Nanopelagicales bacterium
CGACCCTTCTCGAGTACTTCGCCTGGCTCCTCGGGCCTGGCCTTTGGATCGTTCGCCGATGCGTTGGCTGACCCCTGGGCGACAGTTCAGGCCGCTGTCTCCCGTCGGCCAGGGACGGCGCCGATGACGCTGCTCGATGCCTTCGCAGCGACGACGAGGGCAGGCTGGGCCGCCTTCGGCCGGCCGGCAGTGGGGCAGCTGGCTTCGGGTCGTGCTGCGCACTTCGCGGTCTGGGATGCATCCGCAGTCGCCAACGGCCTTCCCGGCCTTGAGACCGGCAAGGCGCTGCCGACCTGCTTGCGGACGGTCATCGCCGGCACCGTCGTATTCGACAACGGTGCGCTGCTCTCGTGACCGGGTGGTGGAGATGGGTCGGGGCGGCGACCAGCGGACTCCTGCTGTGGCTTTCCTTCCCGCCCTTGGGTCTTGGCCCGGCCGCGCTGCCTGCCTGCGCACTGCTCATTGCCATCACCGTGGGTCAGCGCCTGCGCATGGCCTTCGCACTGGCTTTCGGTGCTGCAACGGTGTTCTTCCTGCTGCTGCTGCATTGGCTCACTGTTGTGGGAATGGACGCCTGGCTCCTGCTGGCCCTGGTCTGTGCTCTCTACTTCGGCGTGATGGGCATGGGCATTGCACTGGTGAGCCGGCTGGCGCTCTGGCCGATCTGGGTCGCCGGTCTGTGGGTCGGGCAGGAGTGGCTGCGCGGGAGCTTCCCCTTCGGGGGATTTCCTTGGGGCAATGTCGCGTTCTCCCAGGTCGACACCTCCTTCGGGCGAAGCTCGATGGTGCTGGGCGTCCTGGGAGCAACGGGGCTGCTCGTGCTGACGGCCGCGGCCCTGGTCGCCGCGATCCTCGCTGCCGGCATGCAGCGGTGGAGGGTGGCTGGCGCTTGGGCACTGCTCGTGCTCGTTGCGGCCCTGTCGCCTCAACTGCTGCAGCCGCCCACTGCGGGCGATCGTGTCGGTGGGCCCAAGGCGGCTGCCATCGGCATTGTGCAGGGTGGCACTCCTGAACTCGGGCTCGGTGCCCTAGACGTACGTCGGGCAGTGCTCGACAACCATGTGCGCGAGTCGATGAAGATGGCCAGACAGGTGGCGGCTGGCACGACAGTGAGACCAGCCTTCGTGCTTTGGCCGGAGAACTCATCCGACCTGGATCCGTTTGCTGACAGTGCAGCGGCAGCGATGATCGGCACGGCCGTGCGCACCCTCAATGTCCCTGTGCTCGTCGGCGCCGTGGTCAATATCCCCGATGACCCGACGGCGGTCTTCAACCAGGGAATCCTCTGGGATCCGGTCACCGGACCCGGACTGACCTACAGCAAGACCCATCCTGTGCCCTTCGGCGAGTACATCCCGTTCAGGTCGCTCATTGCGCCACTGATCGATCGCTTCGATCGCATCGGCCGCGACTTCGCAGCCGGAACGCGTCCCGGACTGTTCACCATCGGCGATATCGCCGTGGGCGACGTGATCTGCTTCGAGATCGCCTACAACAGCGTCATCGACCCCCTGATCGACGATGGGGCCCGGGTGCTCACCGTGCAGACGAACAACGCGACCTACGGGGGCACGGCGCAACCCGAGCAGCAGTTCGCCATCGAGCAGATGCGAGCGCTGGAGACGGGCCGGAGCGTGGTGGTGGCTGCCACGACCGGAATATCCGCATTCATCAACCCCGATGGCACCGTCCAGGCCCAATTGGATCAGGGCCAGGTCGGTGGGCTGGTGCGCGAGGTGCCGCTCCGTGGGCAGTTGAACCCCAGTGCCTGGCTCGCCAGGCCGCTGGCAGGTGCCTGGGCGCTCCTTGGTTCCCTGCTCGCTCTTGGGGTTGGAGTTCGAGCCCTCGGCAGGCGCAAAGGTGCGCAGCATAGGGTTGACGAGTGACATTCGAGGACCTGGGCCGGATCGTGGTCATCATTCCCACGTTCAACGAACGGGAGAACATCGAGACCATCGTGGGGAGAGTGCGGGCCAGCGTCCCTGAAGCCGATGTGCTCGTCGCCGACGACAATTCCCCTGACGGCACAGGCCGGATCGTCGATGGCCTGGCCGCTGAAGACTCCAGGATCCATCCAATGCATCGGCTCGGCAAGGAGGGTCTCGGCGCCGCCTATCTGGCCGGATTCTCCTGGGCGCTGCAGCATGACTATGACGTGGTGGTCGAGATGGATGCTGACGGCTCGCATCAGCCCGAGCAGTTGCCGCTGCTGCTCGACGCCCTGCGAGATGCCGATCTGGTACTTGGATCCCGCTGGGTCGAGGGTGGCGCAATCGTCAACTGGCCCAAGAAGCGCGAGTTGATCTCACGGGGCGGCAGCCTGTACACCCGGGTGCTGCTCGGCATCCCATTGCGCGATGTGACCGGCGGCTATCGGGCATTTCGGGCCGATACCCTGCGCAGACTCGATCTGCACGAAGTGGCATCGCAGGGGTACTGCTTCCAGGTCGACCTCGCTTGGCGAGCCTCTCAACGACAGCTGCGCATCACCGAGGTGCCGATCACCTTCGTGGAGCGCGAGGTCGGCTCGAGCAAGATGAACCAGAAGATCGTGATCGAGGCTCTCTGGCGCGTCACGATGTGGGGCTTCGACGATCGGGTCACCCGGCTGCGGCGGAAGGCACAGCGGCGACGCGAGTCCTCACAGCGCAGTGAGGACTCGCAATGAGCCGGCGACTGCTGGTCTTCGGATATCCGCTGCTGGAGATCTGCACAGCCTGGGCCTTTGTCGTGTGGTTCGGCTGGGCCTGGACGATCCTGATCTACGTTGCCGGATTTCCCATCGGGCTGGCAGTCTTCAAGGAGGGCGGCAGGCGGGCGCTTGCCGCTGCGCAGGCCAGTGCGGTTCCAACGCGATCGGCCACGTTCCGCATGCTTGCGGGAGTGCTCTTCATGATCCCGGGATTCTGGACTGATGTCGCGGCGCTGTTGTGCTTCATCCCCTTCGTCCAGCGCCGGCTCTCAGCGCCGTTCTCGAATCTCAGTTCCTCGACCGGGGGCCTGAACTGGCGAGTGAGCACGTGGGGCAATGGTGCAGACATCGTCCAAGGGGTCGTCATTCATGAGAATGACGACCCCTTGGATCCGCGCTCGATCGAGCGCGAGGATTAGGCGGACTTGAGTGCGGGCAGTTCGTGCGCATGGAGCA
>JBAYUM010000225.1:0-3141 GCA_041675125.1 Candidatus Nanopelagicales bacterium
CATTCGCAAGCACAAGAAGATGCTGGTCGAACTGCGCGATGCCCTCATCGAGATCGGACCCGATGACAACGTCGAGCCCATCCAGATGGAACGCATCAAGCTCAAGACCCTGCTCATCGCCGTCGTCGGAACCGTCGCCGGATACGTCCTGCTGACCCAGCTCGCCGATGTCGACCTAGTGGAGCTGTTCAAGACCGCCGACTGGCGCTGGGCGGTACTCGCGCTCGCCTTCAGCCTGATCACCTACATCGGCGCTGCCTGGTCGCTTGCCGGATTCGTGCCCGAGAGCATTCCGCTGCAGCGCACAGTGCTGGCGCAGCTTGCCGGTGACTTCGCGACGCTGGTCTCACCACCGACATTGGGCGCAGTTGCCGTCAACATGCGCTTTCTGCAGCGGGCAGGCCTCAATCCCGCACTCGCCGGAGCAAGCGTCGGTGTCTCGCAGGTCATGGCATTCGTGATGCACATGCTGCTGCTCCTGGGTTTCGGCTTCGCCGCGGGCACGCAGGCCGACTTCACCTTCCAGCCGCCCAAGGTCGTGGTCATCGCGGTGGTCGTGATCGCGGTGATCATCGTCGGGCTCTTCGCCATACCGCAGGTGCGACGAGTGACGAACGATCGGATTGGGCCCATGCTGCGCGAGGTCGGCCCGCGCCTGCTCACCGTCGCGCAGCAACCGATGAAACTGCTGGAGGGCATCGGCGGCATCCTGGTGCTGAATGTGGCCTACATCGGGGTGCTGTATGCCGCGGTCGAAGCCTTCGGCGGCAGCATGAGCGTGGCCGTGGTCGCGGTGGTCTATCTCGCCGGCGCCACCATCGGCCAGGCCGCGCCGACGCCTGGCGGACTGGGCGCTGTCGAGGCGGCCCTGACGGCCGGCCTCACCGCAGCCGGGCTCGACGGCGGCATCGCGCTCTCAGCAGTGCTGCTCTATCGACTCGTCACCTTCTGGCTGCCCACAGTTCCGGGTTACTGGGCATTCAGCTGGCTCACCAAGCGTGGCGCGCTCTAGGCGAGCCGCAATAAGATGGCCACATGAGTCATCGCCATCTGCAATTGACGTTCGGCCCTGAGACGGTCACGGAGCCCATCGTCTACACGATGGTCAAGCAGCACCAGGTGATCCCGAACATCCGTCGCGCGAATATCGAGCAGCATGTGGGATGGATGGTGCTGGATCTCGAGGGCGAGCCTTCTGATCTCGATGCGGCTACGGAGTACCTGAAGTCGCTCGGCATCGAGGTTTCCTCAGCCGAAGGCGACGTCGTCGCCGGATAGCTCGGCTCGATGCACCACAATGTCGTCATGACTGAACAGCAGAATGTCACCGTCACGGTGTGCGAGAACGGACCCTACGAAGTGATCGGCGAAGTCGACATCCTCGATGCCAATGGCGAGCTCATTCGCCAGGTCACCAAGTCGTACCTGTGTCGCTGCGGCCATTCTGCGAAGAAGCCCTACTGCGACAACTCGCACAAGAAGTTCGAGTTCAAGGATTCAGGTCTAGGTCCTCAGTAGGGCTCGCCTGCTGCGCCTGGGTGACTCTCAGCACCTGGGTGCGTGCCACTGAGGCGTCTCGCAGGTCGGAGAGCTGGATTCGTCGCTCATCGCGCATGAAGCTGTCGAATCCGGCTTGGGATGCGAACTCGATGAACTGGATCTCGGTCGGTTCGTCGTCGATGCCCGAAGCCCGCAGCCGATGCACCACGACTCCCCCGTGCTCGGGCACGAATCGGAGTACCTGATCCTCGTACTCGCGCATCGCATCCGGCCGCCCGGGAACGGCCCAGCGCAGGACGCAGAGCGATACCTGCATGCCTGCTGCATCCACCGACGACCCCGAAAGGCTAGTAGGTGGGCTTGTCCGGCTCGATCTGATTGACCCAGGCGAGCACTCCGCCACCGACGTGGACTGCATCGGAGAAGCCAGCGCCCTTGACGACTGCGAGGGCCTCGGCAGAACGCCCGCCGAGCTTGCACTGCAGCACGATGCGCCTGTCCGTCGGCAGCAGCGCCAGGGCTGAGCCATCGAGGAACTGACCCTTGGGAATCAGGATCGATCCTGGGATCGCGACGATCTCGTACTCATTGGGCTCACGGACATCGATGAGCACGAAGTCGTCCTCGCCCCGGTCGCGGGCGTCGAGCATCCTCTTGAGATCGACGACAGAGATCGTCGAATCCATGGCAGCCTCGGCCGCCTCCTCGGAGATGGAGCCGCAGAACGCCTCATAGTCGATGAGCTCGGTGACCGTTGGGTGCTCGCCGCAGACGGCGCAGTTCGGATCCTTGCGGATCCTCACCTTGCGGTATTCCATCTCGAGGGCGTCGTAGATCATGAGCTTGCCGAGCAGCGTCTCGCCGATGCCGGTGATGACCTTGATGGCCTCGTTGACCTGGATCGAGCCGATCGAGGCGCACAGCACCCCCAGCACACCGCCCTCGGCGCAGGACGGAACCATGCCCGGTGGTGGCGGCTCCGGGTAGAGGCAGCGGTAGCAGGGGCCGTGCTCGGCCCAGAAGACGCTGGCCTGCCCGTCGAAGCGGTAGATGGAGCCCCAGACATAGGGCTTGCCCAGCAGGACGCATGCGTCGTTGACCAGGTACCGCGTTGCGAAGTTATCGGTTCCGTCGACGATGAGGTCGTACTGCGAGAACAGCTCCATGACATTGGAGGAGTCAAGACGCTCCTCATGGAGATTGACCTGTACGAGCGGATTGATCTCATTGACGGTGTCGCGCGCACTCTCGGCCTTGGACCGCCCGATGTCGCTCTGGCCGTGGATGATCTGGCGCTGGAGATTGGACTCGTCTACGACGTCGAACTCGACGATGCCGAGCGTTCCCACTCCCGCAGCTGCCAAGTACATCAAGGACGGACTGCCGAGGCCTCCGGCCCCCACGCAGAGCACCTTGGCGTTCTTCAGGCGCTTCTGTCCGGCCATGCCGACATCGGGGATGATGAGGTGCCGGCTGTAGCGACGTACTTCGTCAACGCTCAGTTCGGCGTTCGGCTCCACCAGGGGCGGCAGACTCACGATGACTCCATAGGGGGGTAGAGGAGGGTCAGGCTGGCTTCCAATGCTAACTCGGAAGCCCAAGGGACCAAGGTCACCCTTGGCACCTGCAAAGCATCCGCAG
>JBAYUM010000226.1:0-3107 GCA_041675125.1 Candidatus Nanopelagicales bacterium
CCCAGTGATCATCGACATTCACGGAGTACGGAAGCGCACCGCCCCAGACATCCTTCGTGGTGTTGGTGACGCCGCCGCTGGAGGACGAGTAGAAGGCGCTGATCGGCTGCCCGTTGTAGAGCGCGGCGATGCCGGTCGTCGGCGAGCCGAGGGTGCTGTTGACGGCAGCGACCCAGCGATCGCCCTTGGCAGCGCTGGCCTTTGCCCACCCCACGAAGACCTGGTCGTTGAACGGCCCATCGCCGTCGTCGATGTGGCAGTTGCACGCCGCCTTCTCGCCGGCCGCGTACTTGGCAAGCGCGTAGGAGCGAGCGGCGATGACCTGGGCCTGCATCGCAGCATCGGGCCAGGCGCTGGAGACCTCGGCAATGCCGTACAGGTACTCGTCGTGCAGGCGCAACTGGTTCACCACATTCAAGCGCGTGCCACTTGGGCTCTGCGTTGCGACGATGTCGAGCTTTCCGTAGCGATAGCGATGCCCTGTCGTGCCGAAGGAGCCATTGGGGCCAACGACGTTCGCCGCTGTCGCCGGACCGACGGCCGAGCCCTGGTCGCGGTTGCCCGCCCACTTCACGGTCACCGACGGCGCAGTGCCAAGGTCGGTCACCTGCCCGTTGACCTTGCGCTGCACATTGACGGCAGTGCCGGCAACAGCGAAGGCGAACTCGTCACTCGGGCCGCCAGTGACGACATTGGGACCGACCGTGACCTCGATCTGGCCACCGCCCGGGTCCAGGGACTCGGCTCGCACCTTGGCACTGGCCACTCGATACAGGAGATTGACGCGCAGTTCCATGTCGTCCTGAACCTGGCCGACGGTGGTGTTCGGGTAGTAGTGCGAGACGATCGTCGTCGCATCACTTCCCTCCTTGGCCATGCCATAGGCACCCCACTGCGACAGGCCGATGCCATGTCCATAGCCGCTGCCCGCCAGGGAGAACGCATCAGGCGGCCCGCATGGATCGATCGGCGAGCCCGGCGAGGACGAGATGGCCCCTGAGCCGACCCATGGATAGATGGCATCCGATCCGCTGGTGCCGTTCAGGGTGAAGGCGTAGGTGCCTGGCGGCACGGGCTGGCCTGCGTTGTCCTTCAGGTCCCAGTTCACGGTCAATGGGCCCGCGGCATCCTGCTGACCCGAGAGCGTGCGCACCACTGCGCCGCAGCGCGAGGCGATGCTGATGTTCCAGGCGATCGGGGCATTCGAGCTGGTGGTCAGGGTCAGGGACTGCCCCGAGCCCCAGGGCACCGGGGCACCGATGGCCGGATCGAAGACGTTCACGCCCATCTTGGCCGTCGTCGCAGCGCGAATCGCGGGAAGCTGCGGCTCCAGGAGCTTGCCCGGGCAGGCCGTGTTGCCGATATCGCGATGCCCGCCGATGACCAGCGCCGTCGCAGCCTGTCCGGCCCGGTATTTCGACGTGCCGGCCGAGGAGTCGGAGACCAGCGAGGTGGTGCCATTGGGATCACGGTGGTTGATGCCGAGCTTCCAGGCGAACAGCTGCGCGACCGCATCGTCGATGGCATTGAGCTGATCGGGTGCCAGCGAGGCCGTCTGGAAGTTGCCGAGCGCCGAGACGGCGAAGGTGTCCTGGTTGAAGCCTGCGGTGTGCCCGCCGACGACGGCCTGATCCATGCCACCCGCACGGCCTTCGTAGAGCCGACCGAATCGATCGACGATGAAGTTGTACGCCATGTCGGAGTAGCGCAGGCCCTTGGTGAAGTACGCATACAGATTGCGCACCTGCTGCGCTGCCTGCTCAGGCGTGTAGTTGTTCGTGGTCACGGTGTGATGCAGGAATGCCGCCTTGATCGTCGGTGAGTACGAGGCCGAGCCGCGGCGCAGTGATTCATCGGCACCCCATTGCGCGCGCGTGATGATGGCCGGCTGGGGCGCCGTCAGCGTGCCGGCCTGGGCCGTGGCAATAGGCAAGTCACTGGCATTGGCTGCAGGCAGGTCGGCATCCTCCTTCACCACCGGGTTGTCGAGCAGCACGACCTGGGTGTTGGCCGGCTTGCGGCCATCAGGGGTATCGATGCGAACCTGCACGCCATCCGATGTTCCGGTGAGCAGCGGATCGGTGCCGAAGCGAGCGCCGGCAGCCTCGGCCGACCCTGGGGTGGGACGGTCCTCCGATACCGGCAGCTGCTCCCAGGAGGACCACGTGCCGTCCTCGCGCACGCGCACGAGCACACGGGTGCGAGCATCGAGCGGTGCGTCAGCGGTGACGCCCACGAGTCCGAAGTCCCCGGTGTCCAGGGCGCGGGTGGCGATAGCGGGCTTGAGCTGGCTGATCGTGGTGGATGCGGCGGTGCCGAAGGTGGTCTGCCGCGCCAGGGGCAGTAGCTCGACGGTGGACTCCTGGTCCCATGAGGCCATGGCAACGGCCGAGTCGCTCACCGCGCCCTGGTCGATGCCGTCCAGGGCGATGGCCTGCTCCGAAGGGGTCACCGCGGTGCGCGTCGGGCCGGGCAGGCTCACGACCGGCAGCCAGAATCCCGCCGCTGCGATGCCCAGGCAGCTGCTCCAGATCAGCGCGCGACGAGCATGTGGATGCAACGTCATGCCCGTCCTTTCTGGGTCAAAGGGGATCAAACCCCTACGGTGCCATGGCGGCCCGATGAGAAACAATCATCACACGCCACATCCGTCACATTGGACACATCCGCCCCGGTTCGGGAACCGGGCTGGGCAACACGCCGTCGAAGGTTCGTGAGTTGCCCCCAGGCGACTTACGATGACTCCTCACCCCCGCACTGCTCAAAGGACGACATGCCCGCCTCCTCCCGCCGCCGCTGGCCGCGCATTCTGGCTTCCATCGCGGCCGGAATCGTCCTCGTGACCGCCGTGATCGGCGCCGGGGTCAATCACCTGATCGGCCAGCTCCAGGGCAATATCACCACCCTCGACGTGAGCGAGCAGGTCGGCGGCCCCGCCTCCGACACCGAGGACGCCCTGGTCTATGACGCCGACGGCAACGTCAAGCCCCTCAATCTCCTGATCCTCGGCAGCGACTCGCGCACCGGAAAGGGCAATGGCGGCTTCGGTCGACCCGGGCAGTTCGGCGGCGAGCGCTCGGACACCGCGATCCTGCTGCACGTGAGCG
>JBAYUM010000227.1:0-3098 GCA_041675125.1 Candidatus Nanopelagicales bacterium
AGGCAGTCGGACGCAAGCTGCATCTTCACTTCTTCACGCGACCCGTTGAGGTGCTGGGGCAGGAGAGCGCGACGACGATGGTCATCGAACGCACGCGCTTCGACGATCAGGGCGCGCTGGCGGGCACCGGCGAGCACTTCGAGCTGCCGACGGAGTTCATCGTGCGCAGCATCGGCTACCGGGGGGTCGGCCTTCCCGGCGTGCCCTTCGACGAGAGCAGCGGCACGATCGTGCATGTCGAGGGTCGGGTCACCCCGGGCATCTACACGGCAGGCTGGGTCAAGCGAGGCCCGTCAGGGATCATCGGCACGAACAAGAAGGACGCCATCGCCTCGGTTGCCTCACTGCTCAGTGACGCTGATGCCGACCTGCTGTCGCAGCCGTCCTCGGGACAGGCGATCGAGGAGCTGCTCGCGGCGCGTGGCATCACGCCAGTGTCGATTGCCGGCTGGCGAGCCATCGATCGGGCCGAACGAGCCCTTGGCGAGCAGGCGGGCATCGAGCGGGTGACCATCGCCGAGCGCGCGACCTTGCTAGGCATCGCCGCTGCAGGCTAGCGCTGCCAGTCGGCGGTCTGATGGAGCTCGCGGACGTTCCACGCGAATATCGACTCAGGAGTCTTGCCGCACGACTCAGCGCGCTGCCCTGGCAGCTGGGTGCGCTGCACATGCACGCGCCAGGTGCGGCCATCGATGTGGCGCACCTCGGTCTCCATCTGGTCCTCGATGAACACCACGCTGGTCGGAGCCGGGACAGCACGGTCGTTCACCACGCGAAGCACATCGATTGCATCGGCTTCCTTGACGTCGTACACGTTGCGCACAGCGATCTCGGCGACCTGCAATGGTGCCGGGTACCCGCTTCGTCCACGAAAGCCGTTGAGGTGCACCCGTCCTTCACGGGCCTCGGCTCGCATCCCGATGGCCTCACTGGCATCAAGTCGACCGTGAACCTGGGCGGCAGGCAGCGAGAGGATGGTGGGGGCGAAGCGGTGACCGCCGAGGTGGCTGATCTCCCATACGAGTGATCGATCCTCGGGCGAGACCGACTCCAGGAGGGTGTCGAAGACCGGTCGTCCGACGACTGCGCAGCAGGCATCGCGTGATCCGTGGGTGCATACGAAGGTCAGGGCGCTTCGCTGGATATGCCCGATCGGCGGCAGATTGCCCTGGGACATCGCGGCGAAGTCCCAGTCGGCGATCTGGGTGAGATCATCGAGGATGCCATGCCTCATGCCCCGGTGTCCCGGCGCCGTGTGAGCGATCCAGACGTTGTGCCCCTGGGCCTGGTCCCGTTCCAGGCGATCAGGGTGGCGCGCTAGGAGGATCTTGACCTGGGTGCCATTGGTCAGTCCGAGCAGCTGCTCGCCCAGTTCGCGCGGGAACCGGCTGTCGAGCAGTGCCTCGCGCCCCCAGGGGCCGGGCTGTTCGACGATCACATAGCAGTTGACGACCGGTGCGGTTCCGGCCAAGGGCTCACCGGCAGCCAGCGAGGCGATCGTGCAGGTCTGACTCACAGGGGTCCTCCAAGGGCAGCGATGGGCAGGCTACCCGGTGTGCCGGTGGCATCCCGCCTGGCCAGGTCGGTTGGCAGATCCACTGGCACGCCCGAGGCGCTGGCAGCCCGTGCTGGGCCTGCTCCGACCCAGCCGAGCAGCAGCGAGTCCTCGCCGGAGCGGAATCTGTGGCTGCGCACGCCACCGGTGCCGCGGCCCTTGGGTGGAATCTCCGAGAAGGCGCTGACCTTGATCGTTCCGGCGTCGGTACCGGGAAGCGCAGCAGATGACCCGGCAACGGTGACCAGCACTGCAGCGCGACTGCGATCGACCGCATAGCCGGCGATTGCGTGCGCTCCCGGACTGAGCTTGATGCCGGCCATCCCCCCGGCCGTTCGGCCGGTTGGCCGAACAGCGGTCGCCGGGAAGCGCAGCACCTGGGCGTCCGAGGTGATGATGGCGATGTCGTGCTGCTCGGCAGCGGTGTCGTCAAGACGAGTGGCGCCGACGACGCGGTCGCCGTCATCGAGCCGGATGACGTCCCAGGAGCCCTTGGCAAGCATCTCGGGCACGACGCGCTTGACCTTGCCCGCGGCGGTGACAAGGAGGAGTCCGCCGGTCTCATCCAGGCTGGTGAGCGCCAGTGCCTGCTCCCCGGAGGGCAGGTCGAGGAAGGCCCCGACGGGAGCTCCGGCACTCAGCGCAGGCATGCCATGCACGGGAGGCATATTCGGCAGATCGAGCACCGACAGGCGCAGCAGGCGGCCGGCTGAGGTGACGACGCCGACCTCACCGCGCGTGGTGGCAGCACAGGCGCTGGTGATCACGTCATGCTGCGCGCGCCGTGCGACTTCATCGGTCGCCGGCGGGATGGAGACCGTCCGTGCGAGGAGCCCGGTGCTCGAGAGGAGCACGACACAGGGCTCATCGTCGATCTCGAGGGGGACGCTTGACGTCGCGGGAACCGAGGCCGATTCCATCAGGAGCGTGCGGCGCGGTGTCGCGTGGTCATTGGCGACCTCCTGAAGCTCATCCGAGACGACTGCGCGCAGGACTTTCTCATCGTCGAGGATGCGGGTCAGGGCGGCAATGGTGCTCTGCAGCTCCTCTGCCTCAGTCTCGAGTTCGATGCGAGAGAACCTGGTCAGGCGTCGCAGGGGCATGTCAAGGATGTAGTTGGTCTGGTCCAGGCTCAGGTCGAAGACCTGCATCAGCCGGTCGCGCGCAGCAGCAGCATCGTCGGACTGGCGGATCAGCTGGATGACCTCGTCGATATCGATGATGGCAATGAGCAGGCCCTCGACCAGATGGAGCCGTTGCGATGCGCGGTGTCGCCGGTAGACGCTGCGCCGGCGTACGACATCGATGCGGTGATCGAGGAAGACCTGCAGGAGCTCCAGCAGGCCAAGGGTCCGCGGCTGCCCGTCGACCAGCGCGACGGCGTTGACGCTGACCTGGTCCTCCATCGGAGTGAGCTTGAACAGCTGCTCGAGCACAGCCTCGGGATTGAAGCCGTTCTTCAGCTCGATGACGAGGTTGAGGCCGGAGTCCCCGTCGCTGAGATCGGCCACATCGGCGATGCCCTGCAGCTTCTTGGACTGCA
>JBAYUM010000228.1:0-3029 GCA_041675125.1 Candidatus Nanopelagicales bacterium
CCCGATCAAGCCCGCACGCGGTCCGGCGCTGCCGCTCACTCCGGCGATGGCGGCGACCACTGCAGTGGCCAAGAGCCCGGCCCAGAAGCTGCTCGTCAGGACTCCGCCGATGAAGGCGCTGAGCGTCAGCCAGAAGGTCGCCCACAGCATGGTGCGCCACCGGTGGCCGGACTTTTCGCCAGCCTCAGCTACTCCGGTGAAGAGGGAACCGGAGGCGAGCGGCAGGGCAAGGGCCCCATGATCGGTCGCCACGCAGACGGCCACCAGCAGCCCGGTGATGATCGCAACCCGCAGTCCGCCACGAAGGTTGACTGCTGCCTCCATGCGGAAGACATTGAGTGCTTTGGCGGGCATGGCGGCATTCTGCCGTGTCAGCAGACGCCATCTGGGTGTTCGGGCATGCGCCGGTAGGCTTGGACGTTGGCAAAGCGGTGGTGACGCCCGCCACTGAAGCGAAGGGACCTCGTGACCGACGGCGTGATTGAGCAAGGCGTGTACGACTTCGAGACGATCCAGGAGCGCTGGCTCCCGGTGTGGGATGAACTCGCTCCCTTTCGATCGGGGCGTGCCGATGATCCGCGTCCGAAGAAGTACGTCCTCGATATGTTTCCCTACCCATCGGGTGACCTGCACATGGGTCACGCCGAGGCCTATGCGCTCGGCGACGTGGTCGCTCGCTACTGGGTCCAGCAGGGCTTCAATGTCATGCATCCCATCGGCTGGGATGCCTTCGGCCTGCCTGCCGAGAACGCCGCGATCAAGCGTGGGTCGGATCCGATCGAGTGGACCTACGAGAACATCGAGCAGCAGAAGACATCGATGCGCCGGTATGCCTGCTCATTCGACTGGGACCGTGTCTTCAACACCTGCGATCCCGAGTACTACAAGTGGACGCAGTGGTTCTTCCTGCAGATGTATGAGCGGGGACTCGCCTATCGCAAGGACAGCGCCGTCAACTGGTGCCCCAATGACCAGACGGTACTGGCCAATGAGCAGGTCATCGGTGGCCTGTGCGAGCGCTGCGATGCCGTTGTCACCAAGAAGAAGCTGACGCAGTGGTACCTGCGCATCACCGACTACGCCGACCGCCTGCTTGATGACATGAAGCAGCTCGAGGGCGGCTGGCCGGAGAAGGTGCTGCTGATGCAGCGCAACTGGATCGGCAAGTCGACAGGAGCTGAGGTCCTCTTCGAGATCGAGGGGCGCGCTGAGCCGGTCACCGTCTATACGACACGTCCTGACACCTTGTTCGGTGCGACGTTCTTCGTGGTCGCAGCGGACTCGGATCTGGCAGCCGAGCTTGCCTCCGGAACCTCGGCAGAAGCAGCGTTCACGGCCTATGTCGATGAGGTCAAGAAGAGCAGCGACATGGATCGCCTTGATTCGAGTCGCGCCAAGACAGGCGTCTTCCTCGAGCGGTATGCCATCAACCCCGTCAACGGTGAGCGCATTCCGGTATGGGCCTCCGACTACGTCCTGGCCGACTACGGCACCGGCGCCATCATGGCTGTTCCGGCTCACGATCAGCGCGACCTCGACTTCGCCAAGACGTTCGACCTGCCGGTACGCGTCGTGGTTGCCTCGGATGAGGATCCCTCCGTCACCGGAGTTGCCACTGCAGATGACGGCGAGCATGTGAACTCAGGACCGCTCGACGGTCTTGGCAAGGACGATGCCATCGCGGCGATGAACGCCCTGCTGGCTGAACGTGGCACTGGTCAGGCGGCCACGAACTACCGTCTGCGCGACTGGCTCATCTCGCGCCAGCGCTACTGGGGCGCACCGATCCCGATCATCCACTGCCCGGACTGCGGCGAGGTGCCGGTTCCCCTTGATCAGTTGCCGGTGCGGCTGCCATCTGCCGAGGGTCTTGACCTCAAGCCCAAGGGGTCATCGCCTCTTGGTGCAGCACATGAGTGGGCGAATGTTGCCTGCCCGGCCTGCGGCAAGCCTGCTGTTCGCGACACCGACACGATGGACACCTTCGTCGACTCATCCTGGTACTACCTGCGCTATCTCGATCCGCACAACGACACCGCGGCCTTCGATCCCGAGCTGGCACGAGAGTGGCTGCCCGTCGACCAGTACGTGGGCGGCGTGACGCACGCGATCCTGCACCTGCTCTACAGCCGCTTCTTCACCAAGGTGCTGCATGACATGGGGCTCCTGGACTTCGATGAGCCGTTCACGAGACTGCTGAACCAGGGCATGGTGGTCATGGACGGCTCGGCGATGAGCAAGAGCAGGGGCAATCTGGTGCGCCTGTCCGATGAGCTCAATGATCACGGTGTTGATGCGATTCGCCTGACCATGGTGTTCGCCGGACCGCCCGAGGATGACGTCGACTGGGCTGATGTCTCACCAGGCGGCTCGAAGAAGTTCCTGGCTCGCGCCTGGCGCCTGTCGGGCGATGTCACGAGTGAGACTGGCGTTGACTTCACCATGGGCGATCTCGCGCTGCGCAAGGCAACGCACAAGGCGTTGCGCGATGCCTCGCAGGCCGTCGAGTCCTTCCGCTTCAACGTTGCCATCGCCCGCGCCATGGAGCTGGTCAACGTCACGCGCAAGGCGATCGACAGCGGGCCGGGCGCCGCAGATCCAGCAGTCCGCGAGGCAGTCGAAGCCGTGGCCATCGTGCTCTCGCTCGTGGCGCCATACACGGCAGAGGACATGTGGATGCGACTCGGCCATGAGCCATCCGTCGCGCTTGCCGGGTGGCCGGTCATCGACCCCGCCCTGCTGATCGAGGACTCGGTCATCTGCGTCGTGCAGATCGCGGGCAAGGTGCGCGAGCGACTCGAGGTCTCGCCCGACATCAGCGAGGACGACCTGCGCGAGCAGGCGCTTGCCTCCGTCGCCGACGCCATCGCGGGTCAGGAGCTGCGCACCGTCATCGTGCGAGCGCCGAAGCTCGTGAACATCGTGCCCGCCTGAGTCGTCCACAGCCGTTGCGTCCTGCAGTGGTGGTCCACAGCTCACGCTGACGGACTGCTCCTGCTCGGGGATGTTCGTAGCGTGCCGGTGTGCCG
>JBAYUM010000229.1:0-3003 GCA_041675125.1 Candidatus Nanopelagicales bacterium
CGTCACGGCGGTCAGGGCATTGTCCGGTCGGAAGACATCAGGTTGCATGAGCACCTGTCGAATGTCGTTGTGGCGGCTGATGAGCCAGTATCCCGTCAGCGGATCCTGCATGACAGGGGCCTGCTCACGCAGTTCGGCAAGTAGACCCCAGGGATTGGCGACGAAGGCCTCGTCGAACAGGTCAATGGCCGCACCGGGGAAAGGGCACGCAGCGGGGACGCTCACCCTTGGGACTCGCCATGCTCGGAGCAGATTGCGAGCCAGCTCAACGGCGACACCTGCACCTTCATGCGGCGCCCGCAGTAGGCGCAGAAGCGCGGTGGCGAAAGGGTGGCATTGGCCGCGCATTGCTCGTGCAGGCCTGATGCGGCCTTGCCGCACTGGCTGCAGAACTGCACTCCGTCGATTTGCATGGTCCCTCTGGCTACAGCGTCTTGGTCAGAGCCTTGATGGGCATGTTCAGCTCCTGCAGCATGCCGATGTCCGCCGTGGCCGGCCGGCCCAGGGTGGTCAGGTAGTTGCCGACGATGACGGCATTGATGCCGCCGAGCATTCCCTGCTGTGCCCCAAGATCACCCAGGGTCAGTTCTCGGCCGCCCGCGAATCGCAGCAGGGTGCGCGGCAGGGCGAGGCGGAACGCGGCGATGGTGCGCAAGGCATCCTTGCCGTCCATCACGGGCAGATCGCCGAAGGGCGTACCCGGTCGGGGGTTGAGGAAGTTCAGCGGCACCTCGGCGGGGTCGAGCTCGGCCAGCTGGGCTGCGAACTCCGCACGCTGGGCCAGGGTCTCCCCCAGTCCCAGGATGCCGCCGCAGCACACTTCCATCCCCTCGGACGCGACCAGGCGCAGGGTCTCCCAGCGCTCCTCCCAGGTGTGGGTAGTGACCACCTGGTCGAAGTAGCTGCGAGCCGTCTCGAGGTTGTGGTTGTAGCGATGCACGCCAAGGGCTGCCAGCACGCCTGCCTGCTCCGGTGTGAGCATGCCCAGGGAGCAGGAGACATTGATGTCAACTGCGTCATTGATCGCGCGCACCCCTTGGGCAACCTGCTCCATCAGTCGCTCATCGGGCCCGCGAACAGCGGCGACGATGCAGAACTCCGTCGCGCCCGTGCGAGCCGTCTCCTGAGCTGCAGCCACCAGACTGGGAATATCGAGCCAAACGGCGCGCACGGGTGAGGCGAACTGGCCCGACTGCGAGCAGAAGTGACAGTCCTCGGGGCAGCCGCCGGTCTTGAGGCTGATGATGCCCTCGACCTCGACTGTCGGCCCGCACCACCGCATTCGCACGTCATGAGCCAGTGCCAGCAGGTCATCGAGCCAGGCGTCATCGAGTTCGAGGGCAGTGAGGGTGTCGGCCTGATCAAGGCCCTGACCCTGCTCGAGGACCTGTTCGCGTATCCGGGCAAGAAAGGCCTCTGCAGGCTCGGGCGTTGACATGGTGCCGCTCCTCATGGTCATGGCGATGGTGATCAGGCGTGCGCATTCAAGCGTGTGAATTGTGTCGTATCGAGGGTTCCGCCCAGACGCGGGGCGAGCATGTCCAGTGCGCTGTCGCCGAAGTCCACCTGGGACAGCAGCCCCAGGCCGTTGGCCAGGACCCCGTCCAAGGGTGCCTGCGCATAGATCGGGAGGTCCTCGAGGTTGCAGCGGTTGGCAAGCTCGATGCCCGAGGTCGGCCAGTCGGTGATGACCAGGTGGTCCACTGCCAGCCCTGCGGCACGCACGACCTGGGCGGTCGCTGCCGTGGCATGCAGGGTTCCCAGCGCACACGAGGTCGCCAGCAGCAGCCGAGGGGGCTCCTGAGCGGTGAGCTGCCCGGTGAGGGCGATGCCAAGGTCGAGGATGGTGTGCCCCTGCTCATTGAACTGGACCAGTGCGCCTCCAGCGCCCTCGACGATGACGAGGTCACGATCAGCGAGCGAGATGATCAGCTCCACCATGCCATCGATGCTCGGGCCCGCCTGACCCATGCGGCGGGCAGCGGTGGCCGGCGCGAGTGGCTCGGTGAAACGGGCGTATTCGTGGACGTCCTCGGCGCCCGAGAGCCTGCGCACATCATCGATATCAGCGGGTTCATCGGAGGCGACCCCGGTCTGCACCGGCTTGACCACGGCGACCGACCTGCCTGCTGCGATTGCGCATGCGGCGATCGCGGCAGCCGTAATGGTCTTGCCTGCGCCTGTGCCCGATCCGGTGACCAGCAGGATGCTCATGCGACCACGAGCCCATCGTGAGCCCGCTTGAGCCGTGCCACATCGGCATCGCTCTGCGACAGGTTCGCGGTCAGGCGCAGGCGCGCCTGGCCGATGGCGACAGATGGCGGACGGAAGCAGCCCACATGCAGACCCTGGGCCTGCAGTTCCTGCGACATGGCCAAAGCGTGGTGGGCATCACCGACGAAGCGCGAGACGATGGCCGAATCGGTTGCCAAGACATCCAGTGCACCGGCAATGGTGGCCGAGCGATGTAGGACTGCAGCAGCGAGCCGTGGATCCTGCCGAACGATGCGAGTCGACTCGAGCGCGGCCCCGACCGCAGGTGGATTGAGACCGGTGTCGAAGATGAAGCTGCGCGCCGTATTGATCAGGTGATCGATCACCCGCCGATCGCCGAGCACGACACCACCTTGTGAGCCAAGGGATTTCGACAGGGTGGCCGTGATGACCACATCAGGTGCGTCCCCGAGGCCTGCTTCGAATACCGATCCACGGCCCCCACCTCGCACGCCGAGTCCGTGAGCATCGTCGACGACCAGGATCGCCCCGTAGCGGGATGCCAGATCGTGCCATGCCCCAAGTGGCAGCAGGTCGCCCTCGACCGAATTGATGGCATCGATGACCAGGAGCGCACGCGATTCGGAGCGATCGCGGAGTTCTCGGCCGGCTCCTTGCAGGTCACCATGCTCGAAGGCGGCCACGCGCGACTTGGCCAGTCGGCAGGCATCGATCAGTGATGCGTGGTTGCCGGTGTCAGCCACGATGAGCACATCGCGACCGGCCAGC
>JBAYUM010000230.1:0-2933 GCA_041675125.1 Candidatus Nanopelagicales bacterium
CCATTCTTTGTGATCTGACTCACACTAATGTGAGCGGTCTTCGCTCGGTTGAAATCGGGAAGATGCAGGACCGCACCCAGCCGAGGTAGTCGAGGGCAGAGGCGAACACGCGCTCCTTGCCGACCTCGAGCACGACATCCAGGGCGGCACTCGTCATCGGCGACTCCCTTTGGCGGTCAGATCTGGGTGCGGTGGAAGTTCGCGAACGATCGGCTCGGCGTGGGGCCGCGCTGACCCTGATAGCGCGAGCCGTACTTCTCTGAACCGTAGGGATGCTCGGCCGGGCTGGACAGCCGGAACAGGCACAGCTGCCCGATCTTCATGCCCGGATAGAGCACGATCGGCAGATTCGCCACATTGGAGAGCTCCAAGGTCACGTGACCTGAGAAGCCCGGATCGATGAAGCCAGCGGTCGAGTGGGTCAGCAGGCCCAGCCGGCCCAGCGACGACTTGCCTTCCAGTCGCCCGGCGATGTCATCGGGAAGGGAGACCACTTCATAGGTCGAACCCAGGACGAACTCCCCTGGATGCAGCACGAAGGGCTCGTCGCCGTCCGGCTCGATCAGCCGAGTGAGCTCGGGCTGCTCCATGCGCGGGTCGATGAAGGGATAGCGGTGATTCTCGAAGACGCGAAACCAGCGGTCCAGGCGAACATCGATGCTCGACGGCTGGATCATCGCCTCATTGAACGGCTCAACAGCGACGCGGCCCGAGTCGAGCTCGGCCTTGATATCCCGATCAGAAAGCAGCACGGGACGAGGCTACCCAACAATGGCGCCTAATGCGCATACGGCTGCGACGCCAAACCCCAGCCGGGATTGCTTGCGCCCAGTACGGTGACAAGCCGGACGAAAGGGATACGGATGACCTTCGCAACGCAAGGGCTGGCCACTGTGGAGCTACCACGCACCGCCGACGACATTCACGTGACCGAGGAGCGCTTCACAACCGATGATGGCCTGGTCATCGTGATGAATCGCTATGAACCGATAGGCGTTGAATCACCCGTGGTCATGTGGTGCCTGCCGTGCGGTGGCTGCTCGCGTGACTACTTCGACTTCAAGGTCACGAGCGCACCACCGGAGTCGTACAGCTTCGCTCGCTACCTTGCCCGTCGCGGCATCACCGTGATCACCGCCGATCACATCGGGGTTGGCGACAGCACGCACCTTCCTGGAGAACCCGAGGCGACAACAGCCGACTTCTGCGCTGACCGCATGCACCAGGCAGTTGCCGGGATGAGGCTTCGTCCCGAATTCGCCGACAAGCCTTTCGTCGGCGTCGGTCATTCCTTCGGCTCGGGCATGGTGCTCACCGAGCAATACCGTCACCAGGACTTCGATGGCCTGGTGATTCTGGGTTGGAGCAGCATCCAACTCGCCGTGATGTACAAGGACGGTGAGATCAAGGCCCTGGGCACGCCAGGCGATCGCGCACGTATTGCGGTCACGAATCTTGGCTTCGAAGCCTCGTCAGAACTTGTCGACGCAAACATGTCCATCGCCACGACACGGGTGGTGCCCGCGGGCGAGGAAGTGAATCAGCCTGGCTGGTGCGTGCCCGCCTCGCGCAGTGTGCGCGTTCCTGTCTATCTCGGATTCGGAGAGTTCGACACACTGCTTGATCCATTCGGCGAAGCACAGCTCTACGAGGATGCCCCGAAGGTGGTCACTGCGATCCTCCCCGGCTCCTATCACTTCCACAACCTCGCGGACGGTCGCGAGCTGCTGTGGTCGGGAATCATCACCTTCGTGCGGCAGACGTTCAGCAACTAGGCCCTTCGGGAACCGATGGCAGCAGTCGACCGTCCTACGACCATGCAGGCACAGTGGTTGAAGCGAAGCCTCGTCTCACTGGTGATCCTGGGTGCACTTGCAGTCGGCTCGCCCATCGCCAACGCCGTGACGATTTCGGCAGGCAGCTCAGCATCGGTCTCTGCTGACGTGACAGCCTTTCGGCAGGACACCTCCGCACTGCTGAAGACCTACTACGCCGACTACTCCGACCGGCTCAGCGCCGCGGAGAAGATCAACATGGCAGCCCTCATGGCACAGGTTGATGCCGAGCTGGGCATTCTGCACCGCAAGGCCGCGGCAAGTGCGCGGCTGTCACGCACCCACGCCACTGCGGCCAGGCAACGCGCTGCGGCCCGGATCGCAGCAGCCGCGTATGACCAGGCCTATGCCCGCGCGATTGCGAGCCTTGAACGAGTGCAGCCCATCCTGCAGCCAAAGCTCTCGCTGTTCGAGGCCCTGCGGGCCAAGTCAGATCTCGACCGCGCGATGAGCACTTTCGAGCAACTCGGAGTCAGGATTCACCAGCTGTCCGATCAACGCGCCAACTAGCCGACTACAGCGCAGGCGGCGGCCACGGTGAACCCACTGCGGTGCGCGCGGGAAACTGGCCACTGTCGATGATGCGCGTGCTGAGGTCCAGTGTGAACGTATGCACCTGACGCAGTTCTGCGTCACTCAACTGCGACCAGGCACGCATGCTTGCTCTATCTGTTCGCGACTCGATGTCCTCGCGCAGATTGCGACCCGAATCAGAGAGGGCGCCGTTGCTGTCGAGCAGTCCACGCGAGGCCAGCGCTGCCTGGGCAGCAGACCACACCTCATCGGTGAGATTGCGCGTGGCGCGCAGCATGTCGAGGTCATAGCGCTCATGCCCCCAGGTCGCGGAGAGCACCTGCACCTCAGGAACCGAGAGGTCATTGGACACCAGGGTCGCTACGTGCCCGTCGCCTCGGTATTCGCGCAGGGCAGTCCACGCCCGCCATAGGCGTGCCCATGGCTCAGCAGGCGGCGTAACCGCCTGATTGCCGGAAGCAAGTGGGCGGCCCGAAGTGTCCAGGGTCGCGACGATCTCGGTGAGCCGGTCAGCCACTGTGCTCAATTCCTGCGTATCGACGTCACTGCCGAACAGGCGCTCGG
>JBAYUM010000231.1:0-2854 GCA_041675125.1 Candidatus Nanopelagicales bacterium
GTGGTGACCCGAGCGTGTTCAACATGGCCGTGATGGGCCTGCGTATCGCCGGTCGTGCCAACGGCGTGAGCCTGCTGCACGGCCATGTGTCGCGCGACATGTTCGCCGGGCTGTGGCCGGGCTTTGACAATGACGATGTGCCGATCACCTCGATCACCAATGGCGTGCATGCTCCGACCTGGGTCTCGCGCCAGATCCGCGACCTTGCCCTCGGCGCCGATCGAGCAGGGCTGCTCAATGAGCCGCAGGGCTGGGAGGCGATAGCCGACGCACCGGATGACCGCCTGTGGGCGGTCAAGCGCGAGCTGCGTCAGGAGCTCATCGCCATGACGCGCCATCGGCTACGCGAGTCGTGGCTGTCCCGCGGCGCAAGCGAGGCCGAGCTCAAGTGGATCGATGGAGTGCTCGATCCCGACATCCTCACCATCGGGTTCGCCCGCCGGGTGCCGTCGTACAAGCGCCTCACATTGATGCTGCGCGACAAGGCGCGCCTTCGCGCCTTGCTGCTCGATGAGAAGCGACCGGTGCAGCTGGTCGTTGCAGGCAAGTCCCATCCTGCTGACGACGGCGGCAAGAAGCTGATCCAGGAGCTCGTGCAGTTCGCCGACCAGGAGGGAGTCCGCCATCGCATCGTCTTCCTGCCCAACTACGACATGGCGATGGCCACGGTCCTCTATCCGGGCTGCGACGTCTGGCTGAACAATCCCATCCGCCCGTTGGAGGCAAGTGGCACCTCGGGAATGAAGGCTGCCCTCAACGGCGCTCTCAACCTTTCGATCCTCGACGGCTGGTGGGATGAGTGGTTCGACGGCCAGAACGGCTGGGCGATTCCGACTGCCGATGGCGTCGATGATGCCGACCATCGCGATGATCTCGAGGCTGCTGCCCTGTACGACCTCATCGAGAAGGCGGTCGCACCGACCTTCTATGAGAACAATGAGCAGGGTCTTCCGGGCCGGTGGATCGCCATGGTCCGGCACACGCTTCGCACCCTTGGCCCCAAGGTGCTCGCGAGTCGGATGGTGCGCGACTACGTCAATCGCCTGTACCTTCCTGCAGCGCAAGCGGGTCGCACTGCAAGTGACAGCGACTATGCCCTGGCTCGCGACCTGGCGGCCTGGAAGGCGCGAGTGCGAGCCTCGTGGTCGACGGCCCTGGTCGAGCACGTGGAGATCCAGGGGGTCGGCGACACCGTCAATCTCGGCACTGAGGTCGAGATCCGCGCGTATGTCGCCCTTGGAGATCTCACACCGGAGGATGTCCTGGTGCAGGTTGTTCACGGACGAGTCGATTCACACGACCGGATCGTCAGCGCCAAGACTCCTGCGATGACCGCTGTTGAGGGTTTTGAGGGCAACCGCTGGCTGTACTCATTGGGGTTGAGTCTCGACAAGAACGGGCCATTCGGCTACACCGTGCGCATCCTTCCCAACCATCCAGGACTCGCGTCACCGCAGGAGATGGGACTGCAGACCCTGCCGGTGATTGCCGCCGAGGTGCACGCTGGTGAGCGTCCGGTGCAGTACTCGAGCTAACCGTCAGGCGAAGACGCGCATGAGCATCATGCTGAAGGGCGCCATCGTCACGGTGGCTCCCCTCAGCAGTTCTGCACCGGCTTCTGAGCCGTCTTCCTCAGTGGTCTCGAGCAGGATCTGGTAGGTGTTGCCATAGGGCATGCCGGGCAGCACGAACTCCTGATCAGCCTCGCCGGCGTGCAGGAGCAGCAGGAATGAGTCGTCCTGCACTGGTGGCTTGTCGACGCGGTGGTTGAGATCGCCAGCGATGAACATGCCGAGGGTCCGCAGGGACCCGTTATGCCATTCGGCATCGGGGAAGTCATTGCCGTCAGGAGCAATCCAGGCCAGGTCCTTGGGTCCACCCTCATGCATGGGACGCCCGTCGAAGAAGTAGCGCTGGCGGAATGCGTGATGCTCGTGTCGCAACTGCATGGCGCGCTGATTGAAGCCGAGCAGGTTCCATTGATCGGGGGAGAGGTTCCAGTCGATCCACGAGATCTCATTGTCCTGGCAGTAGGCGTTGTTGTTGCCCTGCTGTGTCCGGCCGAACTCGTCTCCTGCGGTGATCATCGGAACGCCAGTGGAGAAGGCCAGGGTTGCGAACATATTGCGCAGCTGGCGGAAGCGGATGCGCGTGATGCCGGCATCATTGGTGCCACCCTCGATGCCGTAATTGCGCGATCGGTTGTTGTCGGTGCCGTCGCGGTTCTCCTCGCCATTGGCAAGGTTGTGCTTGTGCTCGTAGGACACCAGGTCGCGCATCGTGAATCCGTCATGCGCGGTGATGAAGTTGATCGACGCGAAGGGTCGACGGCCTTCTGACGCATACAGGTCAGCCGAGCCCGAAAGACGCCAGCCGACCTCGCCGAGGCCGATGGCGCCGCGCCAGAAATCGCGCAAGCAGTCGCGATACTTGTCATTCCACTCGGTCCACAGAGGCGGGAACTCGCCCACCTGGTAGCCCCCGGGGCCGACATCCCACGGCTCGGCGATGAGCTTGACCCGTCGCAGGATCGGATCCTGCTGAAGGGTCGACATGAATGTGCCGAGCATGTCGACGTCGTGCATCGAGCGAGCCAGTGCCGAGGCGAGGTCGAATCTGAACCCGTCGACGTGCATCTCCACGACCCAGTAGCGCAGGGAGTCCATCACGAGTTGCAGCACGTGTGGATTCGAGAGGTTCAGGGTGTTCCCGGTGCCTGTGTAGTCCGCATACCGGCGCCCACCATCGGTGAGGTGGTAGTAGTCATCGTTGTCGATGCCGCGAAAGCTGAGGGTCGGTCCGAGTTGATTGCCTTCGGCAGTGTGGTTGTAGACGACGTCGAGGATCACTTCGA
>JBAYUM010000232.1:0-2799 GCA_041675125.1 Candidatus Nanopelagicales bacterium
CAAGCCTGGGGTCTTCTGCGACGGAGCCCAGGATCGCTGCGGCGGCGTGCAGCGCTGGCGCAAGCACTGCGCATACATCGTCATCCGGCGCGGACACGAGCAGTGCGGCAGCCTCCGAATCAAGGATCAGGACCAGTTCGCCGACCACCTCACCGGTGATCGGGAGGACGACCGTCTGCGCCGGTGGCTCGAACAGGATTGCGCGCGGCCCATTGAACGGGGTTCCGGCCGCAGCAGGCGAGGAGAGCGGCAGACTGGCGGCAACTGTCTCAGCCGCGAGCTGCATGGCCTGGCCGATCTGCTCCAGCCTGCTGGCATCGACGGTCGTTTGAGTCATGAGTGCACCTCGGATGGATTGACGATCAGGCATGCAGCGCGGTCACCCTCGCTTCCAGGAACGGCATAAGCAAAGGTCATCCCGGCACTGGTGACGGCCATCGGCTGATTCAGGGGATGGCGCAGTCGGATGACCTGACCGGCGCGCAGATAGGCGACATCGGACATTCGCACTTGAGTGGGCCCGAGCACAACCGACACTTCGACCAGCGCTTCCTGCAGTCGTGAGGCCACGGACCGCGCAGTCGCCTGCCGATCCGAGCGCTCCTTTCCTGCCGTTGCACCCGCGATCGAGCGTTCAACGTAAGGGAAGAGACCGTTGAACGGCAGGCAGAGGGTCGCAATGCACTCGTGAGCGCCGACGCGAAGGTCGAATGAGGCGACAATGACAAGTTCGGAGGGCGAGGCGGCCTGGGCGAATTGCGGGTTGCTCTCGATCCCATTGATCTGCGCCTCGATCGGTGCCAGCGATTCGAATGCGTAGCGCAGCTCACTCATTGCGCGTTCCATCAATGAGGTGACCAGCGTCGATTCGATCTCGGTGAGCGGACGCTGGGGCTGCGGGGCCGTTCCCGGTCCACCGAGCAGATGGTCCGTGATCGTCATGGACGCAGTGAGCGAGAATTCCAGGACGGCGACACCAGGAATGGGCTCGAGGCTGAGCAGGAGCATCGTCGTGGGCGTCGACAAGGACGATATGTACTCTTCATAGGTCAATTGCTGGATGCTGCGCATGCGAACAGCTGAGATGGCTCGCAGGGTTGTCGTGAGCAGGGTTGTCCACTGCCGCGCGAATGTATCGAATGCGATCTGAAGCACTCGCGTGTGATCGCGTGACAGCTTGGTCGGCCGTCGGAAGTCATACAGGCGCACACCAGTGCTCCTGTCAGACCCCTCCAGGTCCAGATCAAGTGCCGTGTCGATGGTCACGTCCACTCCATCGGTTGACGGTCGCCTCACCTGAGGACTTATGGGCGTGCGTCACAACCCAGTGTCGTGTGTCCCCCTGCCGTTCCGCGCAGCAGAGTCAAGTCATTTCCAGGCCCGGCCAGGCTGGTTGTGCTGCTCGGCTGGGCACCGTGAGGTCACTGCATGACGAATTCCGTGAAGTAGACGTCATATATGTGGCCCTCATAGGCGTGGCTGACCTTGGTGACCAGCTCGGCCTTGAGCCGAGCGCGGGTTGCAGTGTCGCTCAGGTCTGACATGGGGGCGTTGCTGAACACCGAGATGGCTGCGTCGAGGGCCATCGAGCCATCGGACTCCTTGGGGGCGGACGCTGAGGCCTGCAAGGCGATGCCCAGCTTCAAGTAGTGACCGTCGGAGAGATTGACGAAGATGGGGTCGAGTTTGATCACCGCCCCTGGCACCGGTGCCGCGGATGCTCCGCCGCCCCCGCGCATCACCACGCCACCAGCAATTGCGAGGACGAGGACCAGACCGCCGATCATGAGCAGCTTCTTCTTGCCGCGCTTCTTCTTCTCTGCTGGCTGCGGGATTGCATCGTCACCGTCGATGCGGCTGCCGGCGTTCACAGATGCCTGGGTCGTCATTGCGGTCACCTCCTTAGTTCGTACTTTGTTGGGTTGTCTACGTCGCGGAATCGAGGAGCGCACGCTGTGCACTGCTCAGTGAACTGAGCACGACAATGGCCACCCGTCGATTCCTCGTGGCACTTCCAGGCTCGGAGGGGGCCACCAGTGGTCGAGTGTCGCCGTAGCCGACGACACTGAGCCATTGCGGATCAAGGTTGAGCGGGGAGACGAGATAGCGCACGACAGAACTGGCGCGTGCTGATGAGAGCTCCCATTCACTGGGATAGAAGCGCGGGCGGACTGCCACGGTGTTGGTGTTGCCTTCGACGACGATATTGTGTCGTGCCTCGCGCAGAGCAGGGGCGATCGCTGCGAGCAGCCGTCGTCCGGCTGGCTGCAGATCCGCTCGGTCTGCGGGGAAGACAAGATCATTGACGATCACGGTGATGTGCAGTCCCTGTGCATTGCGCGTGAGTTCGACATGGTCGCGCAATCTGGACTTGCGCAGTGCGGAATCGATGAGCTGCTGGGCATGGTCGAGCACGCTGGCATCCTGGCTGGCTGCCAGGCTTGCCGCCTGCTTTGCCGTCAATCCTGCACCGGTGAGGTTGTGGGCGACTTCGAAGTCGAGCTGAGGAATTGCATTCATCGACATCACCGGTGCCATGTCCAGAATCGGTGCTTGTCGAGGCCCGTTGGGAAGGACACTGTCACTGCCGGGAGTCACCGAGATCAGCTTGCCGAAGCCGGAGGCCAGGCCGCCGGCGAGGGCTTCGAACTTGTGCTTGTCGACCTGGCTGATGGCGAAGAGCACGATGAACAGCACCATGAGCAGCGTGATCGTGTCGGCGTATGTGACGAGCCAGCGATCATGATTGACATGCTCCTCATGCTGCACACGCCTCTTGCGACCGCGCCCCCCGCCGGC
>JBAYUM010000233.1:0-2785 GCA_041675125.1 Candidatus Nanopelagicales bacterium
GCATCGCGGGCCTCCTCGAGCTGCTTCACGTACTCGGCCACCTCTTCGTCCTCCGAAGCCAGCTCATCGACGCCCATCTCCCAGGCCCGCGCATCCTCGATGAGCTCGGTGATGGGGATCGAGACATCGACGACATCCTCGATGCGCTGGATGAGCGCCAAGGTCGCCTTGGGATTCGGCGGCTGGCTGACGTAATGGGGGATCGATGCCCAGAGCGAGACGGCAGGAATGCCGAAGGCGGCGCACGCATGCTGGAGCACCCCGACGATGCCAGTGGGTCCTTCATAGGTCGAGACCTCGACCTCGAGCTCTGCCTGCAGTGCTGCGTCGGTGCTCGTGCCATGGATGGGCACGGGCCGAGTGTGCGGCGTGTCAGTGAGCAGTGCGCCCAGGGTTGCGACCATGCGAATATCGAGCTCGGCGCACAGTCCCAGGATCTCCCGCACGAACTGCTGCCAGCGCATATTGGGCTCGATGCCCTGAAGCAGCACCACATCGCGCTTCCCGCCGGGCACCTTGGCGGTGTAGATCCGCGTGCTGGGCCAGGTGAGCTGACGAGCTCCTGCCTGGTCCGTGGAGACCGTGGGGCGATTGACCTGGTAGTCGTAGTAGTCCTCGGAGTCGAACTCTGCGAGCAACTCTGCGCCCCAGATCTCACGGAGGTACTCAATGGCGGCAGAGGCCGATTCGCCGGCGTCATTCCAGCCCTCGAAAGCGGCAAGGAGGATCGGCTCCTTGAGTTCGGGTAGACCGTCGAACTCAATCACTGGCTGCTCCTCCCTGGCGATTCGGAACCCGACACTGTCAGCCCTGCAGTCGGCTGGCTCATCTGCACCAGTCGGTAGGCTGACCCCATCATGACTCCATCGTCGCACCTGAGCCTTCGCGAGGCCCTCGCCACAAGAGTAGTGATTGCCGATGGGGCCATGGGCACCATGCTCCAGGCGGCCGATCCCTCCCTCGAGGACTTCCAGGGATACGAGGGCTGCAATGAGATCCTGAACGTCACCCGTCCCGATGTGGTGGCCAGCGTCCACGATGCGTACTTCGAGGTCGGCGTCGACTGCGTCGAGACCAACACCTTCGGTGCGAACTACGCGAACCTAGGTGAGTACGACATCACCGAGCGCATCTACGAGCTTGCCGAGGCCGGTGCGCGCATCGCCCGCGAGAGCGCGGACAGGTGGTCGACTCCTGATCGTCCGCGCTGGGTGCTCGGCTCAGTGGGCCCGGGCACCAAGCTCCCCTCGCTGGGCCACGCGCCATATGCGCTGCTGCGCGATGCCTACGAGGAGCAGGTACGCGGACTGATCGATGGAGGTGCCGACGCGATCCTCATCGAGACCTCCCAGGATCTCCTCCAGGCCAAGGCCGCACTGATCGGTGCCCGTCGTGCCATCACCAAGTCCGGTCGTGACCTTCCGGTGATCGCACAGGTCACCGTCGAGACCACCGGAACCATGCTGCTGGGCACCGAGATCGGTGCTGCGCTCACCGCACTCGAACCGCTGGGCATCGACATGATCGGCCTGAACTGCGCAACCGGGCCGCATGAGATGAGCGAGCACCTGCGCACCCTGGCCCGGTCGGCTTCCATCGGCATCTCGGCGATGCCGAACGCCGGCTTGCCTCAACTCACGGCCGATGGCGCCTATTACCCCTTGAGTCCCGATGAGCTGGCCGATGCGCACGACGATTTCACTCGTGAGTATGGACTCGGCCTCATCGGCGGCTGCTGCGGCACGACTCCCGCCCACCTGAAGGCCGTGGTCGAGCGCATTCACGGTCGCCAGATCACTGCTCGTACTGCGCAGCATGAGGCCGGCGTGGCTTCGCTCTACCAATCCGTGCCGTTTCGACAGGACACGACGTACCTGTCCATCGGTGAGCGGACCAATGCCAATGGGTCAAAGGCCTTCCGTGAGGCCATGCTCGCGGCGAACTGGGATGACTGCATTGAGATCGCCAGGGCGCAGATCCGCGACGGAGCCCATGTGCTCGACCTGTGCATCGACTACGTGGGTCGCGTGGGCGTCGATGACATGCGAGACCTTGCCGGCCGCCTCGCAACGGCGAGCACCTTGCCGATCATGCTGGACTCCACCGAGCCGCCAGTGCTCGAAGCAGGCCTGGAGATGCTGGGCGGTCGCGCCATCGTCAACTCTGTCAACTATGAGGATGGCGACGGTCCGGAGTCACGATTCGGGCGCATCATGCCGATGGTCAAGGAGCACGGCGCTGCAGTCGTCGCACTCACGATCGACGAAGAGGGCCAGGCCCGTACGGCTGAATGGAAGATCCGGGTTGCTGAGCGCCTGATCAAGGACCTCACCGAGAACTGGGGGATGTCCATCGAGGACATCATGGTCGACTGCCTGACCTTCCCGATCGCGACCGGCCAGGAGGAGACCCGGCGCGACGGCATCGAGACGATCGAGGCGATTCGGGTGCTGCATGAGCGCTATCCGGGACTCCAGACCACGCTCGGACTGTCCAATGTGTCCTTCGGCCTGAACCCGGCCGCCCGTCAGGTGCTCAACTCGGTCTTTCTCAGCGAGTGCATCGCCGTCGGTCTGACTTCGGCCATCGCCCACGCCTCCAAGATCCTTCCTTTGTCGCGGATCCCTGCGGACCAGCGCGAGGGTGCTCTCGATCTCATCCACGATCGACGCGTCTACGACGCCGAGGGCCAGCTCACTCATGACCCGCTGTCGCATTTCCTCCAGCTGTTCGAGGGGGTCGAGGCTCGATCGCTCAACGCCACGCGCGCTGAGGAGCTGGCCAA
>JBAYUM010000234.1:0-2743 GCA_041675125.1 Candidatus Nanopelagicales bacterium
CGGAGAGGTGACGATGGAGGCGAGTGAGCCCCATGGCGCCTGGGCGAGCAGCGCGATAAGCGGCGCTACCAGGAACAGCAGGGCAAGGCCCCCCGGGACGGCGAAGAACCAGGGCGTCGCGAACCTGCTGCGCCGACTCACCAAGGCTTGCTGAATCCATAGGCGCGCAATAGGCCTTGCGCAGATGTCGTGAAGCGCACGTACTGCACGAAGGCTCGAGCAGTGAACGGGTTCGATGAATCCTTGACAGCTGCGATCGGATAGGTGGTCGTGACATTGATGGCCGGAGGCACTGCCAGGGCCGTGACCTCCGAGCCCGCTGATCGCGCATCGGTCACGTAGACGATTCCGGCGTCGACCTCACCTGCGACCACTTTGCTGAGCACTGAGCGCACGTCCAACTCCTGGGTCACCGGTTTGACGGTGATTGCATTCTTCGCGAAGAGATCGCGGGCTGCACTTCCGCAGGGAACAGCTATCGCGCAGACGGCGACGAGGACACCGGGTCGTGAAAGGTCGCTGAACTTGGCGATGTGAGCCGGGTTGTCGGCTGGCGTCACCACCATCATCGTGTTCTTGGCGAAGTGCAGGGGCTGCTCGGCAGCACCCGCCTGCACCGCCTTCCACATCGTGGGTTCGGACGCCGTGGCCAGGACATCGACAGGTGCGCCGGCCAGCACCTGCTCGACGAGTGTCGAGCTTCCTGCAAAGTTGAACTGCACCTTGGTGCCCGGATACCTCTTGGTGAAGGCGCGGGCTATTGCGGGGAATACGTCAGTCAGGGAGGCTGCCGCGGACACCGTGATCGTGCCCGTCGGCTGGTCGGACTGCGCCGACGCCGGTGCGAGTGGCATCAATGCGCAGCCCAGGGTGCAAAGGGCCACGATCGGCCCGACGAATACCGTCTTCACGAGTGATCGTCGATCTCGACCACGACGTTGGTGGACTTGATCACTGCGGCTGCTCGCACGCCCGGGGCCAGCCCGAGCTCATCGGCGCTCTCACGGCTCATGAGGGAGGTGACCCGATGGGGTCCGGACTGGATCTCGACCAGGGCCATCACCCCGTCGCGCTCCACGCGCGTGACGATCCCCGAGAACCTGTTGCGTGCGGACTGCCGGATGGGGGGACTCTGCGGGCTCTGGTCGGACATGAGGGCGGCAAGACTGGCACCGTCGACCGTCCTGGGTCCTGCCTCACCGCCCGGGAGCAATCGCCCGGCATCGAGCCATCGACGGACCGTGTCATCGCTGACTCCAAGGAGTTCAGCCGCTTCCGAGACCCGCAATTGCGTCATATGCAGGGACGCTATCACCGATCTGCTGATCTATACGGCTGATATATCCGTATCTGCCGCCACGAGAAGCCGCCGAGGGGCTCGGAAGGAGAGCAGCCCGAGCATCGGTGGAGCAGGCTCGAGCAGTTGCAGAGGCGGCAGCTCACGAGCGAGTGCTCGCACGAACTCCTGGGCCTCGACTCGGGCAAGAGTGGCCCCCAGGCAGAAGTGCCGCCCGATGCCGAAGGCAAGATGCCGCCTGACATTGGGTCGACCGGGAGCGAAGTCGTCCGGGTGGTCGAACACCTGTGCATCGGTCCCGCTGCCGGCGAGCATGAGCAGCACCTCGGCACCTGCGGGCAGGCAATGCCCGTCAAGTGTCGTTTCCTGCGCAACCACCCTGCGCCAGGTGACCACCGGCGGCTCGAGCCGGAGCACCTCCTCGATGAATTTGACGGCAGCGGCCCGCGCCAGGGGCTCATCGGCCTGACCGACCTGCTCCCACCACTCAGGTGAGCCGATCAGGCGACGCAGCAAGGTGGCCAGCAATTGGCTCGTGGTCTCCTGGCCGGCAACGAGCAGGAAATAACCGATGCCCACGGCCTCAGCAGGGTCCAGTGGACGACCATCGGCGTGCCTGCCGGCAGCGAGCACTCCGAACAGATCGTCGCCTGCAGGGTCCGCCTGTCGGATGCGCGTGCCCAGCCAGGAGTAGAACTGCGCCGCGTACCGGGCAAGCTCGAGCTGTCGCTCGGCGTCAGGATTCCCCCAGAACAGCTCAAGCGATGCAGCGCTGCGGACCTTCAGCACCGCAATGTCGATATCGGACAGCCCCAGTACCTCCATCAGCACGAGGGCAGGAAAGTCCTTGGTCACGCAGTCGACCAGGTCAACCTGGCCTTGCGCTGCCAACTGGTCGCCTGCCTTTCGGGCCGCCGTGCGTGCCAGTTCGGCAATCGCTGGCGTGAAGCGTGAAATGCGTGCCGGCGTGAAGAACTTGGCGACCAGACTGCGAATCTGCGGGTGATGGTCGTATCCATTGTTGGCAAGTGTCGCGGGCAGATGGAAGCCGACGCTGGCAAGGATCCGCAGTGCTGCCGGGCAGATCTCCGTCACGGCGGTCAGGGCATTGTCCGGTCGGAAGACATCAGGTTGCATGAGCACCTGTCGAATGTCGTTGTGGCGGCTGATGAGCCAATATCCCGTCAGCGGATCCTGCATGACGGGGGCCTGCTCGCGCAGTTCGGCCAGTGGACCCCAGGGATTGGCGACGAAGGCCTCGTCGAACAAGTCAATGGCCGCACCGGGGAAAGGGCACGCAGCGGGGGCGCTCACCCTTGGGACTCGCCATGCTCGGAGCAGGTTGCCCGCCAGCTCAACGGCGATACCTGCACCTTCATGCGGCGCCCGCAGTAGGCGCAGAAGCGCGGCGGCGAAAGGGTGGCATTGGTCGCGCATTGCTCATGC
>JBAYUM010000235.1:0-2733 GCA_041675125.1 Candidatus Nanopelagicales bacterium
GTGCTCGAACAGGAATTCGACAGCATGCGTCTGCGCATGGAGCGTGCCGCTGAGTTCAGTGCTGCCCTGGTCGTCCTTGCGGATGCAGAGCAGCTGCACTCGGTGTCCCTGCGACGACTCGATGAGTCGCACAGGAGTCTCACCAGTCGTGAGGCTTCGGATCTTGTGGCGCAGTTGCAGCAGCGCAAGGGTCGACTCGAGCCATGGGTTGGGTGGGAGGCATCGGCCGACGCTCGCATGCACGAGCGAATGCGACTCGATCATGAGGTCGATCAGGCGGTTGCCGACTTGGAGGAGGCACAGACCCTGGTCCTGTCGCTTCCGGACCGTCGTGCCAGCCTCCAGCGAACACTCACAGCAGTCGACCTCCTCGCTGCGACTGCGCAGCAGCACAGGAAGGAGGTCGAAGAGCTCAGCGACCTTGCGACAAGGGCCAGTGAGCGCGATGCGATCGAGCAGCACCTGCTGGACAAGTCTGCTCGGCAGTCCTCGGCGCATGAACGCAGCCTTGAGGCTGATCGAGAGCTTGGCCGACGCAGTGCAGAACTCGAAGAGCTGCTCATGCAGCAGCTGCACGAGCGAGCCGCAGTCCTGGCGACCGCACTGATCCAGGGCCAGCCCTGCCCCGTGTGCGGAGCCAGCGAGCATCCGCATCCGGCGCAGGAGACGCTCGAGTTCGTCTCTGATGAGGAATTGGGCCGCAGGCGTGATGAGCTCGAGAGCCTGCGTGAGGTCGCTCGGCAGGCACGGAAGGTCTTGGACGAGGCGAATCGTGAAGTTCAGGCACTGCTGGCCGAGGTCCTGTCCTTGCGTGGAGCGATGGGCGTCCGTGATGCCACGGCCATTGGCCAGGAGCTGACCGATGCTCAGGATGGTCTGGCCAACGCTCTGAGCGCTGCCCAGCAGCGCTCAGAGCTCACTGACGAGCTGCGCCATTTCGATGAGCAGGAGACGCTGCTGCGCGATCGCCTGCAGGCTGCTGCCTCAGATCTGGCATTGAAGCGTGCAGCCCTGGAGCAGCACGATGCTGGAACTGCCAGTGCGAGGCGCGAACTTGCCGAGATCCTCGGCCCATCCATGTCGGCGACGCGTCTCTCATCGGAGACTGATGAACTGATTCGGGATCTCGTGGCCTTCGCAGGCGCGTCCGAGGCCCTTGCAGTTGCTCAGCGTGCTGTTCCAGAACTGGTCGACGTGGTTGATGGGCAGGCCTGGGTGCTGCAGGTCGCCGAGGATCATGAACTGGCCCAGCGTCGCCTGTCACAGGGGCAGCACCTTCATGGGCAGGTCAAGCATGTGGCGACTGGGATCAGGAGGCCGCATGAGCTACTGCGCCGATGCGTTCAGGAGCAGCAACTGGCCTATGAGCAGACGACGGAGGCGATCGCCCTGGCCGATGCCGTCAGTGCAGCGAGAGGCTCGATCAACAAGCGACGGATGACCCTGCAGAGCTATGCGGTCCAAAGGCGCTTCGAGTCGGTGCTGGAGGCGGCCAGCCTGCACCTGGCGCGCATGAGCGCGGGAAAGTACACCCTGGCTCTCGACGACCAGGCTCATGGCAACGCCCAGGGTGGCCTCGGGATCAAGGTCAGCGATGCCTGGACTGGCCAGGATCGGGATCCGCGCTCGCTCTCGGGAGGCGAGACCTTCTACACGGCCCTGTCCTTGGCCCTGGGTCTGGCAGATGTCGTGCGCGATGAGGCCGGTGGAGCCCAGCTTGAGACCCTGTTCGTCGATGAGGGCTTCGGCTCCCTTGATCAGGAGGCCCTCGAGCTCGTGCTCGAGCAATTGGATGCCTTGCGCTCGGGCGGCCGAGTGGTGGGGGTGGTGAGCCACGTGACCGAGATGAAGGAATGGGTGAACGAGCGCGTCGACGTCAGCGTTCGGGCGGATCGCACCAGCACCCTTCGTGTGGTGACCTGAGCCTTGACCCTCCAGACTCTCGGGGAACCGGGTGTTCATGCTCAGCGTCACAGCAGGGTTAGAATCGTTCACCGCCGAATTTTGGAGACCTGCCGCTCCTGCCCGAAATCGCCAATGGGGTAGTCCATCGCAAGAGTCGGCGGTTGGGCATCCTCATTGCCTGCCTCGCCGTCGTGCTGGTCTCGACCGTGGCCCTTGCTGCCAATCCCGCAACAGCCTTGGACGAGCGACCCGAGCGAAGCGGGCTGGTGCGCAAGACCCCGAGCGGCACTCTCGTGCTGTATGACCACCAGGGTGAGTGGACCTACCTCGGTGAGATGTATGCGCAGATGGCTGGCAATCTGGCCAGCCGATTCGGCACCTGGGACGCGAAGCCGGCAACCGAGTACAAGTCGGGCGACATGCTCAACTACGCAGGCGTGGTGTACATCGGCTCGAATTACGACGAGGCGCTGCCGGTCAGCTTTCTTGATGATGTCTTGTCTCAGCAGACGCCGGTGCTGTGGGCGGGTTCGAATATCTGGGAGCTCTACACACGTGCAAATAAACGTGCAGAGCAGGACCCGAATTCGCCAACCTTCGCCGATGAGTACGGCTGGTGGTACAACGCTTTTGATTCGGCCAAGATCAACTCAGTGACGTACAAAGGTCATGTGCTCGATCGCGATTCCCGAAACCAGGAAGGCATTCTCGGCGTCACGATCAACGACCCCTCATTGGCGACGGTGATTGCAACTGCGCAGCATGAGGCTGACGGCTCGTCGATCCCGTGGGCCACCCGGTCGAAGGGGTTGACCTACGTGGGTGAGA
>JBAYUM010000236.1:0-2705 GCA_041675125.1 Candidatus Nanopelagicales bacterium
AAGGTCATCCCGATGGTCGACATCGTCATGTGCTCGTTCCGAATGGGAGTGGCTGAACGCCTCGGCGTGGGCTCCGATGACCTGCTCGCGATCAAGCCGGACCTCATGTACCTGGACTGCCCAGGGTTCGGCATCCTGCCGCCCTACGGTCCGCGGCCGGCCTTTGCGCCGACGATGTCTGCGGGCAGCGGACTTGCCATGCGCAATGTGGGAACCCAGATTCCCGAGGGCGTGCCGGACACCAATGACGGCATCCGCATCCTTGCGGCGCAGTGCGGTGCGGGCGGTGGCGGCGGAAGCGCACAGCCCGATGGCGTGGCCTCATTCGGCGTGGGCACGGCACTTGCCCTCGCGGCCTATCTGCAGGCCAAGGGCGTGCCGGGACAGCGCATGCTCACCACCATGCTGCAGTCATGTGCGCATGCGCTCGGCGACATGATGGTCGAGTTCGATGGTCGCTGGGAGCCGTATACGGCCGGTGGGGACATCATGGGCTTCAGCGCCCTGATGCACTTGTACGAGACCTCCGATGGCTGGGTCTCGCTCGCGGCACCGAGCGACCGTGACTGGATCAGGCTCACGGCAGTCATGGCCAAGTACGACGATCTCGCAGCGGAACCGAGGTTCGCCAATAGCAGCCTGCGCACAGAGCATGATCAACTACTCGTCGAACGGCTTGCAGCCGTGTTCATGCGGCAGACCGCGGACCAGTGGCAGGAGCAGCTGCTTGCTGCAGATGTCGGTTGCCTCAAGTGCGTGCAGGACACACCTGAGCGCATCTTCATCGGTGACTTCGCTGACGCTCATGGCTGGGTGGCAACGGTGGATTCGCCGATGATCGGTGAGTATCCCCGTCTTGGGCCATATGCAGGCTTCTCACGATCGAAGACCATTGCGACAGTCGGCTGCACCAAGGGCCAGCAGACCCGGGCGATCATGGAAGAGATCGGGTTCGATGACGTTGCCATCGATGACTACGCGGCACGTGGAGTCGTCGTCTTCGAGTAGCGGGGTCGCGCGCTTGCATCGCGTCGATGCTGCCAACGTGGTCGCATTCGGCTCCCTCCGACACTGTCCACTGACTGCTACCGCGCCCGGTATCCGATCTCCGGACATGCAGGTGATTCCAATAGGTGGAGTTCTCAGTTCCAGGATCATGCATCCGATCTAGGACATGCAGGTGATTCGTTCGAGGCCGTGGAGGCTCCCATGCGCAGTTCCAGGATTCCCACCCGTCTACTGGGCACCGCGGTACTGGGGGCAGCCCTGGCGCTGGCCGGAGTCACCGCCGCGCCGGCCCTGCCCAATCGGGTGGTGACCAAGGACGCGGACGAGGTGGCCAAGGAGGCCGCGAAGCAGCAAGTCGAGGTCGCCCGCGAGGCCGCCAAGCAGCAACTGGAGGCAGCCCGCGAGGCTGCAAAGGACCGCGCCGAGGCGGCCGCGGAGGCTGCCAAGGACAAGGCCGAGGCCTTGGTGGAGGCTGCCAAGGCAGTTGCCAAGGGCGCCCCTGCAGCGGCGGTCGACCTGAAGGCGGCGGAGGCGATCGCGCGGGCGAACCTGGCCCAGGCGAAGAAGGTGGCCCAGGCCGACTACTTGGAAGCCAAGCAGGAGGTCCGGTCCCAGTACCTGGAGGCTCTGGCCGAGGTCACGACTGCGACCCCGGCCGGGCGTGAGCGTCTGCGCCAGCAGGCCTTGGCTGCGCGCAAGGCGGGCTTGGCCGCGGTCAAGGCCCAATTCCGGGCGCAACTGGACACCGCCGGCCGCTATGACGGCAAGCCGCAGGTGATCGTCCTGAGCGATCCGGTCTACGCCGCGGCCGACGGCAGCGGGCCGGTGAGACTGGTGGCTACGGCGACCTCCGGGCTGCCGGTCGCCTGGCGCTCCCTGACCCCGGTCGTGTGCACCGTCACCGGAAGCACGGCCACCCCGGTGACCGCGGGGTCGTGCGCGGTGGAGGGCGTACAGACTGGCAACGGCACATATGCTCCGGCCGAGCCGGTGACTGCAGCGGTCCGGGTGGCCCTTGCCGCCGCCGGGCTCGCGACCACCGGATGAGTTCGGCGGGTCCACGACACTGGTGATCGCCCAGGTCCGGCAGGCGATCAAGCGGGCACTGTCCTGCGAGGAGTAGGCGGTGGCGTAGCCGACGGCGACGTCACCTTTTCGGGTAGAGCGGGTGACGGGAATCGAACCCGCATGTCCAGCTTGGGAAGCTGGTGTTCTACCACTGAACTACACCCGCAATGGTGCATGCGCACTCTATCGCGACGGGGTTGTTGACCGAATGACCTCGCGGCTGGTGGTGGAGGACTGACAATGGGCCGGCGGATCCACGCCGGAGCGAACGTCAACTCGTGGACCGAAGATGGAGAAGACCTGATGAGCAATGCCAATGAGTCCTCACGCGTAGCCCGATCGATGTGGGCTGCGGCGGAGCCGTTCGCACTGCTGGGCATTGCCAGCCCGGAGATGTTCGAGGCGATGGCCGGCCTGGGCATGCCGAAGGGTGCCGTCTTCCTGGCCGTGCGGGCCGCCCCTTTGGGTCGCGCGAGCAGCGCAGTTGTCGCTGCGGCCTTTCACGCCTTCCCACGGTCACGGTTCGAGGAGCGACTCATTCCAGTGTGGGAGTACACGACACCCGAGCAGGTGATTGATGCCGCTCATGCATCGATTCCTCTCATGGCCGAGCGCCTGTTCGGCAGTGA
>JBAYUM010000237.1:0-2697 GCA_041675125.1 Candidatus Nanopelagicales bacterium
GGTGACGCCCGTGGTCTTCTGGGGAGGATGGCCGTTTCACCGGGCGGCATGGATCAACGCGCGGCACGGTTCCGCCACCATGGACACGCTCATCAGCATCGGTGTCGGCGCTGCCTTCGTTTGGAGCACCTGGGCCTTGTTCTTCGGCGGGGCGGGCTCCTTGGACTATCACGCTGACCACTCCTTCGGCGGGATGCCTGACTCGATGCAGCTTCCGGCGCTGTATTTCGAGGTTGCTGCTGCAGTGCCGGTGTTCGTTCTCGCAGGTCGCTGGTTCGAAGCGAGAGCAAAGCGCCGTTCGAGCGCTGCCATTCGCGCCCTGTTGACCCTGCAGATTGCTGACGCAACAGTGGTGGCGGATGGTATTGAGCGCCTCGTCCCACTTGGCCAACTCAAGGTTGGCGATCATTTCATCGTCCGCCCCGGCGAGCGCATCGCAACCGATGGCGTTGTCGTCAGCGGCGCCAGTTCGATTGACGAAGCGCTGCTCACGGGTGAGTCGGTGCCGGTGCCCGTTGAGCCCGGCTCGAGTGTCGTCGGGGCGACGATCAACCTTGATGGCCGACTTGAGGTCGAGGCAACGGGTGTCGGTTCCGATACCAAGCTGGCCCAGATCGCGCAGCTGGTCACGGCGGCCCAATCGGGCAAGGCTCCGATCCAGCGCCTGGCCGACCAGGTCTCCGCAGTCTTCGTCCCGGCTGTTCTTGCTGCTGCTGTGATCACGCTGGCGCTGTGGCTCGTCACGGGACATGAGACCCAGCAGGCGTTCACTGCAGCAGTGGCCGTGCTCATCATCGCCTGCCCGTGCGCGCTTGGGCTGGCAACGCCCATTGCTCTGCTGGTCGGCACGGGTCGGGGAGCGCAGATGGGCATCGTCATTCGGGGCCCTGAGACGCTCGAGCGGAGCCGACGTATCACTGTCGTGCTGCTCGACAAGACCGGCACGGTGACCACCGGAAAGGTGAGACTGCAGCAGGTCATTCCAGCGCCGGGGGAGTCGGTTGCCTCTGTGCTCGACTCGGCAGCACCGGTCGAGCGCTACAGCGAGCATCCGCTGGCGCGCGCCATCGCGGCCGAGTCGCATGCTGAGCGCGAGGTTGACGGATTCCTCAGCAGTCCCGGAAGGGGTGCGCAGGCCTTCATCGATGCCGAACAGGTACTGGTTGGCCGTAGCGAATGGGTGATCGGACAGCTTGACGGCGCTGAGCCTGCCTGGTTCACGAGCGCTGTTGCACAGGCTCGCTCGCAGGGCCTCGCGCAGGTTGCGGTAGCCCGGGGCCCAAGGCTCATCGGGCTCATCACCTTGGCCGATCAGGTGCGGCCGACGAGTGGGGCCGCAATACGCGAGTTGAGGTCGATGGGCGTCACCTCGGTGCTGCTGACCGGTGACAACGAGGTTGTCGGACGCGTGGTAGCCGATCAGGTGGGCATCGACGACGTCATCGCTGATGTGCATCCTGAGGGCAAGGTTGCTGTCGTGGAACAGCACCAGGGCACCGGTCAGCTCGTGGCCATGATCGGTGACGGGGTCAACGACGCTGCAGCCCTTGCGCAGGCGGATCTCGGCATTGCGATGAGCGCTGGATCAGATGTGGCGATCGAGGCGAGCGACATCACGTTGGTGCGCAATGACCTCCTTGCTGCGGTGGACGCGCTTCGACTGTCGCGGCAGACCTTGCGGACGATCAAGGGCAATCTGTTCTGGGCATTCGCCTACAACGTGGCGATGATCCCGCTCGCGGCCTTCGGTCTGCTCAGTCCGTTGCTCGCGGGTGCAGCCATGGCATTCTCCTCGGTGTTCGTTGTCGCGAATTCGCTGCGGCTGCGTCGCTTCCGATCAATCGTCGATATGCCATCCTGAGACCGTGTCTGATTTCTCGTTGGTTCCGCATGACTTGCTGCGAGAGCGCAAGAGCGCCAAGTGGCAGGCCTTCGGTCCCGACGTCATCCCGGCATGGGTGGCCGAGATGGACTTCGCGCTCGCAGCGCCGATTGCGGCCACACTGCACAGGGCAATTGATCAATCGGACACCGGCTATGCCTGGCCCAGGCACGTAGGCGAGGCCCTCGGAGTCTTCACAGCAACGCGCTGGAACTGGATCATTGATGCAGCCAATGTCATGCCGGTCGCTGATGTGCTCACTGGCGTCGGACACAGCCTGATCGCCTTGACCCAGCCAGGTGATGCAGTCGTGATCAACAGTCCGGTGTATCCACCCTTCTTCACGACTGTCGAGCATGTCGCCCGCCGTCGGGTGCGCGATGTACCACTCATGTGGGATGGCAGGCGATACACCTTGGATCGCATGGCTATGGAGCAGGCATTCGCGCAAGCCGACACCACGGCCTACCTGATGTGCAGCCCGCAGAACCCCACTGGACGAGTCTTCGATCGCGAGGAGATGGAGTTCATCGCAGAACTCGCGTCGCTGCACAACGTGCTCGTGGTTGCCGATGAGATCCACGCGCCGATGACCTACCTCGACCAGGAGTTCATCCCCTATCTGAACGTGGCAGGTGACTCGCCTGCAGTCTCGGTGATCTCGGCGTCAAAGGCCTGGAATATCGCTGGACTCAAATGCGCTCAAGTGGTTCCGAACTCGGCGAGCTTGGGCGCGACCTTGCGTGAACGCATTCCGCACGAGGTGCAGTACGGCGCGGGTCATCTGGGTGCCCTCGCCGCCATCACTGCCTACA
>JBAYUM010000238.1:0-2648 GCA_041675125.1 Candidatus Nanopelagicales bacterium
ACAGCCACTGCGACGAGGTCGACGAAGACGATCAGCGACCAACCGGCCATCGTCGTCACCGGTCCGGGCATGCGGCGCAAGTACGCGATCACGTCGATCCTTCCCGGGGGTCACAGTAAGGCAGTGGAGGGGTTCTGCAGGCAAGAGTCCATTCTCGCAGAAGGGATATGCATCGAGTTTGAGCGTTGACCCTGGTCCTACCAGGGCTACGCATGGAGCACCTCGAAGAGGTGAACTCTCGGACCTAGGTCCTGCCGAATGGCTGAATGCATGAGACTGCGGAAAACCGTGTCACTGCGGGCCAGGGATTGGCATGAGGAATACGTTCACCAACATGGCGACTCAGTCCATGCTCCCGCCGATTGCCCTGTCCAGTGCCAGCGGATCGGGTGCTGTCCACGAGCATGGCGCCCACCTCACATCCTGGACGCCTGCAGGAAACGCGCCAGTGATCTGGATGAGTGCACTCGCCCGGTTCGAGCCGGGCGTGGCCATCAGAGGTGGAGTGCCGATCATCTTCCCGTGGTTCGGGGCAGGCCGATCCGGCGATCTTGCTCCCGCCCATGGATTTGCGCGAACCCGACCATGGCACCTTGTCGAGTCAGGACTTGACGGAGACGACGCAGTGGCAGCGTTCGCACTCGAGGGTTCAGCGACTGATGATCCCAACTTCCCCTTCGCGTTCGCGGCTCGCTACGAGATTCGGCTCGGTCAGACACTCCGACTGTCCCTCACCGTCGAGAACTTCGACGAGCATCCCTTCTCCTATGAGGAGGCCCTGCACACCTACTTCAGCATCGGCGATGTCCGTCAGGTCGTCGTCGAGGGACTCGACGGTTGCTCCTACCTCGACCAGGCAGACGGGAACGGCCCGAGCCTCAAGGTTCAGAGCGGCGATGTGACCTTCACCGGCGAGACTGACCGCATCTACGCCGCAGCAGGCCAAGTGCGTGTGGTCGACGAGATCCTCGGGCGCGTGCTCGTCATCGACAAGGAGAACTCAGCCAGCACAGTGGTGTGGAATCCATGGGTCGAGAAGGCCCATCGCATGAGCGACTTCGGCAATGAGGAGTGGCCCTCGATGCTCTGCGTCGAAGGTGGCAACCTTCGCGAGTCAGCGGTACGACTGGACCCAGGGCAGTCGCACGAGATGAGGTACTCGGTCCGGGTCGAACCGCTCTCCTGACCTAGCCGACGGTGGCAGGAGCATCGGCGATATCGAACCACCCGGCCGTCGCGGGCCGCGCAAAATGTCGATCAGGGCGATCTGGACTGCGTGATCTCGAAGCCCGCTCCTGGGGAACCGCAATGGATGGGTAATGTCGGTCCGGTGACCCTTCCTACGGACGCCCTCGACTCCTCCCCGGGGGAGGTCTGGGTCACCGGCGATAATTTCGGCCTGCAGATCCCCGCAGATCCTGAGACTCTCCTGACAGGTGGTGCCCAGTTCCTCACGAAGGCATTTCAGGCCTGCGGCGCGATGGCTGCGGACAACAGCGTCACCGCCATTGTCGAGTCATCGGAGTTCTTCGACGGCGGCAGCGGCAAGAAGCTCAAGCTGACCGTGACCTATGAACAGCCAGATTCCGATCTGCCCCAGCGCTTATTCGTGAAGTTCTCGCGCCACTTCGACAACCCGCTCTGGGACAGCGCTCGGCACATGATGCTCTCCGAGGTGAACTTCGCGCTGCTCTCACGATCACCTGACTTTCCCGTCATGGTCCCCCGCCTGATGTTCGCTGACCTCGAGTCCTCGACCGACACCGGCTTGCTCATCACCGAGCTGATCCCGTACGGCGAGGGCAATGTCGAGCCGGCTCACCTCAAGTGCATGGACTACCTCATCCCCGATGCCGTCGAGCACTACCGAGCCATCGTCCGCAGCCTTGGCCGCCTGTCGGGTGCGCATCGCGCTGGCAGGCTCGCGCCGGACTTCGACGTGCTCTTCCCCGACGCCGAGCAGGGATCCGCCCAGTTCCGCGCTCAGGCATCCGAGGAGCAGCAGGTGCAGTGGGCCCACCGCATGTTCGACTTCATCCAGAGGTATCCGCAGTTGTTCCCTGAGCATCTCCACGATCCAGCGCTGCGCGATCAGTTCCTCGCCTACATGAACGACGTGTTCACCGTGCGAGACCGAGTGCAGGAGATCATCCTGAGCGCCCGTCCACGCATGGTCGCCTTCGGGCACTGGAACGGCAACATCGACAACTGCTGGTTCGAGCGCGATGCGCAGGGCCAACTCGAGTGCGGCTTCATCGACTGGGCCAACTGTGGCCAGATTCCGATCACGCAGATCATCAGCGGCTCACTCGGCTGCGCTGATCCGGATGTCTGGGCCGAGCACCTGGATGAGCTGCTGGGCATCTTCATCGACGAGTTCGAGGCACAGGGCGCGCCCAGACTCGATCTCGATGAACTGAGCCTGCACATGCGGCTCTCGATGGTGGCCAACTTCGGCATATCGATGGCGGGTCCCGTCGCGATCGCACGCGACATCGTCGACATCGATGCCGTCACGGGGCCGCGTGACCCGATCTTCCGAGACCTCTACACCGCACGAGTCCTCCTGCACACCATGACGAACATGCTGGAGAACTGGCAGAGCCTTGGACTATGGGACCTCGCCCGAAGCCTGCGGTGACGGAGCA
>JBAYUM010000239.1:0-2646 GCA_041675125.1 Candidatus Nanopelagicales bacterium
CACTGCATCCAGGGCCGCCGTCGGCAGGAACAGCGCCTGCAGGCCGAGCTGCGGGCTTGCGTCCGGGATCTTCACCACGCCGGTTGAGGTGAAGTTGCCGTCCTGGGGAAGGAAGGGGACAGCGTCATCGAAGACGACTGCCCCTGTCCTGTCGGTGACCTTGACGATCGGCGCATAGCCGTGGCCGACCAGGAAGATCTTGGCCCCATTGATGGCCAGCGGCTCATTGACCTCGATCACGGCATGCTGCTCGGGTGCCGAGGGATCGGCCTTGAAGGAGACATCGGCCTCGAATGCGCGTGGCGCTCCACGCTGTGCCACCCCGCGCTCGAAGTCGACGGTGAACTTGTCGAGGGTGAAGGAGAAGGGGGGAAGGTTCTCCGCACTCGTGAATCTGCCGCCGCCCCAGGCGTCATATTGGGTCAGGGTGTTCGAGAAGCTCGATCCCTCGCGAACGATGACATTGCCCTTCCAGCCGAACAGTCCGCCAAGAGCGATCGACGCGAGCACGAACAGCAGGGACACATGGAAGACGAGATTGCCCGTCTCACGCAGGTACCCCCGCTCCGCCGAGATCCAGGTGGGATTCGCCGCCGGCCCGCTCGTCACTCGCCAGTGCGCTGCCTTGAGCGCCTTGGCAGCCGCATCGAGCGCCTCATCGGTCGTTCCCAGCACCTCGAGCTCCCGGGTTCCCGCGAAGCGATCGAGGAATCGCGGCGCAGGCGGCGGCAGGCTGCGCATCGCCTTGAAATGCACGGCAACGCGCGGAATCACACAGCCGATCAGCGACAGGAACAGCAGCAGGTAGACGGCGGAGAACCAGGGCGACGAATAGACCTCGAAGAAGCCGAGGCGATCCAGGATCGGACCCCAGGTCGGCGCATCGGCGATCCAGGATCGGACCTTGATGGGATCGATCCCGCGCTGAGGCAGCACGGATCCGGGAACACTGGCCAGTGCCAGGAGGAAGAGCAGCACCAGGGCCGTCTTCATGCTGGTCAACTGCCGCCAGGTCCAACGCAGGAACCCGGTGCTGCTCAATGGGGGCACAGTGCTCACAGCGCCGTCTCGAATCCAGGGATGGTGACGCGCAGCCAGATGGTGAAGTCGAGCCACAGGCCAGTGACCAGCAGCACACCCACGATCACCAGCATCCCACCGCCAATGCGCATGACCACTTCGTAGTGACGGCGAATGAACCCGAGCGCACGCCCCATGCGGGTGAACAGCAGGCCCAGGAGCACGAAGGGCAGGCCCAGCCCGAAGCAGTAGAACAGGGAAAGCAGCGCCCCGCGCCCGGCGCTGGCCTCGGTGAAGGCCAGGCTCTGCACGGCTGCAAGGGTCGGCCCGATGCACGGCGACCAGCCGAGCCCGAACAGGACGCCGAGGAGCGGAGCCCCCGCCACGCCCCAGCTGGGAAGCCGATGCATTCGCCACTCGCGCTGCAGGCCGGGAATCAGTCCCATGAAGGCCAATCCCATGACGATGACCAGCACGCCCAGGACACGATCGATCGTCGCCTGGTACTCGAGCAGGGTTGCACCGATCGAGCCGAAGAGCACGCCGTAGGAGACGAAGACGACACTGAACCCGAGAACGAACAGCAGGCTTCCGGCCAGCACGCGACTTCGCCTGCCCTGGACATCGGCAAGTTCAGCACCGGTGAGTCCGGTGATGTACGACAGGTATCCGGGGGCCAGTGGCAGCACGCACGGCGAGGCGAAGGCCAGCAGACCTGCGGCGAAGGCCAGCGGCAGGGCAAAGGCGAGGGTGCCCTGCGAGACCACATCAGCGATCACGAGGTGCTCTTTCGCACATCGTCGATGACATTGCGCAGTGCGGATTCCGTGGTTGCGCCGAGAATGCGGGCTGCGACTCGGCCTTTGGCATCGACGATCAGCGTCGATGGAATCGCCTGGGCCGGCAGGTTGTCGCGGAAGAGCAGCTGCACCTGCCCATCGGTGTCGATCGCCTGCGGATACGTCAGTCCGAAACGTCGCACGAAGGCCTGCGCAGCGGTGGCGGAATCGCGAGTGTCGAGCCCGACGAACTGCACATCCTTGCCCTGCGACTGCCGCCAGACGCTCTGGAGCTCAGGCGCTTCAGCACGGCACGGTGCGCACCATGATGCCCAGACGTTCATGACCACGACCTTGCCGAGCTGCTTGCTCAGCGTGAACGTCGGTCCGCCCAGCGTGGGGAGCGTGAAGTCGGGAGCAGCCACCCGCTGCGAGGGCGGAACCACGACGATGGAGCCGTCTCCGGCGATGTACCCGGTGTCGCTGCCAGCAGTGCCGGTCAAGGTCGACTTGCTGCATGCCGTGATCGCCGAGGCGGACAGCAACGCTAGCGCTACTGCAAGGGCAACTCGCGTGCGGCGGCTCGGCATATGCATTCAGGCGCTGACCTCGGTCAGGCGCCAGCCACCTTGCTCGCTTTTTCGAGCAGATCGCGCGATGGCTCCGTGTACGTGACCGCCACCAACTCCTCGCCGGCGAAGGTGAGCGCGGTGATCGATGCCAAGGAGCACTGCCGGCTGCGCGGGTCATGCCAGAGGCGTCGACGCTCGGCTGCGAGCCTGGCCACCCAGATCGGCAGCTGATGGCTCACCAGCACGGCTTCACCGCCACGCACTGAATCGCGGGC
>JBAYUM010000240.1:0-2642 GCA_041675125.1 Candidatus Nanopelagicales bacterium
AGCCTGGTGGTGAACTCCAGCCAGGGTGGCGGGTCCAAGGACACCTGGGTGCTCGAGGACACGATGACGATCGATCGTCCGGTGCCGCCGGAGACTCCTCGCGCAGTCACGATCGACATGGATGTCCCCGACCGCGTTGACGCACCGAGCGCACACGACGATCGCATGCTGCAGCAAGAGCGCCAGCAGCAGCAAGGAGGGTTCCCGTGCTGAGCCGCATCGCAGAGTCCTTCTTCTGGCTGGGGCGCTACATCGAGCGCGCTGAAGCCACCACCCGCATCCTCAGCGAGCACTACCAGTTGATCGTCGAGGACCAGTCCATCTCCGAGCCGATGGCCTGCGCCGTGCTGCTTGATGCGCTGTCCATGCCGCATATCGGAGTTGAGGACGGCCTGCTGCTCGTGCGCAGCGTCGTCGGCGAGTCCGGGCTGCCTGCAACCATCACGGGCGCAGTAGGTGCTGGTCGTGACAACGCACGCGCGGTACGCGACTCGCTCTCGTCCGACACCTTCGAGGCACTGAATGCAGCGCACCTCTTCCTCTCCCGTGGACTCACGCATTCGTCCAGCCCCGGTGTGGGACTGCACCGGATCCTCGAACGACTCTTCGTCATCAACGGCGTGATCGACTGGACGATGCCTCGCGACGAGGCTTACTACTTCATGAAGCTTGGTCGCAATATCGAACGCATCGACATGATGTGTCGTCTGCTCGCAATGCGCCACGAGCAGTTGTGGCCAAACTCGGGTCCGGTGGCAGTGCTGCGCGCGGCAGGGGCGCTTTCAGCCTTCCTCCGGACCCGAGCAACACTCCAGGGCGCCGATGTGCGCAAGTTCCTGGTGCTGGATGAGACCTTTCCACGATCGATGCGGCTCTGTGCCGCCGACGCCGAATTCGCGGTGCGCGAGTTGGAGCGTCAGGGGATCGGTGACGGCGGCACGCTGTTGCGTGAGGTCGGCATGCTGCGCTCAGCACTGGAGTACACGACCAATGACGATCCCAAGGAGATCGATCGGCTCATCTCGGATGCCCGTCAGGCAGCAGTGCGAGCGTCCGACCAGGTCAATCGGGCCTTCTTCCGCCAGCATGGCACGATCGTCTGGAGCCATTGATGAACCCCGGAACGCATCACGGCCGCCGTCTTCGAATCTCCCACCACACCGGTTACCAATACGCAGCCCCGGTCGAGGCCTCCTTCAATGAAGTCCGCATGACCCCGCTCAATGAGGGCGGTCAGATGCTGCTCAGCCATGAACTGCATGTTGAGCCGTATGCAGCAGTGCAGACATACACCGACTACTGGGGCGCAGTGGTCGAGTCCTTCGATGTGCACACGCCCCACCGCATTCTCGAGATCACATCGGTCAGCACCGTGGATATCCCGCCGATGCAGCCTGAACCAGAAGGAGGTTCATGGCACAGCGTGCACAGTGCAGAGACTCAGGCCCGCTGGGCCGAGTATCTGACGAGCACTGCATACGTCGACTCACCGGAGAGCGATCCCTCTCGCATGGCCATCGTTCGCGATCTTCGACGAGTAGGAAGCCCCGCGATCGCGGCTGGTGGTGCGATGGAGGCGGTTCGCAATCAACTCAATTACACGCCCGGTGCGACCAATGTGTCGACCACGGCAGGCCAGGCCTGGGCTGCAGGCCACGGTGTATGCCAGGACTTCACGCACGCGATGCTGTCGATCCTGCGCGCGCTGCAGATTCCCGCGCGATATGTGAGCGGATACCTGCATACCGAGGAAGAGGCCCTCGGCATGACCGTCATCGGTGAATCGCACGCCTGGGTGGAGTACTGGGATCACGGATGGCATGCGGTTGATCCGACGAACAATCGGGCTGTTGGTGCGGCCCATGTGGTCGTAGCACGAGGTCGGGACTACGGCGACGTCCCACCGCTCAAGGGCATCTACGCCGGCGGACGCAGCGGCGGGCTGGGAGTGACAGTCGAGATCACCCAGATCGCCAGCACCCTCTAGCCCAAGGCTTCACTAGCTGCGCACGAGCCGGGCGATTGCAGTGGTGACCTCATGCAGCTTGGAATCGAGATCGACGCTGTCGTCCTCCATCGCGGTGGTGACGCACTCGCCGAGGTGACTCTCGAGCATCAGGATCGCGACGGATTGCAGTGCCTTGGTTACAGCGGAGACCTGGGTCAGGACATCCATGCATTGCGCGTCCTCATCGACCATCCGCTGCAGCCCACGGACCTGGCCTTCAATGCGACGGAGCCTCGTCAGCACTGCGGCATTGCTTTCCCTGGTGTCTGCCATGAAGTGATTCTAGTACCCACAGGGGGTATGCCCGGCAGTACGCGTCAGTCGATGACGACCGGGCGAGCTCCCACACCCCACACCAGGTAGTTCCACATCCAATTGGCCACCACGCTCACCCGGTTGCGGCCACCCGCGAGGTAGAACACATGCAGGCCCAGCCAGGCCAGCCAGGCCGTGGTGCCGTGCAGGCGCAGGCCCTTTGCCTCGACCACCGCACGGCGACGTCCGATGGTGGCCATCTGGCCCTTGTCCTTGTATGCGAAGTCGGTGAGCGGCTGACCGGTCATCTTGGCCTTGATGTTGGCGGCGACCTGACGGCCCATCTGCATCGCAACAGGCGCGATCATCGGCAGTGGTC
>JBAYUM010000241.1:0-2612 GCA_041675125.1 Candidatus Nanopelagicales bacterium
AGAGCCGCGATATGGCGCTGCCCTGGTTCGACGGCAGTCACCTGATGACCGCGAGCGCCCAAGAGCGAGGTGATCGTGCCCTGCCCGGCTCCGACCTCGAGCACGCTCGCACCGAGATACGGCTCGATGAGATCGGCGATCCACGCGTTGTAGTTCTGCGACTCCTTCAAGGCCTCGAGGGGTGCGACCAGCGCCTGCTCCGCCTCATCCGCGCCATCGGCCAGGGATTCGTGCCGCACCTCGAGCCGTGCAGTGACTCCATACTTCGAGATGACGAAGAGCGCATGAACGCCATCACGCCAGCCGATCTTCTTGCCCTCTTCGTAGGTGCGCCCTGAGTACGAGACGCCCATCTCGTACACCCGAAGATTCCGCGCGGCAACCTTCGCCGTGATCTCGGGCTCCATGCCGAACCCGTTCTCCTCGATCATGATGGATTGGACGATCTCGCGGCGAAAGACCTTGTAGCCGGTTTCCATGTCGGTGAGATTGAGATTCGTGGTGACGTTCGAAAGCGTCGTGAGCAACTTGTTGCCGAGGCTGTGCCAGTAGAACAGCACCCGGCTCTCGCTCCCAGCGCGAAAGCGCGACCCGTAGACGACATCCGCACGGCCGTCGCGCAATGGCCCCAGGAGTCTCTCGAGATCGCGAGGGTCATACTCGAGATCGGCATCCTGGATCGCCACGAAGTCACCGGTAGCAGCTGCGATGCCTGTGCGCACAGCCGAGCCCTTGCCGCGATTGCGGGGCATGGCGATGATCTTCAGCCGAGCGTCATCGATCTCACGGGCGATACTGAGGGTCGCATCACTGGACCCGTCGTCCACGAACACGACTTCGTGGACGAATGGCAGGGACAGCACGCGGGCGAGCGTCTGCGCGACGGCGTCCTCCTCGTTGAAGGCCGGCATCACGAGCGACAGGTCGGCCCTGGTTGCGGAACCTTCAGAGTTCGCCATAGCCTGCCTGCACCTTCCTCACGACCGCGTTGTCTCGACGCGGGTACGAAGGGCCAAGTCTGGCGCATCCTCTCCGATGCTCATTCCCGTGCCCGGATTCACGAGCACCAAGGCCAGCCCGCTCACGACGACGAACACCAGCCAGGAGGGACCGTAGTAGGAGGTGGTGACTGCGACTCCGAGAGCCATGATGAGCACTGCTAGCTGGCCCAGCCTGCCCAGGCGCCAGATGACCACGGCGAGTGGCACAGCCATCGCAACTGAGTATGACCATGCGATGGGGGTCAGAGCCATCGACGCCCAGGCAAGCAGCCAGAACAGCTCCTGCTTGCGCCACAGACCGATCGCGACCATCGCACCGATCATGACGATGGCCAGCACGACAGGGATTCCGAGCATCGCGAATACTGTCGTCACCGACAGGTTGTCGTGCCGTGCGGTGTTGAAGGCCATGGCGTCGCGTCCGAGCGTGAGGAAGTCGCCGACGATGCCGGGTTCTAGGGCCACCACGGTCGCGAGCATGATCGCGAGGGCCGCTACCGTGACGATCGCGGACTTCCATCTCCTCGTGACGATCGGATAGGCGAGCATGATGGCCGCGATACCCCGCGTGCCGGCGAGGAATGCATAGCAGATACCCGATATCCATGCGTTGTCCCGATATCGCCATGCGCCTGCCAACGCCAACGCCGAGACCGGGTAGGTGCTGACGAGTGCGAACAGTCCCACCGGGGTGACAATGAAGATCAACGCGACTGGATAGGCGATGCGAGCCGGCACGGACAGCACGCGCATCGACAAGGCCAGCACGAATGGCATCGCAGCAACCCAGTAGGCATGCCATTCGGGCGACGGCAGCAGAGCGACCGGTAGCCAGACCGCGAACTCGAATGGCAGATGGGTGTTGGAGTGCAGCACGTTCCAGTCAACGCCTACGGCGGCGAACAGCGTGTGCAACGGCGCATAGGCCGAGAGGCTTGGATCGAGCAAGGCATGCGAGGAGGCGATCTGAGCACCGATGTCCGACGCTGCATTGGGACTGGCAAGGGCCTTGAGCAGCGTGCTCAACGAGCCTCCGCCCGCATCCAGCGCATGCTGAACTGCGCCCGGTACCAACCCGGCGATCGAGGGCAGCACGAGCACCACGGCCGCGACGATGAGCAACTCGCGCCAGGAGATGGGGTATCGGGATGCGGCGACGCCGGACTCCGCGTGTGCAGCGCTATCTAGACTTGGCAACCGGGCCCCCTTCGCCCTCGCTGGCGTTCAATGACTGCTGACACTACAACTGTCGCGCTGATGCCCCGGCAAGATCGCCTGCTGACCGTATTCCTCGCGGCGCAGTCGCCAACGGTCCTTCACTCACACACGTGGCTCCAGTAGCCTGCAGCGACATCGACCATATCCACGGCGGGCAAGCCCGCTCATGAGGCACAAGGAATCCACCATGAAGCCTGCGCGGATTCGACTCTCAGGCAAACCCTCCGAGCAGCTGCTCTTTCTCTCGGGTCCAGCGGTCTACCTGATGATCTATGCCCTCGCCATGCTGCGCGGAGTCCGTTTCGACTACATGCGCGAGGGACTCTGGCAGTTCATCCCGCCAACCGAACTGAGCTCGGCTCCCTTGTCAGACCTCTGGCTGATGCACGGTCA
>JBAYUM010000242.1:0-2547 GCA_041675125.1 Candidatus Nanopelagicales bacterium
CGATGGAGGTCCGGACATCAGATCGCGGCGGGTCCTCGAGCCCGATCAGCCCCACCAGGGTGAGGTCGGTCTCGGCGGCATTCGGACTCCGTGGAAGGTCGCCATCGACCAATGATCTGGTTGCAACCGCGAGCACTCGAAGGCCATTGGCTGCCAGGAGTGCGGCTGCGTCCTGCGCGTCGCCGACTTCAGAGCACAACGGGAGCACAGAGTCCGGTGCGCCCTTGACCAGCACGTGGCCGTCACGTACGACCGACATTCGTCGCCGTCGCGGGTCGAAGGGGAATTTCAGTGTCGCCACGACATCGCTCATGACGAGCGCCGGGTCGACGCGTTGAGCAAATGCGTCGAGGGCCGCCTCCATCGGATCCCCATGGGCGAGCCACTTGTCCTCATGCTCATAGACATAGCCGTCTGAGCAGGCCTGAGCGACGCGAGCCAACTCCCGGATCGCTGCGTGGTCGCTCGTGCTGCCGTAGGTGACGAGTGCTTCGGGTTGATAGCCGGGTTCTGTTGCTGTGGCACTGCCCTGAGGTGTCCATGCCGATAGAACGGTCATCTCATTTCTGGTGAGCGTTCCGGTCTTGTCGGTGCAGATGATGGTTGTCGATCCCAGGGTCTCCACGGCCTCCAGGTCACGCACCAGGACATGGCGATTGGCCATGTGCTCCGCACCCCAGGCAAGGGTGAGCGTGACTGTCGGCAGCAGTGCCTCGGGCACAAGCGCGACCGTGACGCCGATGCCGAAGATGAGCCCCTGCGCAGGCGCATTGCCCAACAGCAGGGTGATGACGAAGAACAGTGCACCGACGCTGATGGCGATCACTGCGATGAGCCGCACGACGCGACGCAGTTCCAGCGCGAGCGGCGTGACCCGGGAGCTGGCCGCGGTGCTCATCTGCGCAATATCGGCAATGCGAGTACTGGAACCGGTCTTCTCGACCAGGGCATCGGCTTCGCCCTCGACGACGAATGTGCCGGCGAAGACGATTTCTCCGACACCCACGTCAACAGGGACGCTCTCGCCAGTCATCATCGAGGCATCGAGCCGCAGGATATTGGCGCGCACCACGCGAGCGTCTGCTGGAACTCGATCACCGGATTCAAGACAGATCAGGTCACCTCGGACAACATGACTTGCATCCACTGTCGTACGGCGACCATCGCGAATCACCGTGACCAGAGTGGGCAGCAGGGCGGTCAGTCGATCTGCGGCCCGATCGGCGCGACTCTCCTGAATGAATGCGAACAGGGCGTTGACGATGATCACGGAGACGATGGCAATGCTGACCTGCGGCAGGCGGGCAATAGCGGCCAGCACGGCTGCACCCCAGAGCAGCAGTGCGAAGAAATGGATGAACTGGTCGAGGAAGCGTCTGGGCAGGCTCCGTCGCCGAGGCTGGGGAATGACGTTTGGGCCGTCAGTCGTCAGGACAGCGGAGGCGTGCGCCGTTGTGAGCCCCTGAGGTTCCACTGCCATACCCGTCATCGTGGGTTGCGTTGCTAGCGAAACATCATCTTCTCGTACAGGGTGCGTCCCGTCACGGTTTCCTTCGTGCCCTTGAGGTCAATTGTGAGCTTGGCGTCGGCATTGAAGTCGTAGTACATCGGATGCTCGACCAGATGCATGAGCGGTCTCTTCCACGCAGGCTCGCCCTCAGTCATGTCGAGTGCTTCGATGAGGGAGGGATTGGTGACATGCAGTTCGACGCTTCCTTCATCTGATGTCCAGGTCCATCGCATGTCCGTTGGATAGGTCTGGTGCCCCGGGCCGGGCATGTCGCCTGACGTCTCCAGAAGCAGGGGCAGCATGTCATCGGTGAGGATGGTCTCGCCCTTCACCAGCAGGAACGTGGGAAGATTGATCGCGCCGAAGCCGAAGATGCCCTTGGTGGTCATGCGCACGTAGACGACCGTGTAGTCGCCGATGTGCGCCCGACCCCAGTACCAGTGGTCGAGCATGGCACTCATCAGTTCATTGCCCCAGTTGTGGTCGTGGTACGCCGATCCCGTTATCTGACGCTGGACGCCTTTGTAGGTGATGGTTCCGGAGACCTGGCCATAGGGAACAGCGACGACCCAGCCCATGTACGTGGTCTGCTGACTGTTGAAGTACGAGATGCCTGCCCCAGGACGCCACGAGGGTGCCCTGCGGTCGAGGGTCAGATCTGCCTCGAGATCTGCAGTTGCCAGGTGGATGGTGTAGGTGGAGAGGTCTCCTGCGACGGTATTTGGGCCGATGCGCACATCGCAATGAGTTGCGGCTGCGGCAAAATCCTCTGCTGCGTACTCATCCGTCTGTCGGATCCTGCTGCCATCAGGATCGTGGTAGATCACCAGCACACTGGGCTTCAATGGCCCATGGGGCTCGGTATGGGGCTTATTCGAGAAGGTCGCGACGAGTGTTGACCCGTCGTCCAGCTGCATGTCGAAGTACCACCATTCGAAGGTATGTGCCTCGTCATCCTTCGCGCGGTACCCGTCCTCCCAGACTGCTACTTCATGCGGGTCCAGACCCAGGCGAGCCAATGACGCAGTCGTCGCTGC
>JBAYUM010000243.1:0-2538 GCA_041675125.1 Candidatus Nanopelagicales bacterium
TCAGGCAATACACAGGTCGAAGTGGAGGTTAGGAGACTCGAACTCCTGACTTCTGCCTTGCAAAGGCAGCGCTCTACCAACTGAGCTAAACCCCCTGAGGGCTACTTATCGTAGATCAGGTGCCTGCGACGGCTCTGACCAGAGGTCCGAGTCGTCCTGGTTCTCCGTGTACTTCTTGTACGCGTAGTAGCCAACACCTGCAATGACGGCGAGTACCAACAGTTTTTTCACGTGGGCCTAGATGGACTTGAACCATCGACCTCTTCCTTATCAGGGAAGCGCTCTAACCAAGCTGAGCTATAGGCCCGTTCCGCTCCCACGAGCAGGATCACTACTCGTAGGCGCGGGGGGAAACAGTATCGGATCCAACGCAGGTGTCTTGCCCCCGGGCGTTCAAGGCCCAGGGGCTTGGCAGTCCTGCGCTATTCAGCCGGTTCTGCAGACGTCTGGTCCACGGTGTCATCCGAGGCCTCGACCTCGGTCTCCACCCCTGCGTCAATGACGACTTCGGCCTCCTCACCCTCTTCCTCGTCAGCCTCACCACCGCGAGCAACAGCGACAATCGCATCGCCTTCGGCCAGGTTCATCAGACGCACGCCCATCGTGTCTCGACCTGAGGGGCGAACCTGGGCGACGCTGGTGCGGATCACCACGCCGTTGGAGGCGATGGCGAAGATCTGATCGCCCTCATCGCACACGAGTGCCCCGACCATGGAGCCCCGCTGCTCGACGAGCTTCATCGCGCGAACGCCGAGGATGCCGCGGCCCTTGGGTGCCCACTCATCAACCGATGTTCGCTTGGCATAGCCGCCATCCGTGACGGTGACCACGAAGGCGCCCTCGCGGACCACTTCCATCGCCAGCAAGGCATCGTCGCCACGGAACCGCATGCCGATGACTCCGCTGGTGGCGCGGCCCATTGGACGCAGGGTCTCGTCCTTGGCGTCGAAGCGGGCAGACATGCCCTTGCGCGAGAACAGGATCAGATGATCATTCTCTGATACGAGCTGCGCGGAGATTACCTCGTCATCCTCGGCGAGATTGATCGCGATGATGCCGCCGGTGCGGTTGGTGTCGTAGTCCACCAGCTTGGTCTTCTTCACCATGCCGTTGCGCGTTGCCAGCACCAGGTGCTCGCCCGCCTCGTAGTTCTCGATTGCAAGAACCTGGGCAATGGTCTCATCGGGTTGGAAGGCCAGCAGATTGGCGACATGCTGGCCTCGGGCATCACGACCGGCCTCCGGCAACTGATAAGCCTTGGCTCGATACACACGGCCCTTGTTCGTGAAGAACAGCAGCCAGTGATGCGTCGTCGTGACGAACATGTGCTCGACAACGTCATCCTGGCGCAGTTGCGCACCCTTGACGCCCTTGCCACCGCGACGCTGCTCGCGATACAGGTCGGCCTTCGTACGCTTTGCATAGCCGCCAGAGGTGATCGTGAGCACGACGTCTTCGACCGCGATGAGATCCTCATCAGTGACATCGCCATCCCAGGCCACGAAATTCGTGCGCCGGTCGTCACCGAACTTCTCGGTGATCTCACGAAGTTCCTCGGAGACGATCGAGCGCTGCCGTGGTTCGTTGGTCAGAATGTCGTTGTAGTCGGCGATCTTGGTCATCAGATCCTCGTACTCATCGACGATCTTCTGGTGCTCAAGAGCCGCCAGCCTGCGCAGTTGCATGTCGAGAATTGCCGTTGACTGCACTTCATCGATTTCGAGCAGTTCCATCAGGCCCGTGCGTGCATCCTCGACGGTTGCGGACGCACGGATGAGTGCGATGACCTCATCGAGTGCATCAAGCGCCTTGAGGTAGCCGCGCAGGATGTGTGCACGCTCCTCAGCCTTGCGCAGGCGATAACGGGTACGACGCTGGATCACTTCGATCTGGTGGGTGATCCAGTGCCGGATGAACTGCTCGATGGTCAGCGTGCGTGGCACGCCGTCGACCAGGGCCAGCATGTTGGCACCGAAGTTGTCCTGCAACTGCGTGTGCTTGAACAGCTGGTTGAGGACAACCTGTGCCACTGCATCGCGCTTGAGCTCGATGATCAGCCGCATGCCGGTGCGCGAACTGGAATCATCGCGGACATCAGCGATTCCCGTGAGCTTGCCATCACCGACGAGCTCTGCGATCCGCAGCAGCAGGTTGTCGGGGTTCACCTGGTACGGGAGTTCGGTGACCACGAGAATCTGACGACCCCGTGCGTCCTCCTCGACCGTGACGACTGCACGCATGGTGATCGATCCGCGACCCGTGCGGTAGGCGTCCTCGATCCCTCGCCGACCCACGATCAGGGCACCGGTCGGGAAGTCCGGACCGCTGACGATCCCGAGCAGAGCCTCCATCCGCGCTTCACGATCGGCATCCGGATTGGCGAGCAACCACTGGGCTCCGGCAGCGATCTCCCGCAGGTTGTGCGGCGGGATGTTGGTGGCCATGCCGACGGCGATGCCGGCACTGCCATTGACCAGGAGGTTCGGGAAGCGCGCAGGCAGGACCAAAGGTTCCTGGGTACGACCGTCGTAGTTGGGA
>JBAYUM010000244.1:0-2526 GCA_041675125.1 Candidatus Nanopelagicales bacterium
CGTTCGCCAGTCCGACAACAGGAATATTTGCGACCTTCAGAGTCGGGTACATCGTGTCGGTCGTCGAGGCTGAGATCAGGCCGAACATGTTGTCCTGCTGGATCGCCTTGTTCGCGGCCGTCACCTGGGTAGCTGGGTTGGCCGCGTCGTCATAGGTGGTCAGCACGATCTTGCGGCCGTTGACGCCGCCCTTGGCATTCTCCTGGGCGAGGCGCAGTTGAGCAGCAGTGTCGAAGCCCCGGTAGCCAGCGACGGAACGCGGGAAGACAGCGCCCACAGCGATGGTCGTCGCCGTCACGCCTGGACTGGCGGGACATGCCGCATTGTTCAGCGTTGGCTTGGGAGATGGCTTTGGCGCAGCGGTGGCCCCTGAGATGGCCATCGAAACGACCATGGTGGCGCTCAGGCCACCCACGAGCAGCGCTGTGCGCTTACCCCTTGCATTGGTTGCGGACATCCACATTCCCCTCGATTGATCGGCTGCGCACGATGCGAAGTCGAGACTCGCTATACGCCGTAAAGGCAAGACCGAAACTAGGAGGTGACTCAGATCACAGCGGTGGCAAATTCTCAGTTCGTTATGAATTCGTTATTCACGGCATCCGCTTTATCCGGCTTTATGCAGACAAAGCCTGTCAAGCACAACAGGGGTGGATGTCCGAAGACATCCACCCCTGTTGTTGGAATGACGTGCGGGGACTAACCCTGGAACACGACCTTGCCGGTTGCGGTGTCGACGTAGGTCGCACCACAGGTCGCCTTGGCATCGGCAACGAGTTGAGTTCCCTTGGCCACCATGAACCACGTGCACGCAGCTGGGTTTCCATTGGGGGTCATGCCCGGCTTGAAACTGATGCGCTCGGGTACGAGCCCGCCACCGTTGTAGTTGGTGACATTGCGCAGCTTGTCGATGAACAGCGCACGCGTCGGGCACTGACCAGCTTCCTTCAGTCCACGGATGAACAGGTCGGCGTCGAGATAGCCGATCGGAGCAGCAGCACTGTACGGATTGACCCCAGCGGCCTTCATGCCGTTGGTCATAGTGCGAACCGCAGCGTTGTTCACGCCAACGGGCACTGTGCCGTAGTTGGTACCGAGTGCACCATCAAGTGCGGTGCCTGTGGTCTTGAGCACAGCTGGGTCTGAAAGACCCACGATGCTCATGCCCTTGAGCTTCACGCCCTGCTGGGCAAGGGCCTGAGCGATCGAGACGCCGCCCTCGATGAAGCCGACGATGATGGCACCATCAGAACCGGAGCTCTTGACGCGCAGTGCAGTCGAAGTGGCGTCATGCGAGCCCTGCGGCTCATCAGCGATGCGCAGGCTCTGGCTGACCCCAGGAACCAGGCCGAGCAGGCCTGCAGTGGTGTTGGCAGAGGCGGTAGCACCAGCTGAAGCGTGGTTGATGTTGGCGATCTTGGTCGCGCCCAGAGCCTTGAGCTTCTGGATCGTGACGAGCGATCCGATGCCCGGAGGGGCTGGGACGCCATTGACACCGAAGGCATTGCGGTCGCTGTTGAATGCCTGGTTGGTGAAGCCAGTGATCGGGATGCCGGCTGCCTTCAGCGTGGGGAACATCGACACCGTGCTGGTAGCAGCGCCAAGGCCGAAGATGTGGTCGGACTGAATCGCCTGCTGAGCAGCCGAGACCTGGGCTGTTGGGCTGGACTGATCGTCGTAGACCTTGAAGGTGATCTTGCGACCGTTGACACCACCCTTGGCGTTCTCCTGGTCGATGCGCAGCTGCGCACCCTGCGAAGCGCCCACGAAGTTCGGCGCAGCCGGCCCCGTCTTCGGCACAACTATGCCGAACGAGACTGTGGTCGGCGTGACACCCTCGGTCGGTGCACACGAGGCGTTGCTCGCCTTGGTGGGCTTGGGTGCTGGCGTTGGTGCAGCCGAGGCGCCGGTGGCAGCGACACTGAGCACCATGGCAGCGCTGACGCCACCGAGAACGAGGCCCGTACGGGTTCCTCGCTTGGATAGGACGGACATACGACTCCCCTTTGTTGACCGGTCAGGCACCATGCGTGACCGGTTCGAGCTTCCTGGTGGCGATTGACCGCGCAGCAAGATTGCCGAAGGTAAGCAGGTGCAACCACTACCGCAAGGGTTTCGGTATCAGTTGTAGCCAATTCGTTACCTGAAGAGTTGTTTATGTCCAGAAATGTCTTATATATCCACTGGACGAACCCCATGTTTCTCCGCTAAATCGGTTGCAACCGTATTTACCGCAGAAATGCCGAATGACGGCACAAAAACCAGTGGCGGATGTCCGAGGACACCCGCCACTGCGCTTGCTTCGTTGGTGAGGGATCAGTTATGACCCTGGAACACCACCTTGCCCGTTGCCGTGTCGACATATGTCGCACCACAGGTGGCGGTCTTGTCCGGGATCAGGTTCTGGCCCTGGGCCGTCAGGTACCAACCGCATGAGATCGGATCGCCATTCGGGGTCAGGCCTGGGGTGTACTTCACCCTGTCAGGAACGAGTCCGCCTCCGTTGTAGTTCGTGACCTTGCGCAG
>JBAYUM010000245.1:0-2506 GCA_041675125.1 Candidatus Nanopelagicales bacterium
TAGGCAGCAAGGAGTCCGAGCGTGTCTGTCGTGGCGACCCGAGCCCGTTCGGCCAGCCGCTGACGGGTCACGCCCTCGGGCAGCAACTCGTCGAAGAAGACGCGCCGGCGCGGAGCCTTGCCGCGTGGCTGGCGCGGCAGCAATGGCACCGACTCCGACAGCACTGTGCTGCCAACGCCGAACCGGCGCACGCCCGCCTCGGTTGGGACGAAGTCGAAGTCGCGCCAGGAGTCCCCGACGAGATCGCCGACATGCGCCCCATAGAGGTGGACTTCGAGGCTAGGCATCGTCGCCACTCTCCGGGATCTCCGCAGTGAGCGTCATGCCGGTCAGGCGCATGATCTCGAAGATGCGGGTCAGTGCCAGCGATGCCTTGCCGACCTCGAGTTCTGACACATAGCCCTGACTGATGCCCAGTTCTTCGGCAAGCTCGTGCTGGGTCAGACCCTTCGCAAGGCGTGCTTGCTGGAGGATCCGACCGAGTGCCTGGGGGCTGGAGACAGCGCCAGTGAGTGCCATACATCGAGAGTACTATAGGAATATTCCGATAGACAATCTCTAGCGGGATATTCCGATGGATACTGGCTACCGGAATATCCCGGAATCTGATGTGTTCAGGGACTGTGCCCCGGCAGCGCATTTGGCGCTTCGCGCGGGCGATGACTGTGCAATGAAGTGACACATTCGGACAACAGCATTGTTCATGAACGAGGGCCTGCGGTGGCTGAGCAGCCGAACGGGGCCGGGAAACCATCGTGACGATGCACGATCGCCAATGCTTGCGGTGTGGAATTGTTTGGCCGTGAACATTGACATTCTCGTATTCAATGGTGTCGACGAAGTCGACGCTATTGGGCCATTTGAAGTGTTCTCGAATGCATCGTTCGGTGCCAAGGATCTCCAAACACGGCTGGTTACGCTTGGTGAACCGACCGAGATCGTCGGATCAAGCGGCCTGCGCTTTCAACCCCATGCCGCATGGAAGCCTGGCGAAGCCGACATCTTGGTGGTACCTGGAGGAGGCTGGGGAACCAAGTCGAATGTGGGCGTCTACGGAGAAGTACAACGAGGGCAATGGAACGATCCGCTCCAGTTGGCACGGAGGACTACTGGCCTCATCGCTGGCGTTTGCACCGGCACATTGCTATTGGCGGCTGCCGGTCTTGTGACTGGCAGGAGAGCAATAACGCACAGGTCAGCTATCGACGATCTAAGGGATTTCGGAGTTGAAATAGTCGAGGAGAAGGTCGTCGACGATGGTGATCTCGTGACCTGCGGTGGAGTGACCAGCGGATTCGATTTGGCGTACTGGATTGTTGAACGTGAGTTCGGAGAAGGCCTCGCAAACGCAATCGCCGGGGCAATGGAATATCAAAGGACCAAACCCGCGATCCAGCCGGACCAAGTTCCGTGAAGCGTCGCGGGTTAGACGCCGCCTCCTATCGAGGCATGGAGTGGAGTCGTGCCGAAGGAGTTTGATCCGGAGCTGAGGGACGAGCGATCCACTAGCAATTGTGATGCGTCCCAGAATCACAGGACATGAAGATCGGTATTTCGAAGCCTGAAACATGCCATTTGACACATATGTGTTCTAAGGCATATAGTTCACGGGTGTCCTGGGCGATCCTGTTGCACCCGGAGGTGGCTGACTGGGTTGATTCCCTGGGAGAGGCGGATTACCAGCAGGTGCTCGCGGTATTGGATGCTCTGGCCGTGGACGGCCCGGCACTGGGCCGGCCGTTCGTCGACACGATCAAGGGTTCGAGATACCCGAACATGAAGGAGCTTCGACCTCGAGGCGGGGCATTGCGAATGCTGTTCGCCTTCGATCCTGAACGCCAGGCAGTTGTGTTGGTGGCAGGTGACAAGTCGAATCGTTGGACGCAGTGGTACCGGGAGAACGTCCCGATTGCCGATGACAGGTTCGAAGCGCATGTGCAGACCTTGTCCGGTGGGTCACATGCAGGCAGGAAATCGGGAAGGAGCAGGAAGCGATGACGAAGCGACAGGACAACACGATGGTGCCGCTGAACGAGATCCGGCACCGCCGGGCGACTGACGAGCAGGCGGTCGAACGTCTGCGCGATGAGATTCTGGCGGAGTCTCGGGCGAACCGACTGGCGGATTTGCGGAAGCAGACGGGTCTCACGCAGGAAGAGCTTGCCGAGCGGATCGGCGTCGATCAGCCTCGGGTTTCCCGAATGGAGCGAGGGGATCTGTCGCGTACCGAGGTCGGCAGTTTGGCGGCGTATGCCGAAGCCATGGGAGGAACGTTGGAACTCGTGGTGTACGTCGAGGGGCGGGCATTCCCGCTTCCTGTCGGTGCTCCGCGAGTACGGGCCCGAAAGGCCAAGCAATCTGTCACTTCGAAGGCCAAGCCGGCCAAGCGGGCTGCAGCCAAGCGCACTCCGAAGGCTTCCTGACGAGGCTGCCTTGGGGTCGGCGTCGAGCAGGACCTCGCTCGCAACGATCGATCGCCCTTGGTTCACCAGGACAATGCTCCTCA